>NZ_JBXGSI010000002.1:0-449836 GCF_056790315.1 Sphingobium sp. VMM
ATTTACCGCTTGCATCCGATGGAGCGACCACAGATACTATTCCGCTAACCACCCATCGTGCCCATTCAGCTGGCATCATGTCGCGGCCGTCCCATATCTGGGGTAGTCGTCTCACGGCTCCGAATGTTGTTTGCTCCGCTCCAGGGACGCTGGCCTTCGGCTTAGCCGGCTGGGAAGCCCGCTATTTCTTCGGGAACAGCAGGGTGAAGATCATGCGGATGCCCCATTCGGGGCCGCCGTCGGGCGAGACGGCATAATATTTGCCGCCAAGGCCCACCTGCACCGCCTGATCGCCGACCTTGGTCAGTTGCGTGACGGTGAGATTGACCGGGATCAGCCAGTCCTTGCCCTTCCAGTCATAGGCGGCTTCGGCATTGATGCCATAGGTGGTGGCGTGGGACGTGGTGTGGCTGAAGAAGGGCTGCATGAAGCTGGCGCTGACGTCGGAACGGTCGTCCTTGCCGGCGATCGACCAGATATGATTGCCGAGGAAACCGACCGTGTTCTGGCCCATCTGCTTGAGCAGCACGACGGTCGGGCCGGCGCCCCACTTGTCCCCGCCCAGATAGCGATCGGTTGCCGAGGGATAGAGGATGGCGGGGCCCACGCCCCAGATGATGCCCTTATTCTCCTTGGGCGAGAAGAAGAAGCTCTGGGTGATATCGCCAAGGCCGAAGGCATCCGTGCCCGGTCCCTGATAGCTATTCTGCGCGACGACCGGCACGATGGTGCGCACGATCATGTTCCAGTCCTTGCCGACGCTGATCGGCACCACCGGCTGGATATTCAGCGTCGACTTGATGCCATCATCCCCGGCGCCGAAGTCGAGATTTTCCTGGAACGGCACGCTGATCAGCGAGGCGACCGGGTTGGACAATTGCAGCGCCAGATCCTGGTCGCTGCCGCCCGCCGGCGGTGGGCCGGAGGTGATGGCAGGCGCTGCCGGCGATCCCGCATCCTGCGCGATCGCCGGCAGCGGCGCCATGGCGACCAGGCCTGCGAGCCAGGCGATCTTGCGATGATATCCGGTCTGCATGGCCAAGCGCCTTCCCCTTTCGAACATTCTGCGCGGGGACAGAATGACCCGATCAAGAGCGGGGGCCAATCGCGGGCTTTGCGGAGATCGGCCGGGAATAATCCTTAGGGGCGCTCGTCCCAGCGCAACAGCCGCACCTGGCCCGGCGCATCGACGACCAGTTCGCCAAAGGCCCCGGTGCGCAGCTTGAGCTGGCCATAAGCGAGGCCCAGCGCCAGCACGGCGAAGCGGGCGGCGCCGTTGCTGGTGACCAGCAATTCCGTCCCCTCCCCTTCCGCGGCGAACCAGGTGCGCCAGGCAGCGATGCGTGCGGGGGCGTCGACGGTCCAGCCATCGGGCGCGATCCCGTCCCGGTCCCAGGCGGCGATCGCCGCTTCGCCGAGCCGCGCAACGACGGTCGCCTCGGGCTGCCCCTCGTCCGGGCCATGGTCGATCTCGTCGAGCCAGGGCAGGATGGCGTCGATCGGATGGTCGAGCGCGGCCGCGATCGGCGCCGCAGTCTGGCGCGCGCGCTGCAACGGGCCGCTGTAGAGGCGCACGGCGCCCAACGACCGAGCCGCGAAATAGCTGGCGAGACGCTGGGCCTGGGCCATGCCACTGTCGACCAGCGGAATGTCGGTGCCGGCCCCGACCCGGCGCGCATCGGCGCTGGAGGCGAAGGTGTTGCCGTGGCGGATGACGAAGATGCGCCGGCTCATGACAGGGCCGGCGTCGGGTCTCCATGGGCGGCAATCAGCGCCTCGACCCGCTGGATATCGGCCTCGGTATCGATGCCGCTGCTGTCGAAAACGGGCAGATCGACCGGGACGGTCATGATATCGATGCCCAGTTCCAGCAGCCGCAACTGCTCCAGCCCTTCCAGATTTTCGAGCGCCGTGGGCGGCGATGCCTCGAACCGGGCAAGCGCGTCATAGGCATAGCCATAGAGGCCGACATGACGCCAGACGGGGGATATGGGACCGGCTGCGCGCAGCCTGTTCTCGTCGCGGATGGCGGGAATGATCGTCTTGGAGAACCAGAGCGCCCGGCCATCCGCACCGCGCGCGCAGGTCGTGCCGCTGAAGGGCGAGCGTTGCTTATGCTCGCGCAGCGCATCGAGCGCGGCCCAGTCGAGCCCGATCACCGGGGTCGCGACCTGCGCGCCGGCATCCAGCGCCTCGATCACCGCGCCCAGCGCTCCCTTGGGCTGGAAGGGCGAATCCCCCTGGAGATTGACGACGAAGTCGGGCTGGGTGGCCTGCGCGCGGGCAGCAGCGAGCGCGCGGCCGGAGCCGGTAGCGATCGCGCTGTCGGTCATCACCGCGTCGCAGCCGGCGGCCTGCGCATGGGCTGCAATCTCGTCATCATCGGTGGCGACGACCAGAGCGACGCCGGCGCGCGAACCGATCGCCGCGCGCGCCATGGCGATCGTGCGATGCAGCAGGCTGCGCCCCGCAATGAGGCGCAGCGGCTTGCGCGGCAGGCGGGACGAACCCGCCCGCGCCGGAATGACCACCAATATGGTCAGGCGACCCCGGCGTGCAGCAGATCATGCATGTGAAGCGCGCCGACCAGATCGCCATCCTCGCACACGAACAGCAGGGTGATGTTGCGATCGTGCATGATGCGCAGCGCTTCCGACGCCAGTTCGTCGGGACCGATCGACTGCGGCGTCACGGTCATGAAACGGCCGACCGCATCGGTCAGATTCTGCTTGCCGGTCACGGCCCGGCGCAGATCGCCATCAGTGAAGGCGCCGATCAGTTGGCCACCCTGGTCGACGATGGCCGTGCCGCCAAGGCGCGCACGGGTCATCTCGATCGTGGCGTCGAGCAGCGAGGAATCCTCGCACACCCGCGGCACGTCGCTGCCCGCCGACATCAGTTCGCGCACCTTGACGAGCTGTGCCCCGAGACGGCCATTGGGGTGGAATTTGTAGAAATCGTCGGCCGAAAAGCCGCGCATTTCCATCAGCGACATCGCCAGTGCGTCACCAAAGGCCATCTGCAAGGTGGTCGATGTGGTGGGCGCCAGCATGTTGGGGCAGGCTTCGCGCACCGCCGGCATCAGCATGCAGACATCGGCAGCCTCGGCCACGGTGCTCTGCGCCTGCGCCGTCATCGCCAGCAGCGGGACGCCGAAGCGCTTGCAATAATGGATGATCGGCCCGAGTTCGGTGGATTCACCCGAATGGGACAGCATCAGCACGACATCGTCCGGCGTCACCATGCCCAGATCGCCATGGCCGGCATCGGCCGGATGCAGGAACAGCGCCGGCGTGCCTGTGGAGGTGAGCGTCGCCGTCATCTTGCGCGCGACGATGCCGCTCTTGCCGATGCCGGTGACGATCACCCGTCCCCGGACATTGATGATGATACCGACGAGCCGCAGGAAGGCGGCGGAAAATTCCCGGTCGGAAAATTTGGCTTCGAGTGTATTGAGCCCCCTGGCTGCCAGGGCGAGACTGCTGCACGCCGTCTCCACAATATGCGCACCCGAGCCGAAAGGAACGATCTTCGAAACTGTCGACACGCTTCTTGCCCTTTTTTCCGCGTATCGCCGCCGACATGCTCCGGCTGACGCCCGCGGTGTCGATGCGCCTTGCCAGCGCAGCGTCCATCCCTTGTTCCGCGACCCCAGGCCGATTTCGCAATCAGCACCCTGCAACTGTCTACGCCGTTTCAGGCACTTATGGCAATCCATTTCGCAAGTGCGGCAAGGGGCACTGAAGTCGGAAGGCAGGGGGAATGGGGCAGAAATACAAGATGAAATGAGCCAAATTATCGACAAGCCGAGGAACTTTTCGACAGCTCGACATATGCCGCAACACTCAGAGGCGATGATAGTCGCGATACCAGTTGACGAATCGGGGCACGCCCGACTCGATCCCGGTGGTGGGCGCAAAGCCGATATCCTGGGCAATCGCACTGATGTCGGCGAAGGTCGCCGGCACGTCGCCCGGCTGCATCGGCTGGAAGTCCAGCTGCGCCTTGCGCCCCACAGCCTCCTCCAGCACGGCGATCAGGTGCATCAGTTCCTCGGGCCGATTATTGCCGATATTGTAAAGCCGATGCGGCGCCCGGCTGCCGCCCGCCTTGAGCGCGCCGTCGTCGCCCGGCGGGGAATCAAGGCAGCCGATCACCCCGGCGACGATGTCGTCGATATAGGTGAAGTCGCGCTGCATCCGGCCATGGTTGAAGACCGGTATGGGTTCGCCGGCGAGGATCTTCTGGGTGAAGATCCACATCGCCATGTCGGGCCGGCCCCAGGGACCATAGACGGTGAAGAAGCGCAGTCCCGTCATCGGCACGCGGAACAGATGGGCATAGGTCTCGCTCATCAGCTCGTCCGCCCGCTTGGTCGCGGCATAGAGGGAGACCGGATGATCGGTGCGATCCTCCACCCGGAAGGGCAGCACCTCATTGCCGCCATAGACGGATGAGGAGGAGGCGTAGACCAGATGACGCACCCGCCGTTCCCGCGCCAGTTCGAGCATGTTCACATGGCCGGCAAGGTTGGAGCGGACATAGGCATGGGGGTTGATCAACGAATAGCGCACGCCGGCCTGGGCGCCGAGATGGACGATCGCCTCGATCGGATGATCGGCGAGCAGCGCCTGAAGTGCGGGCATGTCGGCAAAGTCCAGTTCGGCGAAGGTGAACAGCTTGCCATGGCGCTGTTCGAGCGCCGCGATCCGGTCGCGCTTGAGCGAAACCTGATAATAGTCGTTGAGATTGTCGATGCCGATCACGGCACGCCCGTCGGCCAGCAGCCGGTCCGCCACCGCCATGCCGATGAAGCCGGCCGCGCCGGTTACCAGGATCGTCAAAGCGTCATCCTCCTTGATCGGGCCGACAGGCGGGTCGCCGCCAGAGCCATGGCGGTTCACAGACAATCCGACGCGCGATGTAAAGCCCTTTCCCTCATAAGCCGTTCGATACAGGCTTCCATGCGGCGGAATACTTAGGCATTCCCTAATCTTTCCCGGCTAAGGCGAGGCGATGGACATGGCAGCGCACCCATCTCCCCCCTTTGCATCCGACAGCCTGGCGCTGACGGACCCGCGCGCGCGCTGGGCGACCCTCGCCGCAGATGCGGCCGAACCCAATGCCTTCTATGCGCCCGACCTGTTGGCAGCGGCGATCGACCATCTGGCCAGCAATGGTGACGTGCGTCTGATCGAGGCGCAGGCGGATGGCGATCTGATCGGCCTTTTGCCGGTGACGGTGCAGGCGCGCCATGGCCGCTTGCCGATCGGCTGCGTCGCCAACTGGATGCACGACCATTGTTTCTTCGGCGCGCCGCTGATCCGGCGTGGTCAGGAGATGGCGGCGTGGCGCAGCCTGCTGGCGCAACTGGACGAGGCGGAATGGGCGCCCCATTTCCTGCATCTGCGCGCACTGGATGCGGCCGGCGCCAATGCCGCCGCGCTGGAAGCACTGTGCGTCGAACAAGGGCGCGGCCGGCGCGAGGTGCATCGCCATGACCGGGCAATGCTGCGATCCGACCTGTCGGCCGACGCCTATTGGGAAACCCATGTCCGCGCCAAGAAGCGCAAGGAAATCCGCCGCCTGCAGAAGCGACTGGCGGAACTGGGGACGGTCGAGCAGCGATTGTTGGACGATGGCACGGACCTGCCGCGCTGGTGTGGCGACTTTCTGGCGCTGGAGGCGTCCGGATGGAAGGGCCGCGAGGGCAGCGCATTGGCGAGCAGGCCGGATGACATCGCCTTCTTCCGCGCCGCCTGCGCCGCGGCCTTTGCGGCGGGTCGGCTGCATTTCCTGCGCATCGACCTGGATGGCCGGGCGATCGCGATGCTGGTCAATTTCCGCCATGGCGACGGCGCCTTTTCCTTCAAGATCGCCTTTGACGAGGAGATGGGCCGCTTTTCACCCGGCGTGCTGATCGAGATAGCCAATCTGCACGCAGTGCAGGATGATCCGGCGATCGGCTGGATGGACAGTTGCGCCGCCGCCGATCATCCGATGATCGACAGCCTGTGGGCCGAGCGCCGCAGCATCGTCCAATATCGTATCGCCCTGCAGGGCAAGGGCGCGACGCGCCTGCGCCGGGCAGCGGCCTTTGCATTGGCCGGCGGGGTCGAACGGATCGCCAGCCGCATGAAAGGACAGGAATGACCGTGCATAGCCCGATGGCGCCCGCCACCGACGCGCCGCATTTTTCGGACAGCGCGCGCGCCGCCTTTGCCGCCGCCTATCCCGACCAGCCGACCAAGCTGACGCATCAATTGGTCGGGCATGCGCTGCTGACGCTGGATGCGCTGGCGACGCTGGCCGAGCGGATGCCGGCGAGCGCGGTCGAATATAATCTGGGCAAGCTGCCGCTGGGCGTGCGGCCGGAGGATACGCCTTCCAATGGGCTGAGCCTGGCCGAGACGATCCGCACGATCGAGAGCAATGGCAGCTGGGCGGTGCTGAAGAATGTCGAGCGCGACCCGGCCTATGGCGCGTTGCTGGACGCGGCGCTGGCGGAGCTGGAGCCGATCGTCGCGCGCAGCACCGGACCGATGCTCCACCGCGAGGCCTTCATCTTCCTGACCTCCCCCGGCAGCGTCACCCCGTTCCACATGGACCCGGAGCATAATATCCTGCTGCAGATCATGGGGGCCAAGGTGATGACCGTGTTCCCGGCGCGCGACGAGGAACTGGTGCCGGCGCAAAAGAGCGAGGAATTCCACAATGGCGGCCATCGCAACCTGATCTGGCAGGACGGGTTCAAGGCGCGCGGCACCCCCTTTCCGCTCAGCCCCGGCGAGGCCGTGCATGTGCCGGTCAAGGCCCCGCATTTCGTGGAAAATGGCCCGGCCGTATCGATCAGCCTGTCGATCACCTGGCGGTCCGACCGCAGCGTGGCGGAGGGCGAACTGCACAGTTTCAACGCCCTGCTGCGCAAGCGCGGCCTGCCGACCGGCACGGTGAGCGAACGCCCCGAGCAACAGGGCATTCGCCGCTTCGTCTATCGGGTCATGCGGAAGCTGGGCGTTTAAGGATCCTGCGCGCCAGCGCCTCGGCCTCCAGCCGGGGGCTGAAACGCTCGACATGCCACCATTCCAGCGCTTCCTCGCGCGTGGAGAGGCTCTGCTTGTAGCGATCCTTGCCGGCGAGCAGCGAATAGAGCCGGAAATCCTGCGCGGCATAATGGCCGACGGCGGCGGCGTGACAGAGCAGGCCCGGCTTGTCCTTGGCGGTGCGTGGCTGGGCGAAGGCGGACTGATAGTTCATCGCCTGCCCGTCCTGCACGAAATTGACCAGCAGGCCGACCGGGCCGCCGGCATCGGCAAAGCGCAGCAGTTCGACCGCGCCCGATGGCAGGCCGCGGGCCGCGATGGTGGCGACGAACTGGCGAAAGCCCTGATCGTCCCAGGCATTGTCGGCATGGCGCCCCATGTTGAGCGCGGCCATCTCGTCCAGCCAGGGGGCGATGTCATCCAGCGTGCCGACCGTGACGTCGGGCAGCGGCCCGCCATGATCCTTCATCGCGCGGCGAATCTGGCTGCGCGTATTGCTGCTGAGCAGCGAGAGATAGTCGCCATCGGCGGCGCGCACGGCATCGAGATCGACCTGGTAGACGGGCGAGGCATCGACCCGCAATTTGCGGCGAGCAGGCAGGCCCAGCAGCGGCGAATCCGGGGCGATGCCGCTCAGCCGCAATACACGCCAGTCTCGGCGCCGGGCGATGGCGTCGATCGCGGCAGCGACGGCCGCCGCCTCCTGCCCGCGCGCGGCGAGCAGGCCATTATATTCGACATAGGGCCGGTCGATCACCGGATCGCCCGACTGGTTGAGGCTGAGCGTCGCCACCGGGCCGAGCAGGCGCGGGCGCATCGCATGGCCGACCAGCGCCAGCGCGACATCCTGTCCGCTTTCATCGGTGACAGCGAGCAGTTCGGTTCGCACGCCATAGCTGTCGAGCCAGGCCCCCACCCAGGTCCAGCGCAGGAAGAAGGACGCATCGCTGCGCGCCTCCAGCGCCTGCCAGCGGGCGGCCAGCGCCGACCGGTCGGTCGGCAGGGAGAATGTCGCGGTGAGCCCCATCGCGCCCCTCTTGTGACAGAGCGGCGGCGGGAATCAAGCGGGTGTGCTGTGGATCACACTCGAATGCGACGCTGCGGATCGACCGTGCCGTCGGCGCGGATGCCGGCCCGAACCAGATCGCGGCGCATATGGCCGGTCAGGAAGCGCTGGAGCATCACGAAATCGGCGCGCAGCGACCAGAGTGGATAGCGGAAGGTGGCGGGGCGATTGCGCTCGATAAGCATATGGCTGACCCAGGCGAAGCCATAGCCGGCGACCGGCAGCGCAGCGGCCAGCCACCATCGCCCCGTAATGGCCGCAGTGGCCGCGATGCCGACCACCAGGCTGGTCCCGGCATAATGCATGGCGCGCGTCGCGGGCCGGGCATGTTCCTGCAGATAATAGGGCCAGAAGTCCCGGAACCGGGTGATCTGGGTCATAAGGGGCATCCTCTCTGTTATGCCCCATCTTTTATACGTGGACGTTCAACTTGTTAAGCGCCACGCGCCGCTTGGGCGCAAAGAGGAAATAATCATAGGCCGCACGGGCGGCCTGGGCCATGATCTGGTCGCGCGAGACATGGCCCCGGCTGTCCTTCATCACGAACACGGTGATGGCGAAGCGGCGGCCATCGGGTAGGCCGATGATGCCGACATCATTGCCGACGCCGTTGAGCGACCCGGTCTTGTGCGCGACCGGGGTGCCGGGCGGCAACATGCCCGACAGACGCAGCTTGCCGGTCTGGCAATGGCCCATGATGGTGAAGAGCAGTTGCGTGCTGTCCGGCTTCAATGCCTTGCCCGATTCATAGGCGACCAGCAGCTGGTTCATCGCCAGCGGCGTCGCCGTGTCGCGCGGATCGAGCATGAAGTCCATGTTCGGCAGGTCGCGCACGTCGCGCCGCTGGATCATCGGATCGGCGCGGCGGGCGGCGCCGGCATTCTGCTGGAAGGTGCCGGACTGGGGATTGATACCCATGGCGCGGTAGAGAAGATGCGCGGTATCGCTATCGACGCGCAGGCCATGGATGCCGAGGCCGGCGACGAAATCGCTGACCGCCTTCGGCCCGCCGGCGCGGGCGACCAGCACGTCGGTCGCATTATTGTCGCTGCGCGTCAGCATCAGGTCGAGCAACTGGCTGACCGGCAGAGTCGCGCCGGGGCGCGAGAACATCCAGGCGATGCCGCCCTCGCTCGCCAGCGCTGGATCGAGCGCGAGCCGGTCGTCGAGCTTCAGGCTGCCGGCATCGACCAGCGAGAGGATACGGCCCGCGACCGCGACCTTGTAGGCGCTGGCCATGGGGAAGAGGGTGTCGCCATTGCGCGACTGGACCTCGCCGGTCTGCAGATCCTGCACCGCGACACCGACCGTGCCGTCCGACAAAGCGGCAAAGCGATCAAATTCCGCCAGGAGATGCGCCTCCGCCGTCAGCAGCACTTGCGGCCGGGGCGGCGGACCGAAGGCATCGGCGCTCGGCAAGGGCGCAAAGAACAGGCCAAGGGCGGCGCAGCTGGCGCCAATTTGACGGAGAGACGGCATGGCCCGTCTGTCGCCCATCATGGGTCGGGTGGCAAGATATTTGATCGGCTTTTCCCGCGGTTGACGCAGGCATGCCGGGGGTTCATCACGCCGGCCATGAACGACACCATCAAGCTGCACGAAAGCTGGCGCGCGCCGCTGCGCGACCAGTTCGCCAGCCCCCATATGCAGGGCCTGAAACAGTTCATCGAAGCGGAAAAGGCGGCGGGCAAGCGCATCTTCCCCAAGGGGAATGAATATTTCCGGGCGCTGGACCTGACGCCGCTGGACCAAGTGAAGGTGGTGGTGCTGGGGCAAGACCCCTATCATGGCGAGGGCCAGGCGCATGGCCTGTGCTTTTCGGTCCAGCCCGGCGTGCGGACGCCGCCCTCGCTGGTCAATATCTACAAGGAGCTGGAAAGCGACCTCGGCCTGCCGCGCGCGCGGCACGGCTTCCTGGAGCATTGGGCGCGGCAGGGCGTGCTGCTGCTCAACAGCGTGCTGACGGTCGAGATGGGCCGCGCCGCGTCGCACCAGGGCAAGGGCTGGGAGACGTTCACGGACGCGATCGTCCGGCTGGTGGCGCAGAAGGAGGAGCCGGTCGTGTTCCTGCTGTGGGGCGCCTATGCCCAGCGCAAGGCCGGCTTCGTCGATTCCGGGCGCCATCTGGTGCTGAAGGCCGCCCATCCTTCGCCACTGTCGGCGCATAACGGCTTTCTGGGCTGCCGCCATTTCTCGCAGGCCAATGACTTTCTGGAGGCCAAGGGGCGCGGCGCGATCGACTGGCGCCTGCCGGAGGTGGTGGCATGAGCGGGCCGGCGGTCGCCCTGCTCTATCAGGCGCTGCCGCCGCCGGTGATCGACGGGCTGCGCAAGGATGCCAAGCCCGGCGGCTATTCCGACGGTGGGGCCGATATCGGCTTTGCATTGAAGGGGCTGGGCCGCACGGTGGTAACGCCGGTGCCCGCGCCCGATCCGGCGCAGGCGATGCAATGGGTATTCCCCGACACGGCCGACGGGATAGCAGCCGCGATCGCGGCGGGCGCCGACACGATCTGGGCCAATAGCGTGCTGTTCGAGGGGCATCCGATCGAGGCCGTGATGGGCCAGGTCGCGATCGTCGGCCAGACCCCGGCCGCCACGCAGAAATATGACGACAAGTTCGCCACCAACCGGATGCTGGAACAGGCCGGCTTGCCGGTGGCGCGCGGTTTTTTGCTGGCTGATCGGCCGAGCCAAGGCGTGCATGCGCTGGCCGATGTCGGGCAACTCCTGACCGATCTGGCCATTCCCTTCCCGCTGATCGTGAAGCCCGTGCGTGGCCGGGGCAGCCAGGGCGTGACGCTGGTGCGCGATGCCGATGCGCTGAACGCCGCGGCCCGCAGCCTGATCGACGAGGGCAAGTTCGGCACGCTGCTGATGGTCGAGGAATTTCTGGACGGCGAGGAAATGACCATTACTGTCCTGCCGCCGGCCGCGCCGCGCCCGTCAGGCGAAAGGGGCGACCGCCATTTCGCGCTGCGCCCGGTGCTGCGCTTCGACCAGAAGGACGGTGTCGCCCCCTATAATGGCGATGTCGCGGTGACGCAGAACAGCGTCGCGATCGGCCCGGAACGGATGACGGAGGCGCCGGTGCTGGCGATGCTGGATGCCTGTGTGAAGGCGGCCGAGCTGGTGGAATCGCGCGCGGTGATCCGCATCGACTGCCGCGCCGATACCAGCGGCCAGTTTAAGCTGTTCGACCTCAACATGAAGCCGAACATGACCGGTGCGGGCCGGCCGGGGCGCGCAGACCAGGATTGCCTGTCGGCGATCGCCGCGCGGGCCGATGGCTGGTCCTATGCCGACATGCTCGACGCGATGCTGGCGACGGCCTGGAAATAACGCACCAGAATCCGGTGCCCAGAATCATTGAGGCCCGGTCCCGCTTGCGCGGGCCGGACCCCTTCCCTCTCCAAACCGGAAAGTGGAAAAATCAGCCGTCGTAATCGCCGCCGATATTCTGGTTGCGCGGCGGAGCCGCTGCGGTCAGGCGCAGGGCCTCCGCCGACTGGGCGATCGAACCGATTTCATCGGGCGTATCGTCGTCGTCAATCTGGACCTTCTGCAGCGACGCAACGACCGAATCATGCAGGTCGGCGGGCAGAATGGTTTCCTCGGCGATTTCGCGCAGGGCGACGACCGGATTCTTGTCGCGGTCACGCTCAAGCGTCAGCTCGGCGCCACCGGAAATTTCACGCGCGCGCTGGGCGGCGAGCAGGACGAGATCGAAACGGTTGGTAACCTTGTCGACGCAATCTTCGACGGTGACGCGGGCCAATCGGGCCTCCTGAAAAATCAATAGGGAATCTTGAACTTGGCGCCTAGCAGTGGCGGCCTGTCGAGTCAATGAAAAGCCCATAAAGCCATGGCGCGCCGCGGCAAAGCGGCGCATGAAGGGGCCATGGCGTCGCGACAACAGCAAGCCCCGACCAGCCCGATCAGCGTCACGCTGAACGGCAACCGACTGACCGTCATCGAAGAAGGCGCGGCGCTGCGCGATGCGCTGGTCAGACTGATCGACGGCGCGCGCACGAGCCTGAAACTCTATTATTATATCTTCGCCGACGATGGCAGCGGCCGGCTGATCTGCGAGCGGCTGGTGGCGGCGCGGGCACGCGGCGTGGCCGTGACGCTGATGATCGACGGCTTCGGATCGTCCGATACGCCCGACAGCCTGTTCGCCCCGCTGATCGCGGCGGGCGGCCATTTCGGCCGGTTCGGGACGCGCCGGTCGACCCGCTACCTGATCCGCAATCATCAGAAGATCGCCCTGGCCGACGACAAAAGGCTGATGATCGGCGGCTTCAATGTCGAGGATGGCTATTTCGGCATACCCGCCGACGATTGCTGGCGCGACCTGGGGCTGCTGCTGGAAGGGCCGCAGGCCGAGGCGATGGCGCGCTGGTATGGCCAGCTATGGCGCTGGGTCACGAGCAAGGGGCAAAGGTTCCGCACCCTGCGGGCGATGGTGCGGCACTGGCACCCATCGCTGCACCATGATCCGGCCGATCCGTTTCGCTGGCTGATCGGCGGGCCGACCCGGCGGCTGAGCCCCTGGGCGCAGGTGGTGAAGCATGACATGGACCGGGCGCAGCGACTGGACATGGTCGAGGCCTATTTCTCGCCCGGCCGGGGCATGATGAAGCGGATCGCCCGCGCCGCCCGGCGCAAGGGCGCGCGCCTGATCCTGCCGGCCCTGTCGGACAATGGCGCGACGATCGCGGCGGCACGGCTGCTCTATGGTCCGCTGCTGCGACGCGGCGTCGAGATATATGAATATCAGCCCTGCAAGCTGCACATGAAGCTGATCGTGATCGACGATGCGGTCTATATCGGATCGGCCAATTTCGACATGCGCAGCCTGTTCCTCAACCTGGAGCTGATGCTGCGGGTGGAGGATGCCGGCTTTGCCGAGGCGATGCGCAGCTTCATCACCCAGCGGACGGGCGAGAGCCGGCAGATTTCGCTGGAGACCTATCGCACCAGCCGCACCGGCCTGACGCTGATCAAGCAGTGGATCAGCTATCTGCTGGTCGGCGTGCTGGACTATACCGTCACGCGGCGGCTGAATTTTCGCGATCCCGACGCGGACTGAGCGGAATATCGGGCGCGATGTTGCGGCGCAGGCTGGTGAGCGCCAGCAGCGCCAGCCGCCGATCATCGACCGCGCCGTTCCGGCCGATCGTGGCGAGCGCCGTATCGATGGCCCGCACCAGCGCAGGATCGGGATCGGCCTGCCCCCTGGCGCCAAGCCGATCGAAATGCTGGCGCACCCGCCCCAGCACGACATCGAGCAGCCGGTCGTCGCGGGCATGGGCGCGCACCCGGAAGCGGTGGAGATCGTCGAGCGACATGCCCACGCGCGTGTCGCGCAGGATATCGAGCAAGGGCGCGGTGGTGTCGCTGCCCAGTTCGGCAAGGCGCGGGGTCAGCAGGCCGATACGGTCGAGCATGGTGTTGATCCATTTGACTGTATCGGGCTGCTGGCGCGGATCGGTGCGCAGGGCAAGATCGCGCCAGCCCGCCCGGAGCAGGCGCAGCGCGGATTGTTCGGCGCCCACGGTGCGAACCATCTTGAGCGCCCAGACCGCGAGCAACGCGCCCAGCATCTGGGCGATGGCGGCATTGGCGAAACTGTCGAACTGCCCGGTATAATAGCCATCGAGGCCCATCAGGCCGGGCAGCGAGAGGATCATGCCGATCGCCATCGCCGCCAGCCGCCGCCGCACCATCATCGCACCGACCAGCAGGAAGGCCGGCGCCAGCACTGCGACCAGAACCGGAAAGTCGGACACGCGCGGCAGGATGGCAAAGGCATAGGGCGCGGCCACCAGCACCGCGCAGCAGGTGCCCTGCCACACTTTCCAGGCAGCAGGCGCGGGATCGTCCATATTGCTGAACAGGGCACAGATGATGCTGGCGATGACGACCGCCCCTGCCCCGGCCGGCCAGGCCGACAGAATCCAGAGCAGGCAGCCGATCAGCACGGTGAGGCTGGTCGCCAGCGCGCCGCGCAGCGCTAGGCCATAATCGCGATGCAGGACGCGGCGGCGGGCGTTGCGGATCGCTTCCCGCGCGGGCGGTGACAGGGGGATGCGATCGGCGCCCATCGCCGCCTGCAACTCGCGGCAGATGGCATGGACGGCGACCAGTTCGGCCAGCCGGTCGAGCATGCTGAGCTGCAATGCCGCGTGCCAGGCGAAGGGCAAGCGGCAATCGGGTTCGCAGGCACGGGCGCGGGCGCGCAGCGCTTCAGGCGAGGCCCCCTCCCCGTCCGGCGCGCCCAGCCAGGCGACGACATCATCCAGCAGGACATGGACCGCCGGCGGCAAGGCATCGGCCCGCTGCAACTGGCGACAGCGATCCTCGACCGCGCTGGCCAGCGGCAGCAGCAGGCAAAGCTGCGTCTCCAGCGCGCGCAACACCCCGGCCTTCAGCCGCAGCGCGCTGCTTTCGAACGGCAAATGGGTGGCAAGCTGGTGCAGTTCGTGGATATCGGTCGCCAATTGCCGGCGGTCGCGGGTCACGACCGCATCGCCATGGTCGACCCGCAGGGAATCGCGCGACCAGCGTTCCGCGTCGATCATGATCGCATCGATCCGCGCCTGGAGGCGAGCCGACACGGTGCGCGGGAAGACGAGGCTGTGGACCAGCGTGGCCGAGGCGATGCCGATGCCGATTTCCTGGGCGCGCAGGCTAGCGGCGGTGAAGATCGTCGCCTGCGCCTCGACCGCCGGGAAGGCGACGATGCCGGCGGTATAGCCCGCCAGCAGGAAGGTATAGGCGCGCGGGGTCCGGTCGAGCAGCGCGACGAAGGTGCAGAGCCCGAGCCACAGCGCCAGCGCGAGCGAGAGAAGTTCGGGGGCATTGCCGAGCAATGGCACCAGCAGGATCGCCACGCCCGCGCCGATGACGGTGCCGAGCAGGCGGAACATCGCCTTGGACGACACCGCGCCGGCGAGCGGCTGGGCAACGATATAGGCGGTGATGATCGCCCAATAGGGCCGGTCCAGCCCGATCCGCAGCGCGATATAATAGGCCAGCATCGCCGCGATAAAGGCCTTGAGCGTGAACAGCGCGTCATGGCCGCCGTAGCGATCGGCCATCCAGCGCGCTTGTGGCAAGGCAGGCGTCACGCGGCACATCCAGCATCATCGGGCGGGGCCAGGCAGGGCGGCGACGCCGGTCGGGAGAATGAAAGCCGGACGCGTCGGCCCGCCACGCCGGATCGGGCGCGCATTGCTGGAGCTTCAGGCAAACCCTCTATGCGCCTGTCCATGTGGCGAAACAATATGAGCCCAAGGCACAGCCATTGTGCATGATATGCACAACCAAACAGGGCCAGCGGGCATCAATCATCCCCTTGCCGCCGCCCCCGGCTTTCTGCACAGTCGCGCCGCCCAGCCGGGCCAGGGAGACGCATTTCCAAGCGTCGCACAATCAGAACAAGGACATCGCCCCATGCCATCCCGTCGCTTAGTTGCCGCCTTGCCCGCCGCCGCGCTGCTGGCCGCCAGCCTCAGCCCGCTGCACGCCGCTACCGCGGCCGACACGCAGGCCCGCGCCGGCGAAGCCGCCTTCCGCACCCTCTACAAGGAACTGGTGGAGACCGATTCGAGCTGGCCCAATGGCAGCTGCACGCTCGCCGCCGAACAGATTGCGACGCGGCTGAAGGCGGCGGGCTATGCCGATGGCGATATCGCTGTCGTGGTCGATCCGGCCCATCCCAAGGAAGGCAATCTGACCGCCGTGCTGCGCGGTTCGAACGCCAAGCTGCCCGCGCTGCTGCTGCTCGCCCATATCGACGTGGTCGCGGCCAAGCGCGCGGACTGGAGCCGCGATCCCTTCACCCTGATCGAGGAAGGCGGCTATTTCTATGGCCGGGGCACGTCGGACGACAAGGCGATGGCGGCGAGCTTCGCCGACGCCATGATCCGTTTCAAGCAGGAAGGCTACAAGCCCAAGCGCACGATCAAGATGGCGCTGACCTGTGGCGAGGAGACGGAGAAGGCACTGAACGGCGTCGAATATCTGCTGAAGAACAAGCCCGATGCGATGGCGGCCGGATGGGCGCTCAACGAAGGCGGCGGCGGGTCGCTGGACGAAAATGGCAAGCCGGTCAGCCATGGCGTGCAGGCGGGCGAGAAGGTCTATCAGGACTTCACCTTCACCGCGACCGCGCCGGGCGGCCACAGTTCGCGCCAGGAACCGCATTTCAACGCGATCGGCTGGATGGCGCAGGCGCTGGCCAATGTGAACGCCTATGATTTCCCGGTGAACCTGACCCCGGCGGCCAAGGCCTATTTCGGCGCGTCGGCGCCGCTCTATCCCAAGCTGTCGCAGCCGATGGCGGCGGTCGGCGCGGGCAAGGCGACCGAGGCGGACTATGCCGCGATCTCGGCCGCCAATCCGAGCTGGAACGCCACCCTGCGCACCACCTGCATCCCGACGCTGATCAATGGCGGCCATGCCCCCAATGCCCAGCCCCAGTCGGTGACCGCGAACGTCAATTGCCGCATCATTCCGGGCGAGGATGTCGAGGCGGTGCGTGCCAAGCTGGCGCAGGTGGGCGGCGACGAGAAGGTCAAGGTGACGCTGGCCGATCCGCCGCAGCCCAAATCGTCGGCGCCGCAGCTGACGCCGCAGATCATGGCGCCGATCGAGGCGCTGACCAAGGAGATGTGGCCGGGCGTGCCGGTGATCCCGCGGCTTGCGACCGGGGCGACCGACGGGCGCTTCACCAATGCGGCGGGCATCCCCACCTATGGCGTGTCGGGCATGTTCGCCGACCCCGATGGCCAGGGGGTCCATGGCCTCAATGAGCGCATCCGGGTCAAGTCGCTGCTCGACGGCCGCGCCTTCCTCTATCGCCTGACCAAGGCTTACACACAGTAATGCGAAAAGGGCTGGCCCGGATAACCGGACCAGCCCTTTTTACTTGGGCCAGCGCCGCGCGGATCAGCGGCCGCTGCTGCCCAGCACCCGGACTTCGCCGACCGGATAGCCCTTCTCGGCCATTTCCTTGGCATAGTCGCCACGGGCATCGGCCAGTTCGGTGCGATATTCCTCCCAGGCGTCGCGATTATCCTCCGCATCGCTGGAATGGCGCAGATCCTTGGTCAGTTCCTTGCGCGCCTCGGCCAGGTCGGTCTGATAATTGAACCAGTAGTTGTTCTCCACGCCGGCGATCGGCGCTTCATAGACAAGCTGGTCCTCGACCGACGCCAGCTGTTCCTCATAGCTCACCGGGCCTTCACCCGGAGCCGGGCCACGCGCCTGGGGCTGGGCCATGGCGGCGATCGGGGTCATGCCGACCATGGCGATGGCGGTCAGAAGCATCGAACGGTTCATGACGTTTCTCCTCTTTCCTCATCGAACCTGCGGCAATAACGCACCGGGACCGGCATTTTGCGCCTGAACGGATGTGCAGAATGGACGAAGCGAGGCGCGGCGGCGGTGGGCCGCAGCGCCAAAAAGGGCCGAATATCGGGCTTTTCCGCCCTGTTTTCAGGCAATTGGGATCAGATCAGCGGATCACCAGATAGAAGGTCGCCGGCGCGCTGCCGCCATTTTCTATCTCGATCGCATAGCGTTCGGTGAACAGCGGTAGCCAGGCGCAATCGGCCTGCGGCGCGGCGACCGGCTTGGCGCACAGCGTGCCGCCATCGGCATTGCGCACCCGGACCGACAGGGATGCCGCCATGCCGGTGGCGCGCGCCACCGAAATCTGCGCGCGCTGGCCGGCAAGGAACAGCTGGCGCAGCGTCACCCGCCCGCCCGCCGCCAGAGACCCGCGGCGATAGGCGGGGCCGAGCGCGCGACCGCGATAGACTGGCCCTGCATGGACGGCGCCGCCGGCCTGCGCCTGCTGCGACCAGAGGGTGGACAGGTCATCCTGCCCCTCGGCCGGGCGCGCGCCGAGCAGCTTGAGAGTGTCGGCCGCCGCCGCGAGTGCGGCTTGATCGCCGCGCGCCTGCGCCAGATCCCCCTCCGCCAGGGTGCGCATCAGCGCATCGGTCGGCATCGGCTCCTCGACCACCGCGACCGGACCGACGCCCAGCATCAGCAGGGGCAGGAAGAGCCTAATCATCCGCCATCTCCGGCTGCACGACGAAGCGGGCGCCGGGCGCGGCATCCTCGACATGGATGGTCAGGCCATGGCGTTCGGCAATCGCACGGGCCAGCGCCAGCCCCAGACCATGGCCGCTGCCGGGCGACGGATCGAGCCGGACATAGCGGTCGAAGACCAGTTCGCGCGCATCGGCCGGGATGCCCCGGCCATTATCCTGCACGATGATGAGCGGGCCCGGCGCCAGGCTGAGCAGCACGCTGCCGCCGCGCGGCACATATTTGAACGCATTGTCGAGCAGGTTGGACAAGAGCCGGGTGATCTGCATCGGATCGGCGCGGAAAGATATGCCCGGCGCCACCATCGCGTTGAAGGCGATGCCCAGATCCTCCGCGCTGGCGCCATAAAGGTCCGCCAGATTGTCGGCAATCTCGCTGAGGTCGACATCGGCAAGGCCCCGGCGATCGCCGCGCAGCGCCTGGGTGCCGGCAATGTCGAGCAGGGAATCGAGCAAGCGCACGACGCTGCGTATCTCGTCGCGCGACCGCCCCAGGGTGCGCAACAGCCCCTCATCCCCAGTCCGTTCCATCGCTTTCAGGATACGCGTGTCGAGATGCATCAGCGGGGTGCGGATCTCGTGCGCGGTCTGATCCGACACGGAGCGCTGGGCCTCCATCAACCGCTGCACCTGATCCAGCATCGCATTGGTGTTGGCGGCCAGTTCAGCCAGTTCGTCGCTCGCCCCGGTGGCGCGTGCGCGCGCACCGATATCGCCGGCGCGCACCGCGTCGAAGACATGGTTGATCCGTTCGACCCGGCGTCGCAGGCGGCGCGCCGCGAAATGGCCGGCGGCAAGGCTGAGCAGGGCGACGATGGCCCCGGCGATGGCAAAGGCGATGGCGAGCCGGGTCTGCAGCGCCCGCGCCCGAACATTGCTGCGCCCGACGATCAGCCGGGTGTCGGGGCCAAGCAGCGTCGCCCGCGCGAACATGCGGTCGCCGCCCGGCAGGCGAATCAGCCGGGCCTCGGACACTTCGGACGCCAAGGCGGGCCAGTGATCGATATTGCCCGCCACCCGGCGCCCGGCCGCATCGGCGAGCAGATAATAGGCCTTTTCGCTGTCGCCGCGCTCCATCGCCAGCCGATCGGCGATCCGCGCCCTCAATTCCGCCTCGCCGCTGCTGACATAGATGTCGGCCAGGCCCGCCAGATCGGTATCGACCTCTCGCCCCAGCATCACGCGCCCGTCGGTCTCGACGATCCGTTCGACCACCAGGAACAGCACCAGCGTGGACGCCAGGCTGACCAGCAGGGCCGACAGCGTGACCCGGCCGAAGACCGAGCGCAGCAGGCCGAACCTAGCCATGGGCGGCGATCAACCGATAGCCGGTGCCCCAGACCGTCTCCAGCACGACGCTATCGAACCCTTCCTCCAGCTTGCGGCGCAGGCGGCCGACATTGACGTCGACGACGTTGGTCTGGGGATCGAAGCTGAGTTTCCACACATGGCGCAGCAGCATTTCGCGCGTGACCACTTCGCCGGCATGTTCCATGAGGTAGCGGAACAGCGCGAATTCCTTGGGCGACAGCGGCACATGGCGGCCCGCGCGATGGGCGGTGCGCGCCTTAACATGGCATTCCAGGTCGCCGAACAGCAGCACCGAATCCTGCTGCAACCGCCCGGCCCGGCGCCACAAAGCGCGCACGCGGGCGACCAGTTCGTCCGGCTCGAAGGGCTTGGCCATATAGTCATCGACGCCGCTTTCCAGCCCCTCGACCCGATGCTCGCTGCGGCCGAGCGCGGACAGCATCAGCACCGGCGCCTCGATCCCGGCGACGCGCATGCGCGTCACCACGTCGATGCCCGAAAGATGCGGCAGGGTGCGATCGAGGATGATGACATGATAGCGGCCCGATGCGGCGCGCTTGAGCCCTTCGGCGCCATCCTCGGCCAGGTCGACGACCATGCCGGCGCGGGCGAGGATTTCGGCAATATTGGCGCGGGCCGCCGGGTCATCTTCCACCAGCAGCACGGAAATCGGGTCGGTTTGCGCCATCTTCACCGCCTGTCAGATAGCGCGAACGGCCGCCAGTGACAAAGCCTGTTAAGGCGGTCACTGGCGGCCGTTAAGAAATACAGCCGGATTATCAGATCATTATCAGATCTTGAGCCCCGCGCGCAGCATCAGCGCACCGATGATCAGCAGATAGACGCCGAAAATCTTCTTCAGCGGCCCGGCGGGCAGGCTGTGGGCGGCGGCCACGCCCAGCGGCGCGGTCAGCATCGACATCGATGCGATCGCTATCGTCGCGGGGATGTTGATATAGCCCAGCGAACCCCAGGGCAGGCCGCCTTCGCGGAAGCCGATGATGGCAAAGCCGATGGTGGTCGGGATGGCGATCAGCGTGCCGATGCCCGATGCGGTGGCGATGGCGCGGTGGATGGTGCGGCCGCACAGCGTCATCGTCATGATGGCAATGGTGCCGCCGCCGATGCCCAGCAGCGAGGAAAAGGTGCCCAACCCGCCTGCAATGCCGATGCGCGCCAGCCCCGACGGCATCTGGTCGCTGATCACCTTGCCGTTCAGCACCGGGATCAGGAAGTTGAGCGACATCAGGATGACGCCTGCGCCAAAGATCATCTTGAGCGTCCGGCCATCGACATGGCCCGCCAGCACGACGCCCGCGCCGCAGCCCAATATGATCCAGGGCGCCCATGTCTTGAGGACGTCGAACTCCACCGCCCCGCGCTTGGAATGCGCCAGCAGCGATCGGATGGAGGTCAGGATGATCGTCGCAGCCGACGTGCCGATCGCGACATGGGCGATGCCGTCCTTCGTCCCGCCCAGCAGCGGCAGCACGACCAGCAGCGCCGGCACGACGACGAAGCCGCCGCCGATGCCGAAGATGCCGGCGGCAAAGCCGGCGAGCAGGCCGGCGGCCAGCATGGCAACCAGTGGCACGAGCCAGGTCATGATATCACCGGACATCAGCACGCCCCTTTCTGCAGTGCGCGACCGGCGCGCATGATGGAGCGATCGCCTTTTTGGATCAAGGCGGCGAATGTGGGGAAATCGACCATGATGTTAAACCATGCCTCTCTTCGGCGGAACCAGGATGCATGGGGGGCATGTGGTCATGTCCCCCTGCCCGACTAGACGAACGAGGTCTTGGAACCCGCAAGAGAATCCATGGCGTTTATTTGACAATCGGGAAACAAAGCCCGGCGACGCGACGTCGCGCCAGACGAAAAACGGCGCAAAATAAAAGGACGCCAGCCCCGCAAGGGAGGGCTGGCGTCCTTTTGCCCGGCGCCTGTCGGGGACGCCGGGAAACAGGGGCGGCGCGATCAGGCGATCGCGTCTTCCGCCGGGGTGTAGGGCAGGCCCAGATCGTCGGCGACGGCCTTGTAGGTGACCTTGCCGTCCCAGACATTGAGGCCCGCGAGCAGGTGCGGATCGCGGCGCAGCGCGTCCTTCCAGCCCAGTTCGGCGATGCGCAGCGCGTGCGGCAGGGTGACGTTATTGAGCGCATAGGTGCTGGTGCGGGCGACCGCACCGGGCATGTTGGCGACGCAATAATGGACGATGCCGTCGATGATGTAGGTCGGGTCGGCATGGGTCGTGGCATGGCTGGTTTCGAAGCAGCCGCCCTGGTCGATCGCGACGTCGACCAGCACCGCGCCCTTCTTCATGGTCTTGAGCATGTCGGCGCTGACCAGCTTGGGCGCGGCGGCGCCCGGAATCAGCACCGCACCGATCACCAGATCCGCCTCGGCCACGCATTCGGCCAGGTTTGCGCGGTTCGAGAAACGGGTCTTGGCGCGCGCCTCGAAATACATGCCGAGCTTTTCGAGCACTTCGGGATTGCGGTCGAGAATGGTGACGTCGGCGCCAAGGCCGGCCGCCATCTGCGCCGCGTTGAAGCCGACGACGCCGCCGCCGATCACGACGACCTTGGCCGGCAGCACGCCCGGCACGCCGCCCAGCAGCACGCCGCGGCCGCCATGCGCCTTTTCAAGGGCTGTGGCACCGGCCTGGATCGACATGCGGCCAGCGACCTGGCTCATGGGCTTCAGCAGCGGCAGGCCGCCGCTGGCGTCGGTCACGGTTTCATAGGCGATGCAGGTCGCACCTGAGGCGATCAGGTCGCGGGTCTGCTCCGGATCGGGCGCGAGGTGGAGATAGGTGTAGAGGATCTGGCCGGGGCGCAGCATCGCCCGCTCGACAGCCTGGGCCTCCTTCACCTTGACGATCATCTCGGCGCGCGCGAACACTTCGGCGGCCGTCGCGATGATGATGGCGCCGGCCCGCTCATAGAGCGCGTCATGCGCGCCAATGCCCTCACCCGCGCCGGTCTCGACCAGAACCTCATGGCCATGGGCCGTCAGTTCATGGACGCTCTCGGGGGTCAGGCCGACGCGATATTCGTGATTCTTGATTTCCTTGACGGTGCCGACGATCATGAGACGCTCTCCATTTTGCAGCGGGATGGCCCATCCTGAAAGGACAACGCAGCCCCGCCGGTTGTGGCCCCATCATATCGCCAAGCAGGTGGCGATTGTTCCCTGATTTGCGCTTGCGATCGCCCGCATGCAGGACGATATATCGCAAAATCTTATTTCATCGGGATGACATTGCATGGATCGGTTCGACATCGCGTTGCTGGAGGCGCTGCAGAGCGATTCCCGCCGGTCGATGAACGAGCTGGGCGAGCAGATCGGCCTTTCCTCCTCCGCCTGCCATCGCCGCATCCGCGCGCTGGAGGATGCCGGCATGATCGAGGGCTATGCCGCCCGGCTCGATCCGGCGGCGCTCGGCCTGACACTCCAGGCCTTTGTCGAAATTTCGCTGACCAGCCAGAGCCGCGAGGCGATGGAACGGTTCGAAACGGCGGTCGCGGGCTTCCCGGAAATATTGGAATGCCATCTGATGGCGGGCCAGGCCGACTATCTGCTGCGGGTCGCCGCCGCCGACCTCAAGGGCTTCGACGCGGTCCACCGCGATTGCCTCGCCCGCCTGCCCGGCGTGTCGGCGATCCGCACCAGCTTCGCCATCCGCCGCATCCGCGACTGGCGCGGCTATCGGCTGCGCGATCTTCCTATTTAGGGCGCCAATCGCACCGGCACCGGCGCATTGCACAGATCGACGCCACCCGCCGGCCGGTCGTAGAAATCATCCTTGCGGTTGGCGCGCAGCCGCAGATAGTCGGCGAAGCTGGCCGAGCCGGTATCCATCACCTGGACATGTGGCTGCTCCGCCTGCGGCAGATCGCTTGCGAGGCGCACCGAGACGATCGGCAGCTTGCGCTCGGCATCGGTGTAGAAGCCCAGATCACCGCTGCCGCGCGGCAGGCTGGTGAGGGCCGTCATCCCCTCGACGATGCGACCGACGACGGCGATGTTCCGATCGAGCTGGCGCGGCGCCTGGCCGATGACGGTATAGAGTTCCGCGCCCGTGCCGGCGTCGGGCGACATGTTGCGGCCGACGCCGATCATGCCATAGCAGTGCGGCAGCCAGGCCGCGTCCCCGTCGATCGCCACCGGCCAGCCATCGATGAAGCCGGTCGCGCGCGCATAGGGATCAGGATAGGGCAGCGGCGTCAGCTTCGCCTTCATGCCTCCAAGCGACTGGGCATAGTCGGCCGGACTGGTTGGCGCGAGGCCGGCGGGCAGCGGCTTCTTTTCGGTCGCGTCGCCCCATTGGACGACATAATTGTCCTGCACCCGGTTGATGCTCGTGCCGTCCCACCAATGGGCGGTGGCGAGCGCGCGGATATTGGCGACATGGCGCGGACCGAATTGCGGCGCCAGCTGGATCAGCACGCGCTTGCCCCCCTCGATCGTCATCACCAGCAGATCCTGCGCCGGGACGGCACGCCAGGCACTGGCCGGCGCCTGCGCCACGACCGCGCTGGGCGTGGCCGGCGGATCGGCCGCATCGGCAACGGCAAGGGGCAGGATGGCGATGAAGGGCGCGAGCAGCGCGGCACGGCGGGGAAGGGTCATGACCCGATCAAACAATTGCCGCGCAAGAAAGTAAAGCATCCCCTTGCCTAGTGCGTTGTCGCGCGATAGGGAGCCGCCTCCAGTGCGATGGAATATGAACCCGATTCACGCCGCTTACAGCGACGATGGGGTTTCTGCGGAGCGGTGGCCGAGTGGTCGAAGGCGCTCGCCTGGAAAGTGAGTATACGTCAAAAGCGTATCGAGGGTTCGAATCCCTCCCGCTCCGCCAGATACCCCTATTCAACCCATTTCAAATAGCATCAAAGGGGCTGATTTCAGCCACCCTTCCTGTTATGTTCTCTCTCATGTTCTCTCACCTGTCAGCGTCCAAACGCGGGGTATCAGGGGGCATGATCTGGGGTATCAAATTCAGGATCGGGGTATCGATGCTCACCGACGCACAGGCGCGAAAGGCGGCGCCGAAGGAAAAGCCATACAAGATGGCCGATTCTGGCGGCCTCTATCTCTACGTCGCGCCGACAGGCCTGCGGTCGTGGCGCATGAAGTTCCGCTTCCAGGGGCAGGAGAAGCTGCTGACCTTCGGGCCCTACCCTGACGTGTCCCTCTCGGAGGCGCGGCAGAAGCGCGACGACGCACGCCGGCAAATCCGCGAGCATGTCGACCCGTCCGGCGCCAGGGCAAAGGCGAAGGCTGTGAAAGAAGCCGAGCGGCTGGAGCGGGCGGGCAAGCTATCCTTCGAGGAGGTCGCCCGCGCTTGGCATGAACTGCAGGCTCCGCGCTGGGCACCGGTGCATGCCGATGACGTGATCAACAGCCTGGCCCGCGACGTCTTTCCCCACCTTGGCGAACTCGCCCTAGATGAGATCGATGCGCCGACGGTACTAGGGACGCTGCGGAAGGTGGAGGGCCGCGGATCAATCGAGACCGCGCGACGCCTGCGGCAGCGCATATCATCAGTCTTCTGCTACGCCATATCGGAGGGCATCGCCAAGGACGATCCTGCCGCGATCGTGACGAAGGCGCTCAAGCCCCTGCCCAAGAAAGGCAAGCAGCCGGCGCTGACCGAACTCGTGGACCTTCGCGGCGTTCTGGTCGCGGCAGAGGCGTCGGGCGCATCGCCGGTCACGAAACTGGCCTCGCGGCTGCTTGCGCTGACCGCCGTGCGTCCGGCCGTCGTGCGGGGCGTGTCGTGGGATGAGTTCGAGGGGATCGACTGGACCGGCGATGCGGTCGGGCCGGGCTTGCCGATCTGGCGCGTGCCAGCCGCCCGGATGAAGCTGATCCTTGATCGAAAGGATGAGGAAAGCTTCGAGCACATCGTGCCCCTTCCCTGGCAGGCCGTCGACATCCTGCGAGAGGTGCGCCGGCTGACCGGTCGCGGAAGATTGGTATTTCCGGGCCAGCGGCATGCGCATCGCCCATTGAGTGAGAACGCGATCGGCTATCTCTATAACCGGGTCGGGTATCACGGGCGGCATGTGCCGCACGGCTGGCGCGCGGCGTTCTCCACAGTCATGAATGAGCGCGCCGACCGAGTTTGGCGAGCATCCGGGCACCGGGGTGCATCACCTGACCGGGCCATCATCGACCTGATGCTGGCGCACGTCCCCACTAACAAGGTGGAGGCGGCCTATAACCGGGCCGCCTACATGCCGCGACGGCGCGAGCTGGCGCAGGAATGGGCCGACATGCTTATGGAGGGAATGCTACCGGCCGGCAGCCTGCTGGATGGCCCGCGCCGATGATGATATTGTCGTGCCGAAAACTTACGGAGAATCGCCCATGGACACCAACGAGCAGGGCGAGGCTTTCGGAGCTTGGCTACTAAAGCAGGCCGGCCGCGATGACTGGATCGGCACACTGGCGAAGCAGGCCAAGAACGATCCGAAGTTTCAGAAATCTCTCACGCCGGACGATCTAAGGAAGCGCCTTCATGACGCGGGCGCCGAGGGCGACAGCTTTGAAGCGCTTGATGACGCTGAAGCCGAGTGGTTGAATGCATGAACGGGATCGCAAATGCGGTGTGCGTCGATGATACCCCACAGGCCGTGAAACAGCGGTGCCGAGAGGAAGGAATCCATTACACGCTGCTTTCCGAAGGCATGCGATTTGGCACAATAGTGGTTTGTCGGACGGCAGAAGATGCTGCCCGCGTTTTGCAGGTTTATGGCGATCTCGCCCATAAGCGAGTGAAGGGCGACCACTGCTAGACGACTGGGATATCTGTGCCGCCACGAGGCAGGCCATCAAATAGCATCGCGCGAAGGCTCTGGGTTTGTCACGCGGCGCATTGGCAAACTAGCGTCAGAGGGGATTTGCCTGGGTGCGGATGGGGCCACATTCCAACCCCTTCCGCACCTCGACTCCTCGTCAGTGTATCGTCGCCCCCATTTGTTCCAGCCAGATTGAGGATGACTCATCGACTAACGTGTCGAGCAGTGTAAGGCCATCATGCCCGGGAAGATCGTTATCCAGGGATTTCGTGGTGAAGGCATTTGCATACTTTTGCAGCGCCTGATTTCCGAAGCGGCGCCCCTGCTCCTCAATGGCGTTGATCGGCACGTTTCCTTCGATCACCGCCAGCATCAACTCTGCCGCGGCGTCAGCAGCAATGTCAAAAGGCAAGCCGTAACCGACGGCCTTGACAACCCGCTTCTGCAACGAATGGATCTGATCGTGCCTCTGCCTCTCAGTCATCGCCCGTGTGCCGGGGCGAGGTTTCACACTATGGCGCTGACGCCAATCCTTAATCACCGTTGTTGAAACGTTTTGGCTTTTTGCGATCGCTCTCTTACCCCATCCAAGTTCGGTCAGAAGATGGCGCATAGGAGCCAACTGCCTTCCGTTCGAAATTTTAGGCACGTTACTTTTCAATGAGTGACTCTTGCGCCACTGCGCAATTGCGCTCCGAGTAACGTTTTGAATGGCGCTGATTTTGGCATCCGAGAGACCGTTTTTATACAGCTTCCAACGCTCTTCGATCATCGTTTCCATGTTTCAACTCCCGGCCGGCTGAATGCCGGCCCAGCCATCGATGCCGAACCCAACTGACCTGTTCACGAGGTTTGGGACTTTGCGGCTCGTGATGAGGACAAAGCGCGCGCTTCATCTTGAAAAGGTGTTTTTGCGACGACAGGCGGATGCGGCTTGACCGAATCGACCGCTGACGTTGAACATCGATTAAGTGGGCGCGCGAATTTAGCTGTGGATAAGTGGGGGCTAAGCGGTTGACGGCAGAAGAGATTGAGGCGTTCTTTTCCGATCGGGAGAAGCGCTTGCCTGCCGCGCCTGCTTGGCGCGATCATTCGTCTCGCGTGGGTGAGCAGAAGGCTCGCCTCCCAATAGAAGCCAATGGTGCAATCTCTCAAATTGAGTTGGAAATGACCTTGAAGTCATCCGACCGAGAATATTTGGTTGCCGTTCTCATAGCGCCGCCTTGCATCGCAAGAATGTGCATAGGATTGGACGTAGAACACAACAATCGCATCACTGGTGAAGCCATAGAGGGTGCTCATTTTCATGATTGGTCGATGAACAGGCATCTGCCAGCTAGGGTCGCAGCGAGTATGCCGTACTGCGTTCCGCTGCCCGCCGAAATCGAGGGTAGGGACGCGGCATTTACTTGGTTTTTAGATCGGGTTGGCATAGAATCGCCGGGCTGGCTTCCGGTGCGTTGGCCGGACCAAGGAGGACTTTTCTAATGGATTGGCAGGAGATCAGGGAAGCGCTTTGCAAAGCGCGCGCCTTTAAGCCAGTCCATGACGGGTTTAGCGTCAAAGCAGACACCATGATGCCTTCCGGGGCTGTTATACGGGTCCACATCCAGTTGCGCGATGGCAAGCTGTCGATCCACGACAACGGGGCTGCCTTTGATGAATTGGCGCGGCACGGTGGGGAACTGAAATCTAACGGCGGCGTAAAGCGAATGCTGGCTGAAACTGATTTCCAGTTGATGCCGACTGGGGAGATTTTCAGGCATGATATCGACCCATCCCAGGTCGGCGTCGGCGTTGCGCTGGTAGCGGACGCTTCCTTGCGCGCAGCTGCGTTCATGCTCTCACATGCGAAGGTGAAGACTGGCCTGCCGCTAGACGTGAGACTGAAAAACTCGATGCTGACACGCTATCCAACTGGCCGCACCGATTTCAAGGTTGACGGAAAGGCGCGATTGCAAAAGTTTGATTTCGGCCTCCAGACGGAGAACGAAGTCATAGTGTTGGACGCTGTAAGTCCCGACCTGTCGTCTGTGAATGCGGCGATCGTGAAGAGCCTGGACGCGAAGCAGGCGCCTGAAATCCGCGCGCGCCCTATCTTGGTCTACGACGACGACCAAGACCACTGGCCCGCTGACGCAATGAACCTACTTGCTATGGCTGGCGAACGGGTTTCGTTTCGGTCCCTCGATGTAGGTCAATTTCGCTTAGCCGCTTAAGAAATCCCGTGTCCAAACCCCACCCCGCCCGACCACCTCGCGGCGGGGTTTTCATCTCCAATCAATGCCCCTCAAGCATCACGTCGATCATCGCCTGCCAGATCCGATGGACTGAATCACTGGGGTCGGTTCCGCCCTCGAACACTCCCGCCTCGATCATCGCCGGATTCGGGTTCCGGATAGAAGTCAGAACAGCGCGAACCATTGCCGTTGCGCTTAAATGGAAGTCCCCCTCCGGGTCATAAAACGCCTGATGACTGGTGGTCTGCCGTTGCACCTCAGCGACGAGAGCATGGCTGGCTTGTTCGATTTGGGGATGTGTCATTCCGTACTATAGCACGGTCAACCATGCAGGTCGGATTTATCTCTGATTGGACCAGCCTGCGCGACCGCTATGTGCGGCCGGTCGCGCAAGTTTACTCGGGCGATAAGCACCTGGTCTGCGAGCAGCTGCTGCGCGGGTATGCTGTGTATGAGGCCAAATGGGACAACGGCCAGCGGTTGGCGCGTGTGTGCAAGGCGGCCCGATAGGGTTTCCCTTGCCGCCGGGGATCTGGTATAAGCACTTCGCAGGGTGGAGCAGTCCGGTAGCTCGTCAGGCTCATAACCTGAAGGTCGCTGGTTCAAATCCAGCCCCTGCAACCAGATTAGGCCGCCGCCATCGCAAGCGTGGCCGTCATCTAAACCAGCCCTTCATCCACCTTAATCCCTGCCGACCGCAGTTGATGGACGACCCCGTTCAAGCTGGCGGTCGTGCTCGCACTTCGGCCAAGCTCATTCTCGCTTTCGCTGGAGTCGCAGAAGGTGTGCAGCGGCCATTGCTCCCGCATATATGGACGCAGGCAGCGCAAAGCTAAGCGAACGGCATCCGTCTTGATTGCCTGCTGCGAGCCGTCATCGCGAGCACTGGCAAGGATCTGAAGCGACAATTTGATGATGGCGGTGTCGTTCTTGTTTAGCGTCGGCATGCGCGGAACATAATGCGAACAGCGTTGATTCGCATAGACGCCGAATCGTCCGCGCTGGTTGCTATGCCTCGCCGGGGTCGCTATCCCCGCCAGACCCCTGGCGCGGTCCATCGTCATAGCGGCGCGTGTCAGGGGCACGCTTTCCCCGATCCCTGACCACATCTGCGACGATCTGCGGCCCGTACTCGACAGCCGCGGGCCTGATGATCTTCTTCCATCCGAAGCGCGCGATGGAGATCAGGATCTTGCCGACGTTCATACGCCCAGAACCTTCTTCAACTTCGCGAGATAGGCGCGCTGCTCAGCCAGTCCGCCGGTACCGCCCTGGACCAGACGGCACACGGCGACGACATCGTCGCGATCGGCGGTAGCGTTGATCTTGCGAGCATCCCAATAGGCGCAGGCGACCAGCAGGCCGGTGTGAGGCTCGGACACCAGATCCGGCTTCGCGACGACATCGATGCCGGTCAGGTCCTTCGCCTGGCGGTAATTGTCCTCGAACGTCAACTGGGTCGGGCCCCGCCCGCGATGGAGCCAGCCGTCATTGACATTGTCATTGCCATAGCGGCCGCCATAGACCTTGTTCGCCAGCGCCTGCGGCTTTCCGGCATAGGGCTGCGCGTCGGCGATCGTCGGGAAGCGGCTGGGCCAGACCTGGACGATCCGCTTGGCGGAATAGTTCAGATCTTCTTCCATGACGCGGAAGCCGCGCGTCTCGACCGCCCAGCGAGCCAGCGCGTGCGCCAGGCGCAGCGGGGTGACGATAGCATAGCGCGGGAACATCTCAGCCGCCGCCTTGCCCAGATCGCGCGTAAGCGCACTGGCAGCGCCGCCGGTGTAGGAGAAGAGGCCGCCATAGCTCAGCGGCCCGAAGTCGCCATCGATCCGGCCGGAATAATGGCCAGCCGCTTGCAACCGGAGTTGCACCGGTTTCGTGTCCATGAATGCTCCTATTGATTTCAGGATTGATGATCAGCGGGCAGTGCCGGACGGGCCGCCACGGCCTTTGCGCTTTCGACCTTCTGGACTGCCTGCCGCAGTTCGCCGCTGCTCTCGATCACTTCCTTGGCGACGTCGCGCAGCGTGACGGCCTCGACCTGACGCATGAAGCGCTCGGTGTAGAGCTTGATCACCCGGTCGGCGCAAACGGTGACGAAGGCTGTCACCATCGCCGCCGCTTCGCCTTCTGCTCCGGCCTGTCGGCACAGCGAGTAGGAAATGAGCGCCACCAGGGGCAGGATCAGCAGATCGGCGACCACCAGCCGCGCCTGCACTTTAATGCCGCGTTTGATCAGCATCGCATATTTGGCGGCAAAGCCGAACGTCAGGCCTATCCAGATCCAGCTATATTTGGCCACCACGGCCTCAAACACAGGACTCACCGGCACTATACCCCTTTGAAAATTGGAAAGCCCGGCGCAGCATGAAACCCGCCACCTGCGTGGCGTGTTGGCATAGGACGCAAGGAGGATGCTTTGACCCGCGAACGAACACAGGAACTGAGCGACGAGGAATGGAACGCCCTGCTGGAGCGCGATCGCGCCGAGCAGGAGGCCGATCCCAACAATGCGATGAACAGCCCGCTGGGCCTGGACGAAGAAGCGCGCAATAACCTGACATTCGTCATGGTCACCGCGGCCTTCCTCGTCATCAGCCTGCTGGTGGGTGGATGGTATTATCTGTGATGCGAGGCGCGTCGCGCTCAGACGTTGGGCAGGTTGGCCACAACGATGCCCGAACGACGCCCCAGCATCGCCAGCAGCTTGCCGCGATCGGCATCGGACAGGACCGCATTGAAGATCAGCAGATCGCCGATGTCGCCGGTCATCGGCTGGCTGCCGTCACCAAACGCGCCGATGCCAATGCCTGCGGGCGTTGAGTGCCCTGCGCCGAAAAGCACGGTGCCCCCGCTGGTGAAATTGTTGAGGCCAAGGCGCGCGGTCAAGGTGGAGCTATTGAAGTCAGCCCATGCCACGCTTGCCGCCGCCGGTATTACGCCCTGGGCGACGGCCGCGACGGTGCTTCCGGTGTTGAAATTCAACTGAAGATACCCGGATCCCTGAGCCCCGAAGGACATGCGCGGCGAGCTGTTGGCCGGGGCGGCCAGGAGTTGCTGGGAACCCACCGGGTTATCCATCACGAAGGAAGTCGCGACCGTGAAGCTGGCAGGCATGGTCAGCGAGCCGAGCAGTCGCGCAGCCGCACCATTGATCCGGATGGTCGGCCGCGAGCCGAAGGCCATGGACGGCTTGGCGCCGGTTTCAACGGTGCCGGGGGTCCGGTAGCTCAGCGTGTCCTTGGCCAGATCATCCCAGATATTATCCATCTCCCGGATGGCCAGACCGCTGCCGCTGATCCACGCGACAAGGTTCGGGTGATCGACAAAATAGGCTTCATCCGGGTCCGATGGCGTGAACCGCACAAGGCCGTTGGGAAAGGCAGGCGAGCGAAGAGGGCGAGGCATGGGAGATCCTTTCAGCCGAGAACGATGGAGGTGAGCGCCCGGCCGATCATGCCGAGCTCGAATACGCTGTCATGATTGAAGAGGTTGGAGCCGCACATGTCGCGAGGGTCGAGCGGTCCCAGGCGATCGACGCCGAACACCGAAGCTGTATCGATGAAGGGGGCGGCGAGATAATCCGCAGCGGCGGCTATTTGCCGATTTTCTACGACCCATCGATCCAGAATGTCCGCTGAATAGGTCGCATTGGGCCGGGCGGGCGCGATAAACACAGGGTCGATATTTGCTGCCCGGCAGGCTTCCCCGATCGCGATCAGGTTGGCGATCGTGTCGGCCCCGGCAGACCCCAATTCATTCATTCCGAATTCGATCACGGCCAGATGCGCACCGCTGCCGGTCAACCCGGCCAGGCGCGCCGGCACCGTCCCGCCATTGTCGGTGTTGCCGCTGGTGGTCCCGCCGATCCCGAAATTGAGATATTCGACGATATTGGGATAGCGCTGCTCGATCGCCGCCTTCAGCGTCCAGTTCCAGCCTACGCGTGTATGGACCTGTCCAGCGCCGTCACCATGATCGAACAGCGGCAGGGTAGCGATGAACGCGGCATCCTGCGCCGCCATGAAGCCGCTGTCGGCCATGCGATCGCGCTGCTGCCCGTTCGCCGCATAAAGCGATGCCGCCACGCCGCCCAGATTCGTCCGGCTCGTCCCGTAGCCGGCAATCCGAACCGTGCCGCCATCCCGCAATGCGCGATGGAAGTTGCCGAGCACCTTCGCGCGGCCCCGCTGGATGATCGCCGGCGCCTGAACCTGCGACCGTTCCTGATCCTGCCAGCGCCAGATTGTCATGCCGGCGGCGGTGACGCGCACAATCAGCAGCGGATATTTCCCGGCCGATCGCGCCGGCAGATATTCGGCGACATCGCGGTTGCGCGCGGTCCCCTTCTTGACGCTCAGCGCGCCGTTGATGTCCGTCTCGATCAGGTCGTAGCGCACTTCCGAATAATCATAGTCGACTTCGACAGCCAGCGCCGATCCCGCCGCAGCCCGCTGGATCGCACCCTGCTCGGCGTTGAGCAGATAATCGGTGCCCAATACCAGAACGGCATCGGTCGCCGCGTCGCGCACCACGACGGTGGATGCGCGCGCATGGGCGAGGCGCCCCGTTCCGGCAAGCGCGAAGCTAGCCGCCGCCGCGTTCGCCACATAATTGATCGTTACAGCTTCGCCGACAATCGAAGCAGAGGCGATCGGATCAATCGAGACACTGCCGATCGGATAGATTGCCCGGCCGGCGGAGCGCAGCGCAGTGCGCCCGGCCTGCAGCGCGACGACATTGCCGGTGACCGACCAGATCACGTCTTCGATCTCCAGCGCGGTCGCCGGCATGCCTTCACGGCGCACCGAGCGCATGGAGCCGGTCATGTCGATGGACAGGCTCTGCACCGCGCCCGTGCGCTTTCGCATGAGATCCCTTGCCGCGATAGCGCGCAGGTCCGCGCGGCCCTCAAGGCGGCTTTCGGCATTACCAACCATTCGGATAACGAATGCCCGCACAGAGGCGACGATGGCGCCGACATAATCGAACCCGCGATTATCGGCACCCAGGCGCTTTTCACCCTCCGTCGCAAGCTCGGTTTCGGCCTCGTCGATCCTGCCGCCGAGAGCATTATCGCGGGCGACAGACTGCCCATCAACCCCGTTCAGGTTGCTTTGCAGGGTGTTGAGACCGGTGTTCACGTCGCCCGCATTGGCTTTGGTCGCGATCGCGGTTTCGGCGGCGTCGATCCTGCCGCCGAGAGCATTATCGCGGGCGACAGACTGCCCATCAACCCCGTTAAGGTTGCTTTGCAGGGTGTTGAGACCGGTGTTCACGTCGCCCGCATTGGCTTTGGTCGCGATCGCGGTTTCGGCGGCGTCGATCCTGCCGCCGAGAGCATTATCGCGGGCGACAGACTGCCCATCAACCCCGTTAAGGTTGCTTTGCAGGGTGTTGAGACCGGTGTTCACGTCGCCCGCATTGGCCTTGGTCGCAAGCTCGGTTTCGGCGGCATCGATACGCTCGCCATGTTCTTCTACCGTCGGTCCGAGCGCGACGGCGACCGCCACATCCGCAGCCTGTTCGGCGGTCAGCCCGGGACCGCGCAGGCCGCGAACCTGACCGCTGAAATATTGAAAGCTCATGGCAGCGTGACCCCCGGTTCGAGAAGGAAGCGACCGAGCGCGAGCTTGTCCTGCAGCGCGTCGGCATAGGTGATGACGATGTCGTAAGAATAGGCGTCGGCTTCGCCCGGCTCGGGCTCGTTCAAGCCTGTCGGGAAAGCCTCAAGCGCTGCCTGTGCGATCTGAGGCAGAAGGCGCATCGTCACGGCCAGACGCTGGCGATCGGACAGTTCGGTATCGGCTCCAACCATGTCAGCCGGGATTTCCTCGGAGAGCGTATCGGCGGCGTGGAACAGGGCAGCATATCTGCCGTCCGCCCTGATGCGATCCTTCGCCAGATTGGCTGCCAGCCTGAACAGATAGGCCCGCTTGTTCAGGATTGGCGGATCATCCTCGATACGCTGCACCCTGAACCAGAGGCTTTGCGTGACGTCTTCCGCTGCCGGCCGATCGCGCAATATGCTTTCGACAAGTCGCAGGAGCGACGTGCGCTCTTGCAGGAGCAGGCGCGTAAGGGCGGCGGCGTTGTTGAGCATCGCTATCTGCCGACGCATTACGTGCATTGATAATCGTTCGCAACAACTCATGTGCCGCTTGTTCATGACTACTATCGGGGCGGCGCGTTCAATCATATGCCCCGTTGTTCCTTGCTTTTTGGCTGATGGGCAGGGGCAGTGGTTGGTAACGACTCAACGTCCGCGGCGGGATGGATTGCAGCGATCAGGCTCTTCCTCTATGCGCCTTTTTGAGAATCGATCGCAAATGCTCTTCGCCGGACGGGCCTTGCGCATGTTCGCAGGAGCCGCGGGCGTTGAAACAAGCGACTATAGCAGCGCGATTATATGCGGCGCAGCGCCCGGCGCTGGTTGACTATGCCGCCAGCATCCTGGGTGATCGGGCCAGGGCCGAAGATATCGTACAGGATGCCTGGATATCGTTCGCATCGATCGAAGATCAGAATGGGATCCAGAATCCCGATCTCTTCCTGCGGCGGATGATCCGCAACCTGGCGATCGACGCCCTGCGCCGGACAAGGCGCTATGATCGGATCGCAGGCGGCGATATGGAAGAGGCCGAACGCACGGTGCAGGACAATGCGCCAGGAACGGAGCAGGCCCTGATCGCCCGTCAGGAACTGGCTCGGGTGCAGAGGGCTTTGGCGCGCCTCCCCGAACGCCAGCGGCTGGCCATAGAGATGCACCGCATCGGCCGTTACAAGCTGCGGGAGATTGCGGAGCGGCTGGGCGTGTCCATTCCCTTTGTTCATGGCCTGATCGTGAAGGGACTGGCGGCTTGTGACGACTATCGCGATGAGTGAACGGCCCATGCACCTTTTCCTCCGTCCGCTTAAATTCCGCGCAGGCCGATCGTCTGTGGTCCTGTGGAGGAGCGCCATGCCCGGTCGTTCGATTTTTCGGGCGTGCCGGATTGGCGATGGAGGTGGTCTGTGACGGAAGAAAGCTTGCGCCTTGCGGCCGCCGACTGGCTCGTCCGCCTGCAGGAGCGCCCCGACGACGCAGCATTGAAGGATGCCTTCGACGACTGGCTGGATGCCGATGCCGGGCATGTCATCGCCTGGGCCAGGATGGCGGAAACGGCCGATGCCATCGCCGATGGCGAACCGGCGTTTCGGGACAGGTGGGATGCTGCTCCCGGCGTCATTCCGCCATCGCGTCCGGCGCCCGAGGCCCGTCATGCGGGTTGGCGGTTCCATGGCCGGCGCAGATTGACCATCGCGGCTGTGGCGGCAGTCTGCGTGGGCGTCTTGGCTGGGCCATCGTTGCTGCTGCACCTGCGCGCCGATCATCGCACCGGCGCGGGCGAAACCCTGATGGTAGCGATGGACGACGGCAGCCACATCCGCCTGGGTCCGGACAGCGCCATCGCGACATCCTTCGACAAGGGGCATCGCGACATCCGCCTCCTGTCCGGGCAGGCATGGTTTGAGGTCCGACCGGACAAGGCCCGGCCTTTCCGGGTCATGGCGGGCCATGTCACCACTAGCGTGCTGGGCACCGGCTTCGACGTGCGGATGATCGGCACGGCGACGTCGGTGGCGGTGCGTCACGGTCGCGTGCGGGTGGAGGCCCTGGGCACGCCGGCGCGGGAACTGACGGCCGGCCAATGGGCCATGGCCGCCGCCGACACTGCGCTGAAAACCGGGACCGAACAGCCCGACCTTATCGGTGCCTGGCAGAGCGGCGATATTCTGGCGCGCAGACTGACCATAGCCGCCGCGATCGACGAACTGCGCCCATGGTTTGGCGGCCATATCATCGTCACCGACCCCAGTCTTGCAGCCCGCCCGATCAGCGGCATCTATCATGCCAATGATCCGGCGAAGGCGTTGGAAACCATGGTCCATCCCTATGGCGGGCGCGTCACCCGGATCACGCCATGGCTGCTGATCGTTTCCGGCCGCTGACCGCGCGGGAAAGATTTTCGACGGAAAATTACGGTCGCTGGTTAAAAGCTCCATCGCTCAGGCGTCCAGCGAGGGAGAGGAGTTCTTGCGAGGCAATAGCATGTCAGCAACCTCCTCGTGCAGTTGGAGGCAGAATTGACGGACGTTAGCATATTGGGGCAAAATTTCGGGCGCGCGCTGGCCATCGGCCTGCTCGCATCAACGGCGACGGGAACGGCCCTGCTGTCGCCCGCCATGGCGCAAACATCACCCAACAGCGCGCAGCGCCGCATCAATGTGCCCGCGCAGCCATTGACCGATGCCGTCATCCTGTTCGGCCGCCAGTCCGGGGTCGAGGTGACGGCCGGATCCGACCTGTTGAACGGCAAGATCAGCAGCGCAGTTGCCGGCAATTTCGCCCCGGCCGAGGCGCTGAGCCGCCTGCTGAGCGGCACCGGCCTGACCTTTCGCTTCATCGGCCCCAAGTCGGTCGAACTGCACCCCGCTCCGCAGGCTGCCAATGGCACCGTGCAGCTTGGTCCGGTGCGGGTCGAAGGCGCGGATAGCGGCAGCGGTTCGGGCAGCTTCGCCGGCATCACCAGCGATCCGGTCGCGACTGAAGCCAGCGGTTCCTACACCATTCCCGCGATGAGCACGGCCACGAAGCTGTTGCTATCCCCACGTGAAACGCCCCAGTCGCTGACGGTCGTCACCCGCCAGCGGATAGAGGATCAGGGCCTTGCCACGTTGAGCGACGTGGTGCGCGCCACGCCCGGCCTCTATCTCACCAAATGGGGCGGCGAGCGCTATCGCTTCAATGCCCGCATGTTCCAGCTCGAAAACCTGATGATCGATGGCATGCCGGTGCAATATGAGGAGGCGGCGCTCTCCACCGGCATTCTCGACATGTATGACCGGGTGGAGGTCGTGCGCGGCGCGGCGGGACTGATGGAGGGGGCTGGCACACCCGCCGGATCGATCAACCTGGTCCGAAAGCGGCCCACGCGGGAGACGCAGGCGATCTTCACGCTCAGTGCAGGAAGCTGGAACAATTTTCTGGGAACGATGGATGTGGGCGGCGCCGTCAACAGCGCAGGCACGCTGCGCACCCGTGCCGTGGTAACGTATCAGGACAAGGACAGCTTCATCGACGATTACCATAATCAGCGCATGTCGCTTTATGGCATAGTCGAGGCGGATCTGGGTTCTTCTACCCTGCTGACCGTGGGCGCCAGCTACAGCAATGAGGATAATCCCGGCGTCGACTGGAATGGCCTTGGCACGGCCGCAGACGGCAGCTTTCTGGACATAGCCCGCTCCACCCGCATGAGCCCCAGTTGGTCCTATTGGGACAAGAAGAGCGCGACCTATTTCGCCAATCTGGACCATGAATTCGGCAATGGTTGGAAGGCGCGGCTGGCCGCCACCGCAATCCAGAGCGAGATGTCGATGATCGGCACCTTCCTGTCCTATGCCACCTCCACGGCCGGTGAAACGCGCTTCAATCTGGGCGGCGCGGCGCTCGCCTATCATTATGATCGCGACCAGTTGAGCCTCGATGGTTATGCCTCCGGTCCGTTGACCCTGTTCGGCCAGACCCACGAACTGGTCGTCGGCGGCAGCTATCGCAAGGCGACATGGGACGATATCGGCGCACCCACCGATTTTACCGCCGTCAGCTTCGACCCGCTGGACTGGGACCCGCGTTCCGTGCCCACGCCCACCATCACCGGCGACTGGACCATGTATCTGCGTGATCAGAAGCGCGAGCAGATCGGCGTCTACTCCACCGCCCGGTTGAGCGTGGCCGAACCCTTGACGCTGATCCTGGGCGGGCGTTTCGACTGGTTCAAGCAGGAACTGGCCAATGGTTGGGCCGGCGCCATCTACAGCACCGCCGATTACAAGGTGAAGGGCCAGTTCACCCCCTATGTCGGCGTGGTCTATGATTTCCACCGCAACCACTCGCTCTATGCCAGCTGGACGCGGATCTTCAATCCGCAGAACAACCTGACCCGGACTGGCGCGATCATCGCTCCGCAGGAGGGCGCGAATTACGAAGTGGGCGTCAAGGGCAGCTATTGGGACGGCCACCTCAACACCAGCCTGGCGCTGTTCCAGATCGAACTGACCAACCTGCCTATGGCACTGCTCGCCTCGGAATGCGCTGCCGGTCTCACCGCCTGCTACGCCCCCTCCGGCAAGGTCCGCAGCCGCGGCGTGGAGTTTGAAGTGTCGGGCGAACTCGCCAAGGGCTGGCAGCTTTCGGGCGGCTATACCTACAACACTGCAAAACATCTGAGCAGTTCGAGCTATAATCCGACCGGTATCTATACCGATGGTACGCGCTATGGCACGAACCTGCCGCGTGGGCTGTTCAAGCTTTCGACGACCTATAATCTGCCTGGTGCCTTCGACCGCTGGACGCTGGGCGGCACGTTGCAGGCACAGAGCAAGATCTACAGCGCGCCCTATGGGGGCCTCGTCCAACAGGACGGTTACGCGCTGCTCGACCTGTCGATCAAATATGCCGTATCCAGCCGGGCGACGGTGACGGTCAATGTGAACAATGTTTTCGACAAATATTATTACGAGAATGTCGGGGCACCTACCGGCTCCAACTTCATCGGGGCACCACGCAACGTCCTGGCGACGCTGCGCTACAAGATCTGATCGTCGCAGCATGTGGCGCGCTGCTGGCGGCGCGCCACATGCTGCCGGATCATCTGCTTACAATGGCGGCCATCTTTGAAGGAAGGAATATAATGGGGGGAGGCCGGCTACGGTGCGCAGCGATGACGTTATGATGACGATGCCTTCTGCCACTTGCCGAAATCCTAGACCGTCCAGAACATGGGATTGCGCAGCCAGTCGTCGATGGCAGATTCGCGCCCATTGTAGACTTCAGTCCTCATGCCCTTCCTGCGAGGTCCAGACCTCATGCGCGTCGATCTGGATGCGCAGGATGGCGCGCAGCAGGGTGGCGCGGGCATCGATTTCCTGGCGCCGGGTCTCGTTCGCCTGGCGGCGGGCGAGCAGCGTATCGGCGAGGTCGATCTGGCCCAGTTCATAGCCTCTCTTCGTCCGGGTCGCGGCGGCGGCGGCGCTGGCGGCAGCGCTTTCCATACTGCGCCAGACCGCTTCGCGGGCGCGGACATTGCTGAGGTCGGCGGCAGCGGTCGCCTCTATCTCGCGCCGCACGCGGGCGAGTTCCAGTTCGGCAGCACTGGCGTCTGCGGTTGCCTGGTCATGAGCGGCGCGGCGATAGCCACCGCCCAGCGGAATCGAGCCGACCAGACCGACGCCCTTCTCCAGCCCACCCCGTTCGCTGAAGACGCGCACGCCGAATGAAGGATCGGCGATGCGATCGGCCGAGGCGCGGCGGGCGACCATGGCCAGCCGCTGCGCCTCCCGCTCCGACGCGCGAATTTCATGGCTGCGCTCGATCACCAGATTGCGCAGATCCTCCAGCGCCGTGGCGGGCATGGCCGGATCGGCAAGCAAGGGCGCCTCTTCAGGCAGAGCGAGGCCGGGGAAGCCGGCGGCGAGCTTCACCCGCGCCTCATCCCGCGCCGCGCGGGAGGTCGCGGCCTGCGCTTGCGCCTGAGCCAGCGCGGCTTCAGCCTGGTCGACGTCCAGTAGCGACGCGTCACGCAACTGGGCACGGCGGCGCACGGCCGCCATGTCCTGCGTCAGGCTGGCAGCGGAATCGAGGTCGGTGCGATGCTGGGCACTGGCAACCAGCCAGTCATGCCAGAGATCGGAAAAGGCGAGCGCGGTCTGATGCCGCACATCCTCCATCAGGTTATGCGCCACCTCGACGCCGAGTTCGCCGGCCTTGCGATCCAGCGACGCCTTGCCGGGCAGGCGGAACGGGCGGGTGAGGTTGACGTCATATTCGCCATAATCACCCTCCCCCTCGGCCGAGCGGCGGGAGACCGTGCCCTGGAAGGTAAACTCATGGCTGCCCCGGCGGAGCATGGCGGCGCCGGCCTCGGCCGAGCGCACGCGCGCTTGTGCCGCAGCCACGGCGGGATGGCTATCAAGCGCTTCGACCACCAAGGGTTCGGGCGGCAGGTCGGTGCGCTGGGCCCAGGCGGGCGTGGTAATGAGGGCGGTGGCCGACAGGAGAAGCGCACGGATCATGCGATGCGCCCCCGTGCCGCGACCGGGCAGGCGTGCCAGCGGACCGGATGGCCCCGCCGCGCATCGGTGACGGCGGCGACCAGCGGGGCGACATCGTCCGCCGCCACGATCAGGTCGATCGCCGCCCGGCGCAGCGTGCCGCGCACCTGCTCGCCTGCGCCGGCATCGGCGAAATCGCGGCCCAGCACCTGCTCGTCGCGCAGATGGAGCGGCGCCTGGGCGTGGCCGCGCAGCGCGTCGGCCACGCCGTCGCGGTCGATCGCGGCGCAATAGAAGGTCAGCAACATGTCGGTCATGATCGGGCTTCCGTGGCGCCTTCACCGAAGCGCTCGAACAAAATGGGCAGGAGGATGAGGGTCAGCAGGGTCGAACTGACCAGTCCGCCGATCACCACGATGGCGAGCGGCTTCTGGATTTCCGACCCTGGCCCGGTCGCGAACATCAGCGGGACAAGGCCGAAGGCCGTGATGCTGGCGGTCATCAGCACCGGGCGCAGCCGGCGTTCGGCGCCCAGTCGCACGGCCTGGGCCATGCTCTGCCCTTCTTCGCGCAACTGGCGGAAATAGGCGACGAGGACGAGGCCGTTCAGCACCGCGATGCCGAGTAGGGCGATGAAACCGACCGAGGCAGGCACGGAGAGATATTGGCCCGATACCCAGAGCGAGATGATGCCGCCGACCATGGCGAAGGGAATGTTGGCGAGGATCAGCAGCGACGCGCGCATCGAGCGCAGGGTCATGAGCAGCACCAGCAGGATCAGCAGCAGCGCGGCCGGGATGACCAACATCAGCCGGGCGGAGGCGCGCTGCTGATTTTCGAACTGGCCGCCCCAGACCATGCGATAGCCGGCGGGCATCTTGATCTCGCGATCGACGGTGGCGCGCGCCTCATCGACATAGCCGACCAGATCGCGGCCCGAGACGAAGGCCTGGACCAGCGCGTAGCGCGAGCCATTTTCATGGTCGAGCTTGACCGGCCCCTCGGTGCGCTCGACCCGCGCCATGTCGCTGACTCGCGCGACGGTGCCGTCCGGCGTGCGCAGCGGCAGGTCGGCGAAGCGGGTCGCGTCACTGCGGATCGTCTCGTCGCCCTTGACCAGGATCGGTACGCGCTTCTGCCCGTCGGCGACGACGCCGGCATGCACGCCCTCGATCTGGGCACGCAGCGTGTCCTGCATCTGGTCGATCGGCATGCCGAAACGGCCGGCGGCGGCGCGATCGATATCGAGCTGGAGATAGTCGACATGATCGTTGGCGACGGTCATCACCTCCGAAGCGCCGCGCGTCTTCGACAATATCTTCTGCACCTGTCCGGCAAGGTTCGACAGGGTGGCGAGGTCCGGGCCGAAAATCTTGACGGCAAGGTCGCCGCGCGATCCGGTCAGCATTTCCGACACGCGCATCTCGATCGGCTGGGTGAAGGTCGGTTCGATGCCGGGCAGCTTGTCGAGCGACTTGCGGATTTCATCGACGACGAATGCCTTGTCGCCGCGCCATTCTTTCTGCGGCTTCAGCACCACGAAACTGTCGGTCTCGTTCGGGCTCATCGGATCGAGGCCGATCTCGTCCGTGCCGACGCGGGCGATGATTTGCGCTATTTCGGGCACATCCTTCATCAGGGACTGCTGCACCGCCGTGTCGCCCAGCACCGACTGGTCGAGATTGATGGTCGGCAGCTTGGCGGTCTGGACGATCACCGATCCTTCATCCATCGACGGCATGAAGGTCTTGCCCACCGCGCCATAGGCCAGGCCCGCCAGCACCAGGCCGAGCGCAGCCAGGCCATAGACCAGCCGTTTGCGGCCAAAGGCACCGTCGAGCAGCGCCCGATAGCGCGGCGTCAGCTTGCGCATGATCCAGGGTTCGCCATGATGGCCGGGCTTGAGGCCGAGCGAGGCCAGCACCGGGACCAGGGTGAGCGCGATCAGCAGCGATCCCGCCAGCGCGAAGATGATGGTGAGCGCAACCGGGGCGAACAGCTTGCCCTCCAGCCCTTCGAGCGAGAGCAGGGGCAGGAAGACGAGCGCGATGATGACGATGCCGGCCGATACCGGCACCACGACTTCGCTCGTCGCGCGGAATACGGTGTTGAGGCGTGGAGGGCCGTCCTCCTTCGCATGGTTCAGCCGTTCGACGATATTTTCGACCACCACGACCGCGCCGTCGACCAGCATGCCGATGGCGATGGCCAGGCCGCCCAGGCTCATGAGGTTGGCCGACAGGCCCATGCCGCGCATCATCAGGAAGGTGACGAGCGCCGCCATCGGCAGGGTGGCGGCCACGATCGCCGCCGCGCGCCAGTCGCCCAGGAACAGGATCAGCAGGATGATGACCAGGATGGTCGCCTCGATCAGCGCCTTTTCGACCGTGCCGACGGCGCGGCCGATCAGGTCGGATCGGTCATAGAAGACGGCGATCTTGGTGCCCTGTGGCAGGGTCTTTTCCAGTTCGGCGACGCGTGCCTTGACGCCATCGACCACGGCGCGGGCATCGGCACCGCGCAGCGCGATCACCAGCCCCTGCACCGCCTCACCCTTGCCGTTGGCGGTGACCGCGCCATAGCGGGTCAGGCTGCCGGTGCCCACGGTCGCGACATCGCCCATGCGGACGATGCGGCCATTGCGGGTGGCGATCACCATCGACTGGAGGTCCGATTCCGACTGAATCGCGCCGACCGCCCGGACGATCAGCGATTCCTCGCCCTGCGACAGGCGGCCGGCGCCGTCATTGCGATTGCCGCGTTCGATCGCTTCCTGAAGATCGGCGATGCTGAGGCCCGCGCTCGCCAGCGCAATCGGATCGGGCCGCACCTCGAAGGTGCGAACGAAGCCGCCCAGCGCATTGACGTCGGCGACGCCCGGCACGGTGCGCAGCGCCGGCCGGATCGTCCAGTCGAGCAGGGTGCGCTTTTCCTCCAGGCTCATAGGCCCGTCGATCGTGAACATGAAGATGTCGGACAATGGCGTCGAGATCGGTGCCATGCCGCCCGATACCGCCGGCGGCAGATCGCCCATCACGCCCGACAGGCGTTCGGCGACCTGTTGGCGCGCCCAGTAGATGTCGGTGCCATCGACGAAATCGATGGTGATGTCGGCGATCGCATATTTGGCCGAGGAACGCAGGATCGCCTGCCCCGGAATGCCCAGCATCTCCATTTCGATCGGGGTGATGACGCGGCTTTCCACCTCTTCCGGCGTCATGCCGGGGGCCTTGAGGATCACCTTCACCTGGGTCTGGGCGATGTTGGGATAGGCATCGACAGGCAGGTTGACGAAGGCCCAGGCGCCCAGCCCGGCGGTCAGCAAGGCGAGCGCGATGACGATCAGGCGATAGGACAGCGCCCAGGCGGCTAGCGATTTGAGCATCCGGCCTTACTCGCCCATCGCCAGCGGTTTGAGCGCGCTGGTGCCGGCGACGACGACCTGCTCGCCCGGCTTCACGCCGGACAGGATCAGGACATGGTCGCCATCCTTGCCGCCGGTCCTGACCGGACGTGCAACGACGCCGGCGCGGGTGCGCACGAACAATGTGTCGCCGCCGGGCAGCGTCGTGACGGCGGCGGCGGGCACCATGGCGGCACCGGTCGGTGCCGGGCCGAAGATCGACAGGCTGGTGGCGCGGCCGGCCATGGCACCGGGGCCGGCCGGCAGCCTGGCCTTCAATGTTACCGACCGGGTGGCGGGATCGATGGTCGATCCGACGGCGGTCACCGTGCCGCGCAGATCATCGCCCAGCGCCACGGTCATGCCGGGTTTCACCTGCCCCGCCAGCCGCTCGGGCAATTGCGCCTGCGCCTCATATTGGCCGGCCGCATCGATCACATAGGGGGCGGTGGTGCCATCGACGACGCTGCCGGCATGGATCGCGGCGCTGGTCACGCGGCCGGCGATCGGCGCGGTCAGCGTGTAGGTGCCGCTGGCGCCCGATCCGTTCACCATCGTCAGGATGCGGCTCTTTTCCGACACATCGGCGCGGGCCTCGCCCAGCACAGCGCGGGCCTCGTCCGCGCGGGCGCCGGCGATGATGCCTTCGCGCTCCAGTTGCGACAGGCGGCCGGCGCTCGACTGCGCCACGCCCAGCCGTGCGCTCGCGCGATTGAGGTCCGCGCCCATGGACAGGACATCGCGGCTGGAGACGATCGCCAGCGGCTGGCCGCGCCGCACTTCCTCGCCCTCGACCACCAGGATGCGGGTGACGACGCCGGGGAAGGTAGCGGCGACCGCGACACGGGCGTTGGGCGGCGGCGCGATCAGGGCGGGCACGACGGCGATCGGCGCCTCGGTGGCAGCGACGGCCGCGCCGAATTTCAAACCCAGCCGGGCGATATTGTCCGCCGTCAGCGGGATCGATCCGTCCGTCGGTTGCGCCGCAGCGCTGTCATTGGCGGGCGTGGCCTGCTCCCCCGAACAGGCAGCAAGCGACAGGAGAGCGAGGGCGCCGGGCAGGCGCACGAATCGGAATAGCGGGACCATGGCCCTGCCCTATGGGATCAAACTGACGAGACCCTGACGAGGGGTTTTTGGACGATCAACGTGGCGGCGCGAAATCCAGCACCAGTTCCTGTGCATCGGCCACGCTGGAGAGGGTGCCGCCATGCGCGGCCATGATGCGGGCGACGATCGCCAGCCCCAGCCCGGCGCCTTCGCTGCTGGCATGATCCGCGCGGCGATGGCGCTGGACCAGTTCGGCCAGCCGCTCGGGCGTCAACCCAGCGCCGCCGTCCTTCACCCGCAAGCGCGGGCCGGGGCCAGCGATCACCGTGACGGCGCCACCGGGCGGCGTCACCCGCAGCGCATTTTCGACGAGGTTGCGCAGCGCCGCCGCGACCGTCTCGCGCTGTCCCATGATCGGCGCGACATCGCCGACGCGGGTCAGCGACAGGCTCTTGTCGGCCGCAATCGCGCCGGGCGCCATCAGGCTGACGATGTCGGCGCCGACATCCTCCAGCCGGACGCTGTCGCGGATCGACTGGGCCACGCTCTGCGCCTCGACCCGCGCGAGCAGCATCAACTGGTCGATCAGCCGGCGCATCGCGATCACCTCGGCGCGCAGACGGGGCGCGTCGGGATGGTCGAGCCCGTCCAGTTCCAGCGCCAGCACGGCGAGCGGCGTGCGCAGTTCATGTGCGACATCGGCGGCGAACGCTTCATGGTCGCGCGCCGCCTGGTCGAGTTGGCCGAGCAGGCGATTGACCGCCTGGGCGAAGGGCACGGCCTCGGTCGGGAAGGCGGCATGATCGATCAGCACGCCCCGCTGATGACGTTCGGCCACCTGCAACTGAGCGACCGCCTCCCCCAATGGCGCCAGCGCCTTTCGGATCACCATCAGGCTGGCCATGCCCATCGGGATGATCAGCACCAGGATCGGCAGGATCACATGCTCGAACAATTCGCGGAAGGCATGGCGGGCGGCCGCCGGGTCGCCCAGCGCGGTGAAGCTTTGCCGATGTTCGTTGATGATGAAGACCAGCAGCAGCGTGGTGCCGATGAAGCCCACGATCGACAGGCCGATGAAGAGGCGACGGGCGATCGAGCGACGCGGGGTCATGCCGCCGGCTCCCGCAGCATATAGCCGACGCCGCGCACGGTATGGAGCATGCCGCGCGCGCCAGCCTCCTCCAACTTGCGGCGCAGGCGCGATACCGTGGCCTCGACCGCATTGGGGGTGACAGGTTCGGCAAAGGAATAGAGCGCGCTTTCGATGCTTTCCCGGCGGACCACGGCGCCGGCCTGGCGCAGCAGCAGTTCCAGCAAGTCGGTCTCGCGGCGCGACAGATCGATCGCCTGTCCAGCACACAGCGTCATACGCCGCGCCGAATCGACCAGCAGCGGACCGAAGCGCAATTCGGTCTGGGCACGCGGCCCCGGACGGCGCATCAGCGCGCGGATGCGGGCGGCGATCTCGTCCACCTCGGCGGGCTTTACCACATAATCGTCGGCGCCGGCATCGAGGCCGGTGATCCGATCCTCCAGCGCGTCGCGCGCGGTCAGGATCAGCGCCGGCTGCATGAAGCCAGCCCGGCGCATGCCGCGCAGCCAAGTGATGCCATCGCCATCGGGCAGTCCCCGGTCGACAATTAGTACATCATGAACTTCCGCTGCGACGGCCTCTGTCGCAATGATCAGAGTTTCGGCATGGTCGCAATGGAACCCCCGCCGCTCGAGGCCGGCAATCAGCAATCCGGCCAGTCGACTATTGTCCTCAATCAGCAAGAGACGCATGATGAGTCTCATCCCGTTTCATCCATGGTGGATCAACAGATTTCTCTGGAAGTCGCCAAGTTTCTTGGCCCTCGCCGCCTTCTCCTGCTCATCCTTCGGCGTGAAACGGTCGGCATAGCAGACGCTGGTCCCTACCTCGCCCTTGCGGACATTGCCGCCCAGCGCCTGCGCCTGCCGATAGGCGATCCAGCGCTGCGCGCCATAGCCCCGCTCGAACAGACGGTCCAACAGGATCAGGATATTGATGCCTGAATAGCAGCGGCCTGTTGCCGCATTGCGGAGAAGCCCCGTGACAGTGAGGCTCGTGTCCCAAGGCTGCACCCATGGCAGCCGTCCCTCTTCCAGCTGTGCGATGATATGCTGCGTCACATCGTCATAGAGCGATCCATTACCCGTACCCATGTCCTTTCTCCTGCCTCTCCAGCACCGGCCGCCGGAATGGCGGGGATGGGCGGCAAGGAGCCGCACGGCAGGCCCGTGCCCATAGGGCGGGCTGCACCCGCAGGGCCGCAACGCAAGAGAAGGAGCCGGTGCAGCCGCGCTGGCAGCAGCCAGCAGCCCAAAAGGCTGCAATGCGTCAGCGACCGACCTATATGGGACGAGTTAGGCAAAGCCGTCTCGGAGGCGCCAGGGCGCCATAGGGCGTGGTCCGCCAGAGGCGGAGACGCCAAAAATAAAGATCCCATCGACAGAAAAATATGACAGGATTCAAATATTTTCACGAACCTCATGAACATTACAGAAAGATAAATTCAGAGTTTTAAAACATTTTAATTTTATGATTGCCAGAGATGTACGTGTAAATTGTCGTGACCGCAGTTGAATATATTTGAAATAGTATATTTGATTTTAACTGATTTTATCCCGGCTATTAATTCCACCGCCACGCCAATACAATCAGTGAATTGTTGATAAATAAGCAATAATCGCAAAGGACACGGCGACATCAATTGCGCGTGACCAGCCCCAGCGTGAGCATCACCACACTGTGCTCGGGCAATGTCACGGTCAGAGCGCCTTGCGAGAGGGTCGCGCCACTGAACGGGACAGGCCTCACCACATCGGGCGATCCGAAATCATTGTGCGACTGGACACTCGGCGCGGTCAGGATACGCCCCTCGACCATAGAGGCGGTTACCCCCTCCAGTTTCGCGGTCACTGTCATCGGTCGATTGGGGTCGGTGTTGGTAAGGGCGATATGCACAATGCCTGCGCTGTCGCGCACCGCCGCTGCGCTGAGCGCAGGCATCGCCCATTGATCCCTGCTGTACCAGGGGGATGCCAATTCCAAGGGCAGGAAGGTCGCATCCTGGAAGGGCTTGTACATGTCGAACACATGATAGGTGGGCGTCAGCACCATCTTGTCGTCGCGGGTCAGGATCATGGCCTGGAGCACATTCACCATCTGGGCGATGTTGGTCATGCGCACACGGTCGGCATGGCGGGCGAACAGGTTGATGTTGAGCGCGGCGATGATCGCATCGCGCATACTATTCTGCTGATAGAGGAATCCGGGATTGGTGCCGGGTTCAACATCGGTCCAGATGCCCCATTCGTCCACCGCCAGGTTGACGCGCTTTTCGGGATCATATTTGTCCATGATCGCGCCATGCTTTTCCAGCAGTTCCTCCATGACCAGGGTGCTGGCAAGCGTGCGGGCATAGTCCGTTTCGGTGAATTGGGTCGCCGATCCCTTCACCTTGCCGCGCATGGGATGGGTGTAATAATGCAGGCCGATGCCATCGATCGACTTGCCTGCAACGCGCATCATCACATCGGTCCAATCATAGTCGCGGCTGTTTGCCCCGCTGGCGATCTTGAGGATTTTCACGCCATATGGCGCCTTCACGAAAGTTGCGTAACGGCGTGTGATGTCAGCCGCATATTCGGCGCGCATGTTGCCGCCGCACCCCCATAGCTCGTTCCCGATGCCGAACATGGGAAGTTTCCAAGGCTCCTTGCGGCCGTTCTTGGCGCGCTCCTGCGCCAGCGTACCGGCCGGTGCGGTCATATATTCCACCCACTCCGCCATTTCCGCCGGCGATCCATTACCGACATTGCCCGACACATAGGCTTCCGCACCGATCAGTTCGGCGAAATCCATGAACTCGTGCGTGCCAAAGCTGTTGGGTTCAGCAACGCCGCCCCAATGGGTGTTGATCTTGACCGGACGCTTGCCGCGCGGGCCGACCCCCTCGCGCCAATGATATTCGTCGGCAAAGCAGCCTCCCGGCCAGCGGACCAGGGGCACCGACAATGCCTTGAGCGCCGCGACGACATCATTGCGATAGCCGCGCGTGTTCGGGATTTTCGATTCCGGCCCGACCCAGATACCGCCATAAATGCCATAACCCAGATGTTCGGCAAATTGGCTGAAGATCCGACGATCGACCCTCGCTCCAGGCTTGTCTGCATGCAGCGTAACGGTCGCGGCGGGCATCGCGGTTTCCTGCGCCGTCACCTGTCCACCGGACGTCAGGATCGTCGCTGCGAGCAGCGCGATGGACACCAACAAACGCTTCTTCATTACCCCTCTCCCAATCCTGCGCGTCTCACGCCTTTCTGAGCGGCTCCACGATCGCGGCGATGTCGCGGTCACCTTCGCCAACCAGATCCGCGTCGATGAAGCGCTGCCGTGCGGCCTGCGCAATGGCGGAAACAATCCCTACATCAGCCAGCGCCTGCGCCGCATAGCCCAGATCCTTTGCCATCAACGGGACCACGAAATGCGGGGCATAATCGCGATCGAGCATCCGACGGCCCACGCCCTTCACCATCGGACTGGCGGGGGCACCGTCAAAGAGGATGGACATGGCCTGCTCGATGTCCAGTCCATGTTTCTCGAACAGGGCGATGGCTTCGGCCAGGCTGGCCGCCTGCACGCCGCACAGGTAATTATTGGCAAGCTTGACCGTAGCGGCGCTGCCGACAGGTCCGAGATGGACAAGCGCCCCGCCCATGGCATCGAAGGCTGGGCGAGCGAGTTCGATCGCCTCCGCGTCACCGCCGACGAGGAAGCGGAGCGTACCCTGTGCCGCCTGATCCCGGCTGCCGGTCACCGGCGCTTCCAGGAAGCGCACGCCTCGGGCGACCGCTTGGCGGGCAAGGTCGAATACCCAGTCGCCGGTCAGGGTGCTGGATTCGATCGCGATCGCGCCGGCCTTCATGGCGGCAAGTGCGCCATCCTCGCCGGTCCAAACGGTTTTCGACACATCGTCATTGGCCAGCATGGCGATGACGATGTCGGCATGTTGCACCGCATCCGCCGGCGTCGCGGCCACGCGTCCGCCAGCCGCGCGCAACGCCTCGGCCTTGCCTGCGCTGCGGTTCCACATAGTCAGGTCGAAGCCGGCCGCCAGCAACTGGCGCGCCATGCCCCCCCCCATGATGCCCAGCCCCAATATTGCAATCTTCATCATCCGATCACCTTGAAACGCGAGAGTGCAGCTTCGTCGATTTCGAGCCCCAGACCCGGGAGATTATCGTCGAGATCGATATGGCCATCGACCGCCTGGGGCTCGCCCTTGAAGATGTACCAAAAGAGCTCGTTGCCCACCTCCACATCGACCATCGGGAAATATTCGGCGATGGGGCTGTTGAGGCTCGCCATCACCACATGATAATTGTGCATCTGGCCGGCATGGGGCACGACGGGGATGGAATAGGCTTCTGCCAGCGCCTGTATCTTGCGGGCAGCGGTGATGCCGCCGACGCGGTTGGTGTCGAACTGGAAGTAGTCGAGCGATTTCGCCTCGATCATCTGGCGGAAGCCATAGCTGGTAAATTCATGCTCGCCCGCCGCGATCGGCGTCGTGCCGAACCGGCGCAGTTCATGATAGCCGTTGATATCGTCGGGGATGATCGCCTCCTCCAGCCAGCGCAGGTTGAAGGGTTCGATGAGGCGCATCATGCGCTTCGCATAGTCGAGGCTCCAGCCCATATAGGCGTCCGCCATGATGTCGATTTCGTCACCCACCGTTTCGCGCACGGTGCGGATCAGTTCGACATTGCGTGCCATGCCCTCCGCCCCGTCGATCGGCCCCCAGCCGAAACGCAGCTTCATCGCCTTGTAGCCCTGCGCCTTGTAGGCGGCGGCTTCCTGCACCAGTTCGTCGAGCGGGATCGAGTAGAGGCGGCTCGCATAGACAGGAATCTTTGCCTTGGTCCGGCCGCCCAGCAGGCGGAAGACGGGCTGTTTCGCCGCCTTACCCATCAGATCCCAGATCGCGATGTCGAGCGCGGAAATCGCAACCAGCGCCACGCCCTTGCGCCCGAACGCCATGGTCTTGCGATACATATGCTGCCACAGAAACTCGCTGTCCCACGGATCCTGGCCGATCAACAAGGGGGCAAGATACTGGTCGATCAGTTGCTTGGTCACGAACGGCGCGAGCGCGGCATTGCCGATCCCGACCAGCCCCTGGTCGGTGAAGATTTCGACAATCAGCCAGCCATGGAAGGTGAAGGTGCCCATGGTTTCGGGCGACAGCATTGGCGACACCATATCCATGGGATTGGTGCAGAAGTGCGGCGGCAGCGGCACGGTTTCGCCTGCCCACTGGACGACGCGGGTGCGGATTTCGGTGATTTTCAAGGGACGACCTTTCGAGTGAAGCTGAGAGGCGAAATGCGAGGAATCGAGCGGCAGATCAGCGCAAAGGCGATCAGGTGCAGGGTGGCAGCAACGGTCAGCACCGGCGCGTAGCCAAGCCCGGCGTCGAGTGCCCAGCCAGCCGCCTGACCCATGACGATGCCACCAAAGGCGCCACCAAGGCCGACCAGCCCGGCAAGACGTCCCAGGGCGCTGCGCGGCGCAAGGTCGGTCGGCAGGGTCATGACGAGGGTCGACCAGCTTTGCTGCCCGAAGAAGGCGAGGCTGAAGATGCCAATGACCGCTGCGACCGAGGCAGTCGCGGGCGCCAGCATGACCCAGGGCATGCAGGCGGCGCTCAGGCCCAGAGCGATCTTGCGGGCGGCATCGACCGAACGGCCGGCGGAAAGAAGGCGGCTGGAGAGCCAGCCACCGCACAGACTGCCGACACCCGATGCCGCATAGGGAATCCAGCCGATGGTCGCCGCCTGTTTCAGGTCGAAGCCATGCGCCTCGAACAGATATTTGGGCAGCCAAAAGAGGTAGAAATACCAGGCGCCGTCGCTCAGGAACTTGGCGCCGACAAGGCCACGCACTTCACGGCGGGCAAGGAGCATGGCCACGGTCGGCGCCAGTCCGGCGTCCTCGCCTGCGGAGACGACGTCCCCGGCGGGCGTGCGATAGGTCAGGAACCACCAGAGCGCCCAGGCGAGGCCGAACCCGCCGGTGATGAAGAAAACCCACCGCCAGCTCGCCAGATCGAACCAGTGCCCGTAGGCTAGAATGCCCGCGATCAAGGGCGGTGCGACGACGGCGCCCACTGCCGTCCCGGCATTGACGAGGCCCATGGCGGCCGCGCGGCGTTCAGGCGGAAACCATTCGGCAATGGCGCGGGTGGCGGCGGGGAAGCCCCCGCCCTCCCCTATGCCGAGCAGCAGCCGGCTGACCACCAGCGCGGCGATGCCGCCCGCCACGCCATGGCTGGCGCAGGCCAGCGACCAGAAGATCATGATCGCCAGAAAGCCGCGCCGCGTTCCCACTCGATCCAGCAGCCAGCCGCCACCCAGATACATGAGGCCGTAGGTGGCGAGGAAGGCGGAATCGAGAACGGCCTTGGTCTGGTTGCCGATGGGGATGTCGGCTTCGATATATTTGATCGCCCAGGGAAGCGTCTGGCGATCAAGGTAGGAGATGGCGATGGCGACGGTGATCATCGCCGCAATCGCCCAGCGTTCCCGGTACGGCTCCGATGCGGCCACAACGGCCATCCTATTGCGCGTCCAGGATCAGCAGGGCGACACCCTGGCGCGGAAGCGCAAGATCGATGCTGGCCGCGCCACGTGGGCCGGCGACAGCGACCGTCTCCGCCTTCATGACCGACGCGGCCTCCAACTGCGCATATTGATCCTGATCGGGCGACTGGGGCGAGCCCATCTTCTTCCAGGCGGCAAAGGCATTGGCATGATCGCCATCCACTCGCCACAGCGTCGCCGAGGACGGCGCAGCCTTCAGTCCCTTCAAGCCGATCTTCAGCTGCGCATCCGGCCCAGCGACATCATCGTCATGATAATGCCAGAGTAGCAAGGCGACCTTGCCGTCCGCTGTGCGGGTGGCGATCGACCCAATATCGGCATCACCCTGGATGCCCTTCGTCATCGCCTGATCGAGCGGGATCTGCGCGCTGTTGACGGTTGAGAGCTTCGTTTCGCCAAGCTGCGCAAACATGCGGAAGACATTGAGAACCGGCAAGTCGACGCCATTGGTCGAGAGCTGGCGATAACCTGCGAACCAAGGCTGATCCTCGAACTCGAACGACCAGGACAGGACACCTTCCAGATTGACCTTTCTCCGTTCCGCCAATTCCCAGATGCGCGCGAAGCTGGCGGCGGTGTAGCTCGAATACATGGTGCCATTGCGATAGTCGTTTTGCGGTCCCGGACAGGCCGCGCAGCCTTCGGGATCGCTTTCGCCGATCACCACCGGCTTCCCGGCCAGCGACGGGATCGACAGCACTTTGGTAAAGCCGCGATCCGCTTCCCGCAAATGGGTCGCGATCCCCATGCGGACATGGCCATCGACAAATTCCGGCCGGCCCTTGGCATGGAAGGACAGGAAATCGGTGGGCGTCCCGGTCTGGCCGGTCACATAATTCTTGCCGGACGACACATGCCTCAGGAAGCCGTCCATGAAAGCGCCGCCAGCGCCCGCGACGTCCGGACCGCCGACCCGCGCGGTCGGCAGCGCCCGACGCACCGCGCCGATCGCATAGTCATGAAGCTTGTAGAATTCCTCCGGCGAAGCGGTCCAGTAGAAGGGCGAGTTCGGCTCGTTCCAGACCTCGAAATACCATTTCTCGACCTCGGCCTTGCCGTATTTCTCGATATTGTGGAGCGTCCACTGATAGACCAGTTCCGCCCATTTTTCGTAATCCTTGGGGGGATAGGTCCAGCCGGTCGCGATCAGCTTGTAATCGAACCCGGGCCGCCAGCTATGCTGATAGGGTGTGCCGGCCGGCGCAGATGACATGGCTTCGGGCATGAAGCCGATCTGGAGATAAGGTCGGACGCCGCGAGCCAGATAGGTGTCGATGATGCCGTCGACAACTTTCCAGTCATAGACGGGTTTGCCGTCCCTGGTTTCGGTATAGGCGTTGCTGCTGCCCCATTTGAAGGCGGCGGTACCATCGCCGCTGCTCAACAGGTTATGGGCACGGAAATAGACCTCGCCCTTCTTCAGTTCGCCCAGTTCGACCAGCAATTTCCGGCCGTCCTTCATGGTCGCATAATTGGGCTCGTCCGCGCCGAAGAAGCGCCAGACGGGCGGCAGCTTGCCTGCTGGCTTGGCCGCGTCCACGCTGATCGCGACCTGCCGCGCCGGCACTGTCTGGCCATGGGCCAGTTGCGGCAGCGCCAGCAGCACCGACAGGGAGGCGATCACTCGGGAAATGGTCATGGAACATCCTCTCGATATGGGCTTGTTCAAAGCTTTGCCCGGAAACCAAGGGCAAAGGTGCGCGTGTAAAGAACCGTGTCGCGCGGATAGAGACTGGGGTCGTTGAAAGAGGTTTGATAGAGATTTTTCAGAATGTTGGTCGCGTCGAATACGACCGTGAACTGGGGATTGATCTCGTAGGACACAGACAGGTCCAGATTGCTGATCGCACCGTTGGTAATGAAATTGGGATTGACCCCAGTAAAATGCAGGCCAGCATTATATTTGTCGCGCCAGACATAGGAGGCGCGACCGGAAAAGCCGCCCTTCTCATAGATGAGCGTGGCGGTACCGGAATATTTGGACACATTCTGGAAGGGGATGTCCATATAGCCGGTGACGCCGGGCAGCGGCGAGAGCGCCTTGTTGTTGCCATCGATATAGGTGCCGTTGGCGCTGATGCCGATGCCGTCCAGCCACTGGGGCAGTCCCTTGGGGAAGAAGGTGAAGCCGCCCTCAATCCCCTGCAGGCGTCCCGAACCGGAATTTTCCGGGCGGGTGATCTGATAGACGCCATTGTCGGCGCCCAGATAGTCGATATCGAAATTGCTGGTGACCGACTGGATGAAGCCCTTCACGTCGCGACGAAAGATGGTCGCGGTGATCGAGCTGGAGCGGTCGATATACCATTCGAGCGACAGGTCGTAATTGTCGGAACGGATCGGTTTCAGATCAGCGTTGCCGCTCGTTCCCCGGCCGAACGGTTGCTGACCGGGTACCGGTGGCGTCAAAGTGAGCGCCGGATTGAGCTGGGCGAAGCTCGGGCGCGTGATCGTCTTGCTGGCAGCGAAGCGCAAGAAGAGATTGTCCTTCAGCTTGTAGCGCAGCGCCAGGCTGGGCAGCACATCGGTGCTCTTGTTGTGGATCGTGACCGGCGAGGTCGCGCCGCGCAGAACCAAGAAGGCATTGGATGTGATGTCGGTGCGGATCACGCGCACGCCGACCTGCCCGTCCAGTTGTCCGACCTCGATATTGGCCTGGCCATAGCCGGCCTGGTTTTTCTCCTTGATGTCGAAGTGCTGGGTATCCTGGAAAGCCGGATCACCGGGCGCGAGACCGAATAATTGCCGTAGCGATCCGATATTGTTCAGCAGATAGTCGGTGCCCGGCGTTGCCCATTGCTCCACGAACTTGCCGGTTCCCGTATCGAATCCGCCAGGTGTCACCGTCATCAGCCCCGGCAGGCTGGCCGCCTTGACAGCATAGCATTTGACCGCAACCGCCGGACCACAATTCACGGTCTGGGTGAAACTGTCCGACTGCGCATCGCGCTGGCTGAGCCGAAGGCCCGTATCCAGCCCGGAAAAGATCAGGAAAGGCGCGCGGTAGGAGAGATCGCCCCGCCAGGCCCATTCCCTGCCGTCGCCGATCGCGCGCGTGGTGGACAGGCGAGACAGATAATAGCGGTCCGGATCGGCAATGTCGTCATTGGGTAGGGAGAAATAGGGGGTGCCCGATCCATCATTGAAGACGGCATCGGTGCGGGACGCGATGAAGTCGACGTCCAGATTATTGCCGACGTCGGTGGCCTTAGACCTTGTGTAGGACAGTTCCGTCGCGGCCTTCCAGTCGTTGACCTCCCAATCCGCACCGATCGCCCCTTGCCAGCGATCCGCCTTGTTTCGGTAGGCCGTGCCGAAATTGGCGACACGCCCGCCGCTGATGCTGAGCGATTCTACCAGCTTGGTATCGCCCACGAATGCGAGCGGCGAGCGCAATGTGCCATTCATCGACGTGAAATTCTGATTGCCGTTGCCGCGTTCGCGATAGCCGTAGAAAAGGCCGTCGGCATGAATGGTCAGGCGATCATCCGGCGCCCATTGCAGCGTGGCATTGACGGCCGGGCGGGTCCGGGTGCCGATCCGGTCGAAGGCACCGATAACGTCGGTCCGAAACACGGCAGGGTCATTTGCGCCGTTACCGCGCGGGTCGAGCGGGACGCCCGGGGTGTAGGGCGCGCGGCTATTGTCGAGATTATAGCCGAAATATCCGCCGCTATAGACCGTGAAGTCGCGATAGCGGGTCTTGTGGTAGGAGACGCTCACCAATGCGCCAATCTCGCCGATGCCGGTCGACCAGCGATTGCTGATGAGCGCGCTGGCATAGGGATCGATCGTATCGGGCTGCTCGCTATAGACTTCGCGTCCGGCCAGCGCGACTTCCAGCCCCTTGAAGTCGAAGGGCCGGCGGGTGCGCACGTTGATGAGCCCGGCAATGCCGCCTTCCAGTTGATCGGCGGAACGCGATTTGTAGATGTCGACGCCGGCAACCAGGTCTGCCGGCACATCGGCCAGCGACAGGGAACGGCCGGTGGTACTGAAGATGTTGCGGCCGTTGACCAATGTCACGACGTCGGGAAGGCCACGGATCAGCACGGTCGCGGATTCGCCGCGCGCGCGGGGCGAAACCTGGATGCCGGGCACGCGCTGAAGCGCCTCGACCACATTGTTGTCGGGTAGCTTGCCGATATCCTCGGCAACGACAGAATCCACCAACTGCTGCGCATTGCGCTTGATGTTTTGCGCCGACGAAAGGCTGGCTCGCATGCCGGTGACGATGATGTCGACATCGCTCACGCCCGTCCCGCTCGCCTCCGCATCACCCTGTGCCACGGCCTCTTGCGCCGCCAGCAACGCGACCAATGAAATGGACAGCTTCATAGCGCCTTTCATCACAGCAATCCCTCCGAGTCATTTTTATTTCTCATACTAGACTATGCGAATTAAAGGTGGTTTCAAGCGATATTTTGACGGAGTAATAGGGATATGTCGAAAATTCTCCATTTTTCCTCATACCAGTTCTGGCAAATGTCGGATCAGGCTTGACGATCGCAGCCGCAAATCGGACGAGAACCTATGACGCAAGCAGATGAGCACCCACTGTCCCGCCCCGCCAGCCAGCCCCAGCGCGCCGTGCACGACAGGATCGCGCATGACCTGGGCATCGCCATCGTGGGCGGCCGCTATCAGCCGGGAGACATATTGCCAGGCGAGGAGCGTTATAGCGCCGAACAGGGCATCTCGCGGACCGCCTATCGTGAGGCGGTCCGCGTCCTGTCAGCCAAGGGGCTGGTCCATAGCCGGACGAAGAGCGGCACGCGCATCAACGACCGGCTTCGCTGGAACATGCTGGACCTGGACGTTCTTGCATGGATGTTCGAAGCCGGACCCACGCCCGAGTTTCTCCGCGACATCTTCGAATTGCGTATCGTGGTGGAGCCGGCCGCAGCTCAGTTTGCAGCGCTGCGCCGTGATACGCAGGACATTTCACGCATGGGTCATGCGCTCGAGGAAATGCGGCGCTGCGGACTCCAGACGATGGAGGGACGCGCAGCCGACCAGAATTTTCACCGCCAGATCCTGCTCGCAACCCGCAATGAGTCCCTCATCACGCTCGCGACATCGGTCACGGCGGTAGTTGCCTGGACCACGCGCTTTGCGCGCGATGAGCGCCAGGAGTCGCGCGATCCGATGCCCGACCATGACGCCGTTTTCGACGCGATCATGCGAGGAGACGGTGAGGATGCACGTTCGAAAATGCTGCTGCTGATCGGCAATGCATCGAGCGATGCCGGCATGCTGTGAACGAGAAAAACTATTTCTCATACCAGATATTGCAGTATCCGGCAGCAGACCGAACGGAAAAGCCCGCGCCGTTCACCCCACCTGACACAGCGCTTGCGCTTCGAGCGCGCCCAGCCCCTTCTATATCCGGGTGCCCGACATGAGCTGCCCCAGATCGCTTCCCGCGGGCCGCTGGAACAGGCGCAGCCCGAATTCGGGCAGGATCGCGATCAGATGGTCGAAAATATCGGCCTGTATGCCTTCATATTCGGCCCAGACGATGCTGTTGGCGAAGGCGTAGATTTCCAGCGGCAGTCCATGTTCGCTGGGCGCCAGCTGGCGCACCAGCAGGGTCTGGTCGGCGCGAATATTCGGATGCGCGCGCAGATAGGCCAGCACATAGGCGCGAAAGGTGCCGATATTGGTCAGCCGCCGGCCATCCAGCCTGTTGCCCGCTGCATGGTCCCCATTCCAGCGTGACAGGTCATGCTGCTTGTCATGCAGATAGGTTCGGAGCAGGCCGAAGCGTGCGACGGCATCAAACCCTGGCTCATCGAGAAAGCCGACGCTGTTCTGGTCGATCACCAGCGCCCGCATGATCCGGCGGCCGCCCGATTCCTGCATCCCGCGCCAGTTGCGAAAACTCTCGCTGATCAGCCTGTGCGTCGGGATGGTGGTGATGGTGCGATCGAAATTCTGGACCTTCACCGTGTGCAGCGCGATGTCGATCACATCGCCATTGGCGTCGAGCTGCGGCATCTCGATCCAGTCGCCCACCCGGATCATGTCGTTGGAGCCGATCTGGACGGATGCGACCAGCGACAGGATCGTGTCCTTGAACACCAGCATCAGCACGGCCGCCATCGCCCCCAGCCCCGACAATAGCAGCAAGGGCGACTGGTCCATTAGCGCCGCGATCATCAGGATGCTCGCCGCGCCATAGACCAGCAGCTTGGCCACCTGGACATAGCCCTTGATCGGCCGGTTCGCGGCATCGGGGCGGCGCTGATACAGGTCGTTGCCGAGTGTCAGCAGGCCGCTCAAGGAGATGGCCAAGGTCAGGATGATGAAGGCGGCGCACAGGCTGGCGATGAATCCGGCGAGCCTGACCGGCAGATGCGGGACGGCGGCGACGCCCGACTGGATGATGAGCGCCGGCACGATGTTGGACAGGCGCGCGACGACGGCACCAATATGCGCGGCCTCGACCCGGAACGGCAGATGATCGATCAGTCGCAGCAACAGGGTCAGGACGATACGCTTGGCCACCCAGTTGGCCGCCCAGGCGAATGCGCCAAGCAGCAGCAATCCCGTCACGGCCTGCAACCAGACATTCTCGACATAGCCGCGGGTGAGGATCTGGAGGCTGTCCGACGCGATATAGAGCTGGCTGATCATGCGGCGCGCTCCCCTTCGAACGGATCGTCGTGGAGCGACCGGCCTGCCGTTTCCGGCATGAAGCGGAGCGCAATCAGGCCGATGATGCAGGCCGCCATCATGTAGAAGGCCGGCATGAGTTCATTGCCGGTCACGCCGATCAGCGCACTGCCGATCGCCGGCGCGGTGCCGCCGAACAGCGATGTCGACAGATTATAGGCGATCGCGAAGCCCGCGAAGCGCGCGGCGGTGGGAAACAGTGCCGGGAAGGTCGCCGAAATCGTCGCCAGTTGCGGCACGTAGAGCAGGCCGAGCAGGACAAAGCCGATGATCGCGCCGGCCAGGCCCCTCGCCATCAGCATGTAGAGCGGGACCACCGCGACCAACAGGCCAATGAGCGACAGCCGCCACATCGGCCGCCGGCCCACCCGATCGGACATATGGCCGGCGATCGGCAGGAAGAGCATCATGAAGAGCATGCCGATGATTGGCACCACCAGCGCCTCGTCCGGGGACAGGCCGATGCGGCGCTGCAAATAGGTCGGCATGTAGCTGAGCAGCGTATAGTTGACGACGTTGAGCGCCACGACCAGCCCGCCCACGACCAGCATCGGCCGCTTATGGTCGCGCAGCAGCCGGGAAAGGGATGGCGATCCGCGGCCTTCGGCCGCCTGATCGCGGAAGACCGGCGTGTCCTCCATCCTCGACCGCAGATACATGCCGATGAGGCCCATGGGCGCGGCCACCAGGAAGGGAATTCGCCAGCCCCAGGCATGCATGACCGCGTCCCCCAGCAGCAGCGAAAAGCCCAGCATCAGCGCCGCACCGAAGGAGAAGCCGGCAAGCGTGCCGAACTCCAGGAAACTGCCATAGAAGCCGCGTCGGGCGTCGGGCGCATATTCGGCCATGAAGGTCGCGGCCCCGCCATATTCGCCGCCAGTGGAAAAGCCCTGCACCATGCGCAGGATGATGAGCAGCGCGGGCGCAGCCCAGCCAATCTGCGCATAAGCGGGGATGAGGCCGACGGCCAGTGTCGCGCCCGACATCAGCAATATGGTCAGCGCGAGCACCGACTTGCGCCCTAGACGGTCACCCAGCGGTCCCCAGAACAGGCCACCCAATGGCCGGACGAGGAAGGAAATGGCAAAGGTCGCCAGCGCGAACAGAATGGCATCGTCCACCTCGCCGGGAAAGAGCGCGGCGGAAATATAGGTCACGCCATAGGCATAGATGCCATAGTCGAACCATTCGGTGGCATTGCCCAGCGCCGACGCGGCGATGGCCCGGCGCAGGGTGGCCTTGTCGGCCTGCACCGGGACAGCAGGGCTGGCAGGAACGGCGGAAGCGGTCATTCAGTCTGTCCGTCTACGGTATTGGGATCGAGCAGCGAGGCCACCGGCGTGGTGCGCGGCACGATCTGGAAGTCCTGCTGGTCGGGCACCGGCACGGGCGGGGTCGCCGTCTGGCGCCAGAGGCCGAAGGCCAGCGTCGCGCCGGCACACAGGGCAATGAACAGAAAGAGGCCGCTCGTCGGCGCCAGGCTCATCAGCAGCGCAGCGCCGAGCGGACCGATCGCCGCGCCGACCGAATAGAGCAGCACCAGCCGCCCGCTCGCCGCGACCCGCTCGGTCGCCAGCAGCCGGTCGTTGCAGTGGGCGACGCAGAGCGGATAGAGGGCGAAACTGAGGCCGCCGAACAGGGCGCCAAGCGCCAGCAGCAGCGGGCCGCCCGACACCAGCATCGCCAGCGCCGTGCAGACAGCCAGCGTCGCGGCAAAGCAGCCGACGATCACCCGGCGCCGGTCGAGCCGGTCCGACAGGCGCCCCAGCGGCCATTGCAGCGCGACGCCACCCAGGATGACGATCATCATGAAACTGGCGGTCGCGCCAAGATCCAGCCCCAGCCGGCGCACATGCACCGCCGCCATGCCATAGAAGGCGCCCAGCATCAGCCCGGTCGCAACCGAGCCGACCGTGCCGAGCGGCGAGGCGGCATAAAGGGCGCGGATGGTGAAGGCTTGGGCATCGACCGGCGCGGGCGCGCTGCTGCGCGTCAGGCAGAGCGGGATGATGGCCAGGGAAATGAGAATGGAGGCGATCTGGAATGGCACCGCCGGCAACGCACCGCTGGCGCCCAGCAGCAATTGCCCGACCGCCTGCCCTGAATAAAGCGCGACCATATAGGCGGCGAGCACGCTGCCGCGCGTTTCCGCCTCCGCCCGGTCGTTGAGCCAGCTTTCCAGACAGATGAACACGCCCGCCACGCAGATGCCGTCGATCAGGCGCAGGCAGGCCCAGAAGAGCGGATATTGGACGAGTGCATAGGCCAATGTGCTGGCCGACAGCAGCGAGACGAAGGCGGCGAAGGCGCGGATATGCCCCACCTGTCGCACGATCGCCCCGGCGCGCAACGCGCCCACCACAAGTCCGCCGAAATAGGCGGTGGCGACCGCACCGATCGCCATCGTGCCTGCCCCTGCCCGCTCCAGCCGCAGGCCGATCAGCGTGGACAGGAAGCCGCTGCCCGCCATTAGCATGAAGATGGCGAGCAGCAGACTGCGGACGGGGTGGATCGCGGCGAACATGGGGGATGACCGGGGGCGGATCAGGCCGCGCGCCGATCCTCCGCCGGTTCCGCCCCGTCCTCCACCAGGGCCCGGTGCAGCGCGCCCACGGCGGTCTCATAATGATCGACATCGACGATGAACTGCACGTCGACATTGCGGATCTGGTGCTGCATCGCGACGATCGGCACATGGGCATCGGCCAGCGCCCGAAGGGCATCGGGCACCAGCCCCGGCCGCGCGATGTCGCTGCCGATGACCGACACGATCGCCACCGGCTGGGCCGATATGGCGGCGTCGGGATAGCGCGCCTGCAAATCCGCGATCACCCGCTTCACCGTCGCCGCATCGGTGGACAGATAATGGGTGATGGTGTTGGCGTTCGACGCCTTGCTGACGATCCAGGCGCCATGGCGGGCCAGCACGTCCAATATCGCCGCGTCATAGCCCTTCACGCCGACCATATCCTGCTCGAAGAACTGGAGCGCCTGCGCTTGGCGCACGCCAGTGACGATCTCGACGCGCGGCGTGTCGGAGACATAGGCGCCGCAGATCAGCGTGCCGCCATCTTCCCGATCGAACGTGTTGCGCACCCGCAGCGGAATGTCGGTCTGGCGCAGCCCCCTGCCCGCGCCGGGATGGATCGCCTCCATGCCCAGATTGGCAAGCTGGTCCGCCACGTCATAGTTGGTGCGGCCGATCTTGCGCGCCTTGTCCGTGCCGACCAGGCGCGGGTCCGCACTCGACAGGTGGAACTCCTTGTGGATGATCGCCTCGCGCGCCTTCGTCAGCACGGCGATGCGCGAAAAGGTCATTTCTGAATAGCCACGGGCATAAAGGCGCACCATGCCCTCGCTGCATCCGGCATAGCCGGTGACGATCGGCAGGGTGGTCGCCAGATCGATCGGCGCAAAGGCTTGGCCGATCCGGTCGTCCAGTTCGCGCATGTCCTGCTGGTCCCACAGGGTCAGGTCGACAAACTGCGCATTCACGCCCCGGTCGCGCAGCAGCAGCGCGGTCGAATGCGCGCTATGCGCTTCGCCCAGCCCCGCAAGCAGTTCGCGCACCGTCACCAGCTGTTCCTTGACGCAGAAGCGACCATGGCTGCGCAGCCGCGCCAGATCGTCAAGACAGGCGGCGACCGCATCGATCCGCATGTCGACAAAGGCATTGGCCTCCGCCAGCCGGTCGGCGCGGACGAACATCGTCGCATTGCGCTCCTGCATGGCGCGGCGCACCGCCTCCATCGCCTGGCGCCAGCCATCCGCATCCTCGTCCGCCACGAAGCGGGCATAGACACCCGGTTCGCCGCTTTTCTTGTGCTCCAGCAGCAGGTCGGTCATGCCGGCATAGGCCGACACGACGAAGATGCGGTTGTAAAGGTCCGCGCCCTTGCGGCCGGCGATCAGCACATTGTCGAACAATGTCGCGGTCGCGGCCATGGACGTGCCGCCGATCTTCTCGACGCTATGCAGGCTGCTCATGCCAGCGCCTCCTGCATCAGGGGACCGGTGACAGGAGCGATGACCGGCGGCTCGCCGCGCGCGGCGATGAAGGCAGGGCGCGGCCGGTCGACACCAAAGGGCGCCTCCAGCCGGTTGGACACCGCATTATAGACCAGAAAGGCATTGGCGCGCGGGAACGGCGTGATGTTGCCGTTCGACCCGTGCATGATGTTGCAGTCGAAGATCACCACCGATCCGGGCTTGCCGGTCGGCGCGACGATGCCATGATGATGCGCCAGCTCGGCTAGGCTGTCCTCGTCGGGAACGCCATATTCCTGGCGCTTGAGCGACTGGCGATAATGATCTTCCGGCGTCTCGCCGACGCAGGTCAGATACTGGCGATGCGATCCGGGGATCAGCATCAACGGACCGTTATGCGGCGTGTTTTCCGCCAGCAGCACGGACATGGACAGCGCGCGCATGCGCGGCATGCCATCCTCCACATGCCAGGTCTCGAAATCGCTGTGCCAGTAGAATTCCTTGCCCTGGAAACCGGGCTTATAGTTGAGCCGCGACTGGTGGATATAGACATCGTCACCCAGCAGGAAGCGGGCAACGCCGGCCAGGCGGCTGTCCGCCGCCAGCCGCTCGATCACCCGGCTCTGGGCATGGATGCGGAAGATGGAACGGACTTCCTTGCCGCCCGGTTCGGTGATGACCGTTTCGCCTTCCAGCGCATCAGGATCGGCCAGCAGCTTGCGGGCCTCGTGCTGGAGGAAGGCGACTTCCGCGTCTGAGAAAACGTCTTCCAGCACCAGATAGCCGTCGCGCTCGAAGGCATCGGCCTGGTCGCGGCTGATCGGCGCGCCAGCGCTCCAGTCGGCATGGACGACCGGATCGTGGCGCGGCAAGAATTCCGCCATGTCGGCATGGCGGGACGGGTAGAGGTCTTTCATGGGACTCCCCCTTTTTCAAACTAAGGTAATAAGGGCGTGGCCGGCTCGGGCAGCGCCCAAGCCAGAGCTTGATCCGTTCATACTGAATCGGATCAAGCTCCAATTTTCGTTGTTGTCCGCATTTTCCGAGTCAGCAGATGTGGCCATCTGCTTTGAAAATGCCGGAGCGTCACGCATCAGTCGGCCAGCGCAGGCTCGCGCGCGGCGCTGGTATCGGCGGGATAGGCGCCATTCTCGTCATGCACTTCCTTGCCAGTGACCGGCGGATTGAAGGTGCAGGCGCACAATATATCGGTTTCCGGCCGCACGATATGCTGGTCATGGGCGTTGAGCGCATACATGACGCCGGGCGCCAGCTGATGGGTGATGCCGGTGCCCAGATCTTCGATCGTGCCCGTGCCCTTGAGCACCAGCACCGCCTCCAGATGGTTCTGGTAGTGCATGTGCAATTCCTCGCCCGCGTACATGGTGGTGACGTGGAAGGAAAAGCCCATATTGTCGTCCTTCAGCAGAAGGCGGGCACTTTCCCAGCCCTTGGACTTCACATTGCGGTCGGACTTGCGGATGTCCTGAAGCTTGCGAACGATCATGTCTGAAATCTCCTCTTATTCTGCGGCGACGCCATAGATGACGGTCAGCGCGGACCGGATGCTCTCCTCGAGAATGTCGAGGCCGGCCGACAGCACGGCGTCCTCGATCACGAGGGGCGCCAGTATCTTGACGATCTCGTCATGCGCGCCGCTGGTTTCGATGATGAGCCCCTGCGCAAAGCAGGCGGCGGTGATGGCCTGAGCGACTTCGCCCGATCCGACGTCGATGCCGCGCATCATGCCGCGGCCGCGCGCCGACAGGCCATGTTCGGCCGCCATCGCGTCCAGCTGCCGTTCCAGCAGCGCGCCGCGACGGGCGATATCCTGCTCGAACTGCGCATCGCCCCAGAAATGGCGTAGCGCGGCGGTGGCGGTGACGAAGGCATGGTTATTGCCCCGGAAAGTGCCATTATGTTCGCCCGGCGCCCATTGATCCAGTTCCGGACGGAACAGGGTGAGCGCGAAGGGCAGACCCATGCCCGATAGCGACTTCGCCATGGTGACGATGTCGGGCGTGAAGCCCATGCCTTCGAAGCTGAAGAAATGGCCGGTGCGGCCACAACCAGCCTGGATATCGTCGACGATCATCAGCGCGCCATGGCGCCTGGCGATCTCGGCGATCCGACGCAGCCATTGCGGCGAGGCGGCATTGAGGCCGCCTTCCCCCTGCACCGTCTCCACCAAGATGGCGGCCGGCGCGTCGAGGCCGCTCGACGGATCGGACAGGCGCCGTTCCAGCAGGTCGGCAGTATCGACATCGGGACCATGATAGCCGTCATAGGGTTCATGGGCGACATGGCTGAGCGGCACGCCCGCGCCGCCGCGCTTGGCGGCATTTCCGGTGCAGGCGAGCGCGCCCAGCGTCATGCCGTGGAAACCGTTGGTGAAGGCGATCACCAGTTCGCGACCCGTTATCTTGCGCGCCAGCTTGATCGCGGCTTCGACCGCATTGGTGCCGGTCGGCCCGGTGAACATGGCGCGATAATCAAGCCCGCGGGGACGCAGGATCACATCCTCCAGCGTGGCAAGGAAGTCGGCCTTGGCATCGGTGTGCAGGTCGAGGCCATGGGTGATGCCGTCGCCGGCAATATAGTCGACCAGCGCAGCCTTCAGCACCGGGTGGTTGTGGCCATAGTTGAGCGTGGAGCAACCCGACAGGAAGTCGAGATAGCGGCCGCCCTGATTGTCGTGCATCCACACGCCTTCTGCGCGGTTGAACTGGCGCGGCATGGCGCGGGCATAGCTGCGCACGGCGGACTCGCGCCGCTCATAAATGGCCGTGTCGGGCATGGCGCTGGTGGGTTTGGGCTGGGTCGTGACGGTCATGCTTTTCAATCTCTCTCAACTCTGTGCCGGGGTCGGCAACGGGCCGATGCGTGCCTGCCATTCGGTGGCGTGGGCGCCGGCAAAATGGGCCTGTTCTTCAAAGCGGGCGGTCTTTTCGATCCGAACGCCCCACCGCCGCGCCAGCCCCTGGAACAGGGCCCAGGAGGCGCGATTATCGTCGGTGATGGTCGTCGTCAGATGGGCGACGCCGGCCTGTTCGGGCCGAGCCAGCAGCGCCTCGATCATGCGCCCGGCAAGGCGCTGGCCGCGCGCGGCGGAGGAAACCGCGACCTGCCACACGAAGAAATTGTCGGGCGCTGCCGGCGGGCGATAGCCCGATACCCAGCCGACCACCGCACCGCCGCGCTCTGCGACGATGCAACTGTCGGCAAAGTCCGTGCATTGCAGCAGGTTGCAATAGGCCGAATTGGGATCAAGCGGCGGACATGCCGCGATCAATCCGCTGATGGCCGGCCCGTCCGTGGCGACGGGCTTGCGTAAGACGATGTCCTGCCCCTCGCCCGATTGAGAGCGCGCAGAAGCCCGTGGCGGCGAAGCAGCCGCTGTAGCTTGGGAATCGAAGATTGTTCATCTCCCGAATTATATTTTACTCAGAGAAGCAGATTCTCCGGCGAGACGGGCGGTTATATGCCGATCACCGACGCCATCTTCAACCCCAAAGCCGAAATTATATTTCATATGATGAAGTATATGATGAGGAACTTTTGGCCCCGTTGGCGCTTTGCGGGACTTCGCGCTATGCGCCTTCCCATGGATTCCGAAATTGCCTCCCTGACCCTGCGCGCGCTGCGCCGCGTCCTGCGCGCGACCGAAATCGGCAGCCGTCAGCTGGCGACGACGACCGGGCTCACCCCCTCACAATTGCTGGTGCTACGGGAAATCGACACGCGCCTGTCCGTCACCCCCTCCGCCGTGGCGCAGGCGTTGCAATTCAGCCAGGCGACGATCACCGCGATCGTCGACCGGCTGGTCGCGCTCGGCTTCGTCCAGCGCCAGCGCGGCGAGCGCGACAAGCGCCAGATCCACCTGACCCTGCTGCCCGCCGGCCGCGACGCCCTGGCCGACGCCCCCGACCCGCTGCAGAAGCGCTTTACCGATCGCTTCGACGCCCTTCCCACTTGGGAACAGGCCATGATCCTTGCCGCGACGGAAAGGCTGGCGATGCTGATGGACGCAGATTCGATCGACGCCGCACCGCTGCTCGACAGCGGCCGGATCGACCGGTCCGAGCCGCTTTGACGCCCCACTGCGCTCCGCCGTCAGCGTCTCCCCCTTCATGGACTATGCATAGATTCCCTATTCGACGCATCGCCTACCCTTCGGCCGCCAGTCAGGAATCGCTGTCAGTTGCCGCTTCGATCCGTTAGGAGGGCGCGATGAACGGGGTTATTTGCATGTTGCGCCATTCCGGCCGCACCCTCCTGATTGCAGGATCGATGGCCATCGGCACTGCTGCGCCTGCGCAGCAGGCCGCGCATGGCTCGCTGCTGGTCGGCGCGGTGGTCGTGCAGCCCTGCCGCATTTCCAGCGAACAGGCTGCTGGAAATTGCGGACAATATCATTATCGCATGGTGAAATCGTCCAGCGACAACGGAACAGTCGCATCCCTTCGCAGCGGCAATATGGATCACAGCCGACAGGACGACATCCTGTCCTATGAGTTCTGAGGGACCGCCCCCTTTGCCTTGCGACGAAAGCGATTTACGCAAAATATTGGTAAAGCCGCCTTTTGCCCAAAAGCGCGTTATTAACCGACATTGACGATACTCCCTCCATCAAAGCTTGAGGTGTTGGAGGACACATGTTTCGTTTCAAACTGGCCGCATCCCTCGCAGCTACGGCCCTGCTGACGGGTCTTGCAGGCACGGCCCAGGCAGCCACCACCACCACGACCTTCCCGGTTACCGCAACCGTGATCAAGGCCTGCGTCGTGTCGGCCACGGCGCTGGCGTTCGGCAATTATGACCCGACCGCAACCGGGCCGACCGACGCCACCTCCACCCTGTCGGTTCTCTGCACGGTCGGCACCACCTACACGGTCGGCCTGACCGCGGGCACGGCATCGGGGGCAACAGTGACCACGCGCAAGATGTCGAGCGGAAGCAATCTGCTGAGCTATGCGCTGTATCAGGATTCGGCGCTCACGACGAACTGGGGCAACACGCCTGCAACCGACACCGCCGCCGCGACGGCGCCGGTCGGCACCAATGCCCTGACCGTCTATGGCCGGATCACGGCCGGCCAGAATGTCCCGATCGGTTCCTATAGCGACACCATCACCGTCAACGTCGTCTATTGATCGATCCGGAGCGAGGCGGCCATGCCCAAGATGTTCGCACGACGCGCGGCAGCGGCCCTGCTCGCCCTGGCACAGCCAACCACCGCCTGGGCCGCGACGCTGAAAATCTATCCGGTCCTGGTCGCGCTTGACGACAAGACCCCGGTCGAGACGATGACGATCGAAAATAGCGGCGATGCCCCCGCCCGCATGCAGGTGCGGGTCGTGGCATGGCGGCAGGATAATGGGCAGGATCTGTTCGAGGAAACACGCGACATCCTGGCCAATCCGCCGCTGTTCGAAATAGCCGCAGGCGGGCAGCAGATTGCGCGCTTCGGCCTGCGCACGGCCGCCTCACCGACCGAGAAAAGCTATCGCGTCTTCCTGGAGGAGATCCCGACCGATCGCCCGACCGCCGCTGGCGAGATCCGCACATTGCTGCGCGTCAGCATCCCGATCTTCGTGACCGCGCCCGGTGCGCAGGCATCCCTGGCGTGGCAGCTGACCGCCACCAATGACAGGCAGCTCACGCTGACCGCACGCAATGAAGGCAGCGCGCACGTCCACCTCAATCGCCTTGACCTGAAGCGGGCCGACGGCACCGCATTGGCGACAAGGCAGGAATCGATCTACATCCTTCCCGGCGCGACACGCAGCTTCCTGTTCGACATGCAACGACCGGTGGGCGGCGGAGAGAAGCTGACGCTGGAGGCGGCCACCGGCCAGCGCAGCCTGACCGCAGAGCTCGTCCTCTAGTCGGCATCCCATGCCGGTGGGACGCGCTAGCACCCTTCTTGTCCTGCCCTGCGTCGTGGCCAGTTGCGGCATCGCCAGCGCGCAGGACAGCGCGCCGACGACAGGCGCGATTGCGACGACGGCAGACGCGACGGCGACGGCGACAATGATGCTGGCCTCGGTCACGCTCAATGGCCGGCTGTTGCCAGGCGACTATCTGCTTGCGCAGCGCGCCGGCACATTCCTGGTGCGCGTGAAGGATCTGGCCGCCTGGCGGATGCGCCCGCCGACCGGCACTGCAATGATGATCGATGGCGACGCCTTTGTCGCGCTATCCGCGCTCGGCGGCGTCGCGGCCGCCTTCGACGAGCCCAACCAGGCCCTGTTGCTGACGGTGTCGCCCGAAGCCTTCGAAGCGACCAGCGTTGCGCCGGCCAGCGCCGTCGCCGCGCCCAGCGACAATATGCTCGCCGCCTTCCTCAACTATGACATTTCTGCCGAATATGCCGGCAAGGCGCGCCTGGGCGCCTTCGTGGAGGCCGGGCTGTCCGATGACTGGGGCGTGGTGTCGAACAGCATGTTGCTGGGCGACGGCACGGTCTATGGCCGGGCGACCCGGCTGGACAGCTATTATCTGCGTGACGATCCGATCAACCTGACGCGCCTCGTCATCGGCGATGGCGTGACGGACGCGCGCGACTGGACGCGGCAGATCCGCTTTGGCGGCGTGCGCTTCGGCACCGAGTTCGCCCTGCAGCCAAGCCTCCTGACCTTTCCGACCCCGTCCCTTGCCGGCAGCGCTGCCGTGCCGTCGAACGTGGAGCTGCTGGTGAACGGCACCCAACGCTTCCAGACCGACGTCGGCCAGGGGCCCTTCTCCATCAACCAGGTGCCGCTGGTCACGGGCGCCGGCCAGGTGACGCTGGTCATCCGCGATCCGCTGGGCGTGGAGCGGCGCGTCACGTCGAGCTACTATGTGAGTTCCCACCTGCTCCGCGCGGGCCTGGCATCCTGGTCTATGGAGGCAGGAGCCGAACGGCGCGGCTATGGGCTGCGCAGCTTCGGCTATGACAATCCCTTCCTGGCCGGCACCTATCGCCGCGGCCTGACCGACCGGCTGACGATCGAGGGACGGGCCGAAGCCAGCGCCAACGTCACCATGGCCGGCGGCGGCGTCAACATGATCATCGTTCCGATCGGCGAGATCAGCCTAGCGGCAGCGGGATCGACGAGCCAGGTCGGCGAGGGCCTGTTGTATCGAGCGGCCTTCGCCCGCAACGCACCGACCTGGAACGTCGCTCTCAGTTATCAGCGGGCGTCGAACCGCTATCGCGAAATCGGCGTGGAGCGCGACAGCGAGCGGATCGTGGAACAGGTGCAGGGCTCTGCCGGATGGAGCCTGGGCACGATGGGCACGATCGGCGCATCCTATACCAGCCTGACCTATGCCGACAGCCAGTCCGCCCGCGTCCTGTCGGGCAATTACAGCCTGTCCCTGCGCGACAAGGCCTTTGTCAGCGCCTACGCGATCCGCAGCCGCTTTTCGGAAAGCGGCCATGAAAACAGCATCGGCTTCAACCTGACCATCCCCTTCGGCCCGCGCAGCAGCGCCTATCTCCAGGCCGACCGGGGTGGCGTGCGGGCGGAAATGCGCAGCACCCCGCCGCAAAGCGGCGGCTGGGGCTATCGGGCGGCGATTTCGACCGGCAGCAATGCGCAGCAACAGGGCGAGATTCTGTGGCGCGGCAATGCGGCGGAGATGACCGCGCAGGTGGACCGTGCCGGCGGACAAACCGGTTGGCGTGTCACCGGCCAGGGCGGGCTGTTGCTGGCCGATGGCGCGCTGTTCCCGACCCGCCGGGTGGAAAGCGGTTTTGCCGTGGTGCGCGTGCCCGGCCAGGCAGATGTGCGCATCTATCAGGAAAACCGACTGGTCGCGCGGACCGACGCCCGTGGCATGGCCGTCATTCCCGACCTGCGCCCCTATGAAGTCAATCGCCTCAGCATCGCGGCGGCGGACGTGCCGATCGACATCCGGATGCCCAATGACCAGATCAGGGTAGTGCCGCGCTACCGGGGTGCCGTCAGCGCACGTTTCGTCGCGGTCCGGGAGCATCCGGCGACATTGCGCATCGTCCTGCCGGGCGGCGCGCCGGCGGAAATCGGCGCCAGCGTCACCGCGGAAGATGAAAAATCCTTTGTCGGCAATGATGGTGCCGTCTTCATCCGCAGCCTTCATCCCGGCATGATGCTGACCGTCGATACGGGGCACGGCCCCTGCCATGTTCGGGTCGACGCCGTGCCGGACGAAATGCTACCAGTGATCGGGCCGCTGACATGCGTGCCATAAGGAGGATGAGGATGCGCACTGGCCATGCCCTCTACGCCGTTGCGGTCGCGCTGGCGGCCCTGTTCATGGCGACACCCGCGCAGGCAGCGTGTGATCCCCTGGCCCTGTGCACCTGTACCGTATCGGCAAGCGGCCTGAGCTTCGGCAATTACAACCCGGTCGCCAGCGGGGATAATGATTCATCGGGAACGGTGCGCGTGCGCTGCTCGCTGGTGGTCGCACTGGGCGGCAGTTACACGATCCAGCTGAGCAAAGGGACATCGTCCACCTATGCGCCGCGCGTCCTGACCAGTGGCGGCTCGACGCTCGCCTATAATCTCTACACCAGCAATGCGCGCAACCAGGTCTGGGGCGATGGGACCGGCGGATCGCAGACGGTGACCAGCAATTTCATCGCGCTGCTGAACCTGGACCAGACCACGACGGTATATGGCCGTATCCCGGCCGGGCAGAATGTCCCGCCGGGCAGCTATTCGGACACGGTGCTGGTCACGGTCATCTTCTGATCTGGCGTCTCTGAACAGCGCCTATTCATTGGCTGCCAGGGAATAGCCATGGCAGGTCTGCGCGTCGAACTGGCTGGTCGTGATGCAATCGCGGCCGCGCTGCTTGCTGGCGTAAAGCTGGCGATCGGCTTCCGCCATCCACAGCTCGGCGGGCAGGTCGGCATGGCAACGGGCACTGGCGACGCCAATGCTGACGGTGATGAAGGGACTGACCTGCGACTGGGCATGGGGAATGTTGAGCGACTGGATCTGCAGCCGGATTTCCTGCGCAACCAGTTCTGCCCCCTGGGGGTCCGCGCCGGGCAGGATGCAGGCAAATTCCTCGCCGCCATAGCGCGCCGGCAGGTCGGTCGCGCGCTTGACCGCACGGGTCAGCGCGGCGCCGACCATCGCGATGCAGCGATCCCCGGCGGGATGGCCATAGGTGTCGTTGAACTGCTTGAAGAAATCGATGTCGAGCATGATGACCGACATCCATTCCCCGGTCCGGGTCAAGCGCGCGCTTTCCGCCTGCAGCGACCGTTCCATGTGGCGACGATTGCTCAGGCCCGTCAGCGCATCGGTGACGGCCAGCGTCGCGAGCTGATCGCGCAGGCGCTTGAGTTCGACATGGTTGCCGACCCGCGCGCGCAATATCGCCGGCTGGATCGGCTTGGTCACATAGTCGATCGCGCCCAGCGACAGGCCGCGCATCTCATCTTCCGTATCGCCAAGCCCGGTGGTGAAGATGATCGGTATATCGACCAGCATGATGTCCGCCTTGATCTGGCGACAGACTTCGAACCCGTCGATGCCCGGCATCAGCACATCCAGCAGGATCAGGTCGGGCTGCACCGTGCGTGCAATGTCCAGCGCCTGCTGGCCCGACGTGGCGAAGCAGATCTCATAATCATCCTCCAGCACGGCGTTCATGATTTCGATGTTCGAAATCTCGTCATCGACGATCAGGATGGTGGCCTTGCTCATGACGTCGCTCCTGCCCGATCGATCGACCGGCCTGCTGTGCCCGCGCCCGGCGCATCGATCAGCGCGAGGGCGGTTTCATAATCCAGTTGCTCCAGCGCCCGCTGAACCGGATGGCCGGAGCGCTGCTCGGGCGTCAGTCCCATTGCCTGCGCCAGCCGCTCGAACCCGGCGCGGGCGCTGAGGCTCCGACGCGCGAGCAGCCCGCGCAACTCGGTGCGCGCCTGTTCGACCGCGTCATCATCCTGGACGGTGACGATCGCGACGTCCGATGCCTCTGCCCCCGCCGTCAGGCTGCGCGCGGCGGCGATCGCTGGTGCTATCGCCACCTCCAGATCGACGATCGCGGCCAGCGCCGGCCCGGTTTCATCCGCCGCCAACATTCGTTCGATGTCCGACGCGATCTGCTGGACGCCGGGCAGTTCCAGCGATCCGGCCACGCCCTTCAGGCTATGGGCCAGGCGCCGCGCATCGGGCAGCAACCCTGCCGCCAAATGCGCCCGCAAATCCCGGCCGACATGGTCATAGCTGTCACCGAAGGTGACGATCAGCTTGCGCAGCAGCCCGGTCTTGCCATTGACCCTCGCCAGTGCGGCGGGCAGGTCGAAGGGCGGCAGCCGATCGGGCAGCGACGAACCGGCAACCGTCGGCACGACCGGCGACGGCAGCGGCGTGGTCACTCGCCCCGCCTTCAGCCAGCGATCCAGCACCCGGACCAGCACCGGCGGCTCCACCGGCTTGGCGATATGATCGTTCATGCCCGCGGCCTTGCAGCGCTGCTTTTCCTCCTCATAGGCATGGGCCGTCATGGCAATGATCGGCAGATCCTCGGCGCTCCACTGCTCGCGGATGATGCGGGTGGCGCTGATGCCGTCCATTTCGGGCATCTGCACGTCCATCAGCACGGCGGCATAACCCGCCCCCTTATCGCGCACCATGTCGCAGGCGATGCGGCCATTTTCCGCGAAATCCACCTTCAACCCGGCATCGTCCAGCAGTTCGGCCGCAATCTCGCGATTGATCTCATTATCCTCGACCAGCAGCACGCGCAGCCCGCGCAGCGCTTCGGCCACCATCGGCAGGGCGGGCGTGCCCGGCGCGGCGACATGAACGACGGGCGCATGTTCCTCGGCGAAAATCTCGGTGATCGTATCGAGCAATATCTTGGGCACGACCGGCTTGGTCAGGAAGGCGGCAACCTTGTCGGTATCGACACCCTGCAACAGATCGTCGGCGCCATAGGCGGTGATGATGAGCGCCTTGGGCTGGGGATGGCGCAGCGCCCTGCCGCGCAGCGCATCGACCGTCTCCATCCCGTCCAGGCCGGGCATCTTCCAGTCGAGCAGGGCCAGGTCATAGGGCTCGCCCCGTTCGTCGGCATGTTCGATCGCGGCGATCGCCTCGCCACCCGACGCCACCAGATCCACCGCCATGCCCCAGCCGGCAAAGACGTCATGGATGATCTGGCGCGACGCCGGATTGTCGTCGGCGGCCAGTACGCGCAGCCGGCGGACATGCGCCGACATCGGCATTTCCAGTCCCATCGCCCGGTCGTCCGCATCCATCAGCATGTGGCAGATGAAGCTGCTGCCCTGGCCGGGTGCGCTCTCGACCGCAATGTCGCCGCCCATCTGCTCCACGATCTGGCGACAGATGGCGAGGCCAAGGCCGGTGCCACCGAAGCGGCGCGTGGTCGAACTGTCCGCCTGGGTGAAGGAATGGAACAGCGATTTCTGCTGCTCGGGCGTCATGCCGATGCCGGTGTCGCGCACCGCCAGCTTCAGCCGCACCCGGCCATTCTGCTCGGACGCCGAAAGGCCGATGGTGACGGTGCCTTCCTCGGAAAATTTGACGGCGTTGCTCATCAGGTTGAGCACCACCTGGCAGAAACGCATTTCGTCGCCGATCAGCCGCTCGGGCACATCGGCGTCGACCCGCGAGACGACCCTGACCTGCTTCGCCTCGGCATTGGCCGCGACCAGCTGGATCTGGTTCTCGATCGCGCTGCGCAGGGTGAAAGGATGCGCCTCCAACGTCAGCTTGCCCGCTTCATTCTTCGAGAAATCGAGGATGTCGTTGATCAGCCGCAGCAGCGACACGCCAGCCTGATTGATCTTGCCGATATAATCCTGCTGCTTGGGGTCGAGGTCGGTCCGGGCGACCAGATGGCAGAAGCCCAATATGGCATTCATCGGCGTGCGGATTTCATGGCTCATATTGGCCAGGAACAGGCTCTTCGCGCGATTGGCCTCCTCGGCCTCGCGGGTCCGCGCCTCCAACGCCTGATTCTTGGCCAATATCTCCTCGCCCATCTTCTGGTTGCGCTGAAAACTCTCGACCAGCTTGTCGCTCAGCCAGACCAGCACCGCCGTCTGGAAGGCGACGATGCCGGCATGCAGCAGCACCCGTTCCAGATTGCCTTGCCCCGGAAACACCGCATAGGGCAGCAGATAGAGCAGCAGCAGATGATGCAGCGCCGTCGCCGTCGCCGCCGCCAGGATGGCGCGCTTGTCGCACCAGGCGATGGTCAGCGCCAGCATGGCGAAGAAATACATGTGCATGTCCATCTGCCAGGCATGGCCGCGCAGCAGGAACAGCAGGATCGCCGGCTCGCCCATCAGTGCGACGGCGGACAGATAGCGGGTTGCAGGGGCGATCCCCTGCCGCCACCAGGTCAGATGATAGGCCCCCGCCAGCAATGTGCCGCCCAGCGCCGCCGCGATCGGCGAATGGCCTGTGAGCAGGGCCACCGTCGCCAGCAACGGCACATGCGCCCAGAAGAGCGGCACGAGGAAGCGACCGAAATGGAAACGCAGCTTGTCCAGTTCGATAATCATGATGTCTGCCCCCCCGGCAATGGTTCGCCGCATTCGATCCGCGACGGCGTCGCAATCACGCCCCAGGCCCCCGCCCTGCGCAACGCCGCCGCGAAATCCGGCCGGTTCGACCCGGCAATGATGATGTTGGACAGGCGCCCCATGCCGACCAGCCCCCCGTCGGCCGCCCGCACCAGGTTGATCGCCTCGGCCCGCGACGCCCCCCAGGGCGCGATCACCAGATAGCGTCCCGAGCCGCTGCCGCTCATGATCCAGGCGGCCGCCAGCCCGACCAGCCCCGCCAGCAACAGCAAAGCCGCAGGCAAATAGGCGGACATGGCGCAGGACGCGTCCATGCTGCCCGCGCGCGCGGGAGGGTTCAAAACCTTGAGCAACCTTGCCTCATTCATTGCATTATTAGGCCATGGAAGCATTTTACAATGGTTAAGAGGCCTTTGCCTGTTCTGTTCGCAAAATGATCGCCCGCCTTTCTCGACATGGCCAATATTTACATATGAAATTACAGAAAACGGGCTTGGATTGGCGGCATAATTTACAAGTTATACGTCAACCGCGCTCTCTTTTCTGCAATTCCGGCATCGGCTTGCCCGGCTCGCCCGAACATGGCATCTGCGCCGGCCGAACCCATATTTTTGCCGGACGAGCCCCTGTCTATGGTCGAGCGCAACGCTGCGCCCGGCCCTTGGAGGCGCTTCTCCGGCATCGCCGAGGACAATGCGCCAGCCTGCCCGTCATCCGTCTCTGTCCGACCATCAGCGCACCGGCGATGTCTCCATCGCCGCGACCGCACCCGATCGCGCGTCCCGTCCGGCCGCGCATGGTGCGGCCTGATGCTGTTCGGCCAGCTTCATTCCGATATCTTCGCGCTGTTCGCCGGGTCGAACCGCTTTCTCTATGAGCGCGTGCTGATCGGCCTCTATGAAGGCTTCTACCGTTCCGACCTGCATTTCCCGACCCAGGGTGAGGTCGTCCAGCTGATCTACACGCTGCTGGGCGACAATGCGGAGCTGTGGCGCGAGGATGAAAGCCCGGTGGTACTGGACAAGCTGGCCGCGCGACCGGGCCGCCGCGTGCGCCGGCGCAAGCTGGAAGCCGCCGACGCGCAGGCCACCAGCGCGGCGATGATGCGCGCCCGGCATATCTACAACCGGCTTCAGGCTACCGGCTGGATCGAAGAGAGCCGCTATGGCCTGAAGGTCACGGTCGACATGCCCGCTGGCGCCATGCGCCTGGCCGAATTTCTCTGCAGCTTGCGCGAAGGCCTGTCCGACCAGCTTGGCGGCCTTGTCATCCAGGTGAAGAACGAGCTGGAAGCCCTGCAGCGCAATGCGCGGGAAAATGCGCCCGGCCTGCACAAGGCGGCGCGCGACGCCGCCAGCTTCGGCCGCTATCTGCGCAGCGTGCTGAGCGCGCTGCGCGACATCGACAAGCGGGTGGTGGAAAGCGACAGCGTCGGCCGCCGGCTGCGCCATTATTTCGAGGATTTCGTCGAGAAGCTGCTGCTGCAGGATTATGCGGCCATCTCGACCACTTCCCACCCCTATCGCTTCCGCCATCGCATCTTCACCGCGCTGGACGCGATCGAGGATTCGATCGCCGACGTCGCCGCCATCGCCGAAGCCTATAATGAGGCCCGACTGGCGCCCGATCCGTCTGCCGCCCGCGATCTGGTCTATGACGATCTGCACAAGGTGCGGCGCGTGTTCGACCAGATAGAGGAGGCTTTCGAGCGCATCCAGCAGCATCGCAGCCGGCTGGAGACGCGGCTGCGCAACACCGTCCGCTATGCCGGACGGCGCGGCAACAGCTTCCTCCAGCGCAGCGAGCCGATGCTGCTGCAACTCGATCGGCTGCTCGCCCGGACGGATGGACAGGATATGGCGCCGTCCATGTCCGGTCTGCTGGAACCGCGCCGGTCCTACTGGTCCCCCGCCCTGCTTGCTCGGCCGCGCACCTATCGTTCGACGGTTTCGGGCGGCCTGCTGGTCCTGCCGCCGCCCGATCCCCTGCGCGAATGGCGCAAGCGGCTGGACCGGGACTATCTGGCCCGCCTTGCCGTCACGCCCGAACAGGTGAGCCGCTTCCTCGAACGGCGCGTGGCGCCCTTCGGATCGGGCGAGGCCAGCCGCTTCGCGATCGAGACGGTCGATGATTTCCTGACGCTCGAAGCGCTGCGCCTGTCCGTGCTGGCCGCCGATGCCGACGGCCGGGGCAATACCATCGCCAACCATCTGGCGCCCCATTTCCGCTTCTCGGTCGATACCGGATCGACCATCGACAATGACTGGCTGCACTGCGCGGGCTTCACCGTCTCGCGCATCGGCGATGCCGTGACCCCAGAGATACAAGATGCTCAGTGAATTTCAGACCCTGGAGGCGCGCGATCCGCGCCGGATGCACCGCGTGACCCAGGCGATCAGCCAGTTGCTGCGCCATCAGTTCCTGCATGTGCAGGATCGCGGCTCATCGGCGCTGCTCGAAGTCCTGCTCCGCCCCGAGGTCGAGCGGCTGGTGGCGGATTATTTCGAAGTCGCCGGCTACCGGCTGGTGGTGCGCGAAAGCGAGGGCTGGGCCGGCATCCTGCCCGACACCGAACAGATCGGCCATCCGCGCATGCGGATCGACGAGACGCTGGTGCTGCTGCTGTTCCGCCGATTGTGGGAAGAAGGCATCCAGGAAGGCGATGTCGAACGCTATGGCAGCGTGATGGTGACGCTCAACGCCGCCTATGACGCCTATCAGGACATGGTCGCCCGCGCCCGCCGCGCGACGCTGGGCATCAACGAGTTCAAGGCACTGGTCACCGCACTCGACCGCCGGGCGATCGTCCATATGGGCGACATCGACGACGAGATGGAGGACATGCCGATCACCATCCGCGCGCTGATCGCCACCGTCGCGGGCGAGGAGTTCATGGCCCATCTCGAACAATTGCTGGCCGGCGGCGACTATCAGGAAAGCGAGACGGAGGAGCCCGTCATCGATCTGGATGACGCCGACGAGGAGGAGGTCGCATGATGCAGCTTGCCCATATCGCACTGGTGCAATGGCATCTGTTCGGTCGCGAGGACCTGGCCGTCGGCGGCGACACCGCCGTGCTGGGCCAGAACCGCTCCGGCAAGTCGACGCTGATCGACCTCATCCAGGCGGTGATGACCGGCGGTTCGCGGCGCTGGTATCAGTTCAATCGTTCCGCCGGCGAAACCGGCAGCCGCAAGTCGGAACGCACGCTGCGCGGCTATTGCCTCGGCCAGCTCAACGAACATGAATTTTTGCGCCAGGAATCCGTCACCCACATCGTGCTGACGTTCGACGATCCCGATGGCCTGCGTCCGCCGGTGAGTGTGGGCCTGTGCGTCGAGGCATCCGCGATCGAGGATGCGCAGGTGGTCGGCCGCTATATCGCGCCCGGCGTGCGGGTGGATACCGATCTGCTGATCGAGCATCTGGACGGCGGGCAGCAGCGCTCGGCGCCCTGGAGCCTGGTGCGCGAACGGCTGGAGCAGGCCTGCACAGCGGCCGGCACCCAACTCATTCGCCCCGACGGCCCACGCAACCATATCCGCGAATATATGCGCCAGCTGTTCACCGGCCGGCGCCACAGCGATCCGGATCGGTTCATCCGCGCCTTCGTCATGGCCCTGTCGTTCGAGGATATGCGCTCGGTCGAGGGCTTCGTGCATAATTTCCTGCTCGCCCGGAACGACATCGACATCGGCGAGCTGCGCGAGGGCATCCAGCGCTATCGCGACATCCAGAAGGATGTGCATGAGCTGGAACGGCGGCTCGACGCGCTGCGGGCGCTGGCCGAACTTGTGTCCCGCTTCGTCACCTTGCTGGAACGGGAGGATGTCGCCCGTGGCACCGCCCGCCTCGCCGCCATGATCGAGGCGGGCGCCGCGCTGATCGCCAATCTGCGCGAACGGCGCGACACGCTGGCGGAACTGGACGACATCCAGCACGATATCGGCCGCTGCGATGCGGAGATCGCGGCACTGGGCGATCGGCAGGACAGCCTGCTCGCCCAGTCCGTGGCGGAGGGTGCTGCCGGCAAGCGTGCCGTGGTCGCCAGCGAACTCAAGGCCGTGGACCTGGCCCGCACCGGCGTGGTGCAACGGCTCGAAGCCCGCTTCCGTGCGGCCGCGCTCGGCGCCAGCCTGCTCGACCATCGCGAGCGGCTCGCGCCCCTGAAACTCGGCGCCCTGTTCCAGGCGCTGGAGGCGCTGCGGCAGCAGAGCGACGGGCTGGAGCCGCCGACATGGCCACGCGATCCGCTGGCGATGGAGGATCTGATCGCCACCGCCCGCCGCAGCGCCATCGATAGCGTCGCCAAGATCCAGGAACGGCGCGACCAGGCGATCGCCCAGCGGCGTGGCCTGCAGGACGAACTGCCCGATCTGGTCGCGCGCCGCGACAAGGCGCGCGCCGGCCAGGTGAGCCTGGATGATCGCACCATCCGCCTGATGGCCGCGCTGGAGCGGGAGAATATGCGCCCGCGCACGCTCTGCCAGGTGGCCGAAATCGTCGATCCGCAATGGCGCGAAGCGGCCGAGGCACTGCTCGGGCGCGACCGAGAGGCGATCCTGGTCGATCCCGAACATGCGTCCCGCGCGGTCGAGATCGTGCGCGCCAACCGCGACGGCTTCCGCGGATGCCGGGTCATCAACAGCCGGCGCCTCGCCGAACAGCCGCCCGGCTTCGACACCGATTCCCTCGCCACCGTCTTTGCCAGCGACGATCCGCTGGCGATCGCCTTCCTGCGCTTCCGCACGGGTCAGGTGCGCCTCGCCGGCACCCAGGCGGAATTGCTGGCGGGCGGCCGCGCGATCATGCGCGATGGCGCCTATAATAGCGGCATCGTGGTCGAGGTGCTGCGCACCCGCGACCTCAAGATCGGCCGGGCCGCAGCCCCGCTGATGGAGGCCGAACTGCTCGCCCGGATCGAGGATCGGCAGGCGCTGATCGCCGTCCATGCCGAAACCGAGCGGTTCCATGACGATATTCATCGCAAGCTGCTGCCGCTGATGGCCGATGTCGATCCGGCCGACCGGCTCGACCTGCTGGTCGCCGCGATCGACCAGCATGAGGAAAGCCGCACCGAATTGCAGCACCGGCTCGACAAGATCGCGATGACGGTCGATCCGGCGATCCAGCACAATCTGGACAAGGTGAAGCTGCAACTGCGCAGCGCCACCGAGGAAAAGGAAGAACTGATCGGCCGGCGCGGCCAGCTTGGCCAGGCCAGGATCGAAATCCAGCGGCGGCTGGATGCGGGCGATGCCCAGCCCGGCTCCTGGCTCTGCCTGCGCTCGCGGCGCGCCCTGTTCAAGGATCGGGTGCGCTCATCGGCCAGCCTCTCGATCCTGCGCGAGGCCTATCGCCAGCAGCGCGGACGTCCCCTGCCCCGACTGGTGCAGGAGATGATGAAGCGCGCGGACGAGGCCCGCGACGCCTATCAGGCGTTGCAGGGCGAAATTCGCGAGACGCTGGGCCATTACCGCGCCGATTTCGACAATAGCGCGCCCATTGCCCTGCCCGGCGCGATCGCGACCGAGGTGAAGCCCTGGCTCGCCGCCAATATCGCGGCGCTGGAGGAAAATGAGCTGATCCAGTATCGGCGCCAGGCCGACGAAGCCGCCGAGCAGATCGGCCAGCTGTTCCGCACCGCCTTCATCCATGAGCTGAACGCCCGCTTCAACGATCTGCGTTCGGAGTTGGACAACCTCACCCGCGCGCTGCGGATGCGGCCGCTCCACGGCGAGATCTACACGCTCCATGCCCGTCCCAAGGAGGAGTTTGCCGCGCTCCACCGGCTGGCGCGCGAGAGCGAGCATGACGAACTGACCTTCGACGCCCTCTTTGGCCGGGCCGCCCCGCGCGACGCCGAACATGCCCAGGCGCTGGCGGAGGTCGAACGGCTGCTGAGCGACGAGTCCCTCGATTTCTCGGCCTACCAGGATTACCGCAACTATTTCACCTTCGACCTGCGCATGAAGGATGTGAACAAGGGGCGCACCACCAGCTATGACAAGCGCAAGGGCACGGCGAGCGGCGCGGAGCGGCAAGTGCCCTATTATGTGGTGATCGGCGCGGCGCTGGCCAGCATCTATCATGGCGCGCGCCGGCAATATGAGCGGGCGGAGCTGGGTCTGGGCCTTGCCGTGTTCGACGAGGCGTTCAGCAAGATGGACGGCCCCAACCAGCGCACCCTGCTCGAATTTTACGACGATATCGGGCTGCAGGTGGTGATCGCCGCCCCATCGGAAAAGCGCGCGGTCGTCTATGAAAATCTCGACAGCGTGATCGACGTGTTCCGCCATGGCGACAATGCCAGCGCCGAAGCCGTCCGCATCAAGCCCCATGCCCGCACCCAGATGCGCGCCGCCAACCCGCAGCATCTGGACGATGCCGCGCTGGCCGAACGGCTCGACCTCTTCGCGCTCGACAGCGCGGAATAGGACAAGGCGGCTTCAGGGGCGCCGTCCTGCGCCCCTGAAGCCGCCATTCGATCAGGGGCGCGAAGCTGCCACGCGGATCACGCCCACGCCCTTGACCGTTTCGATCTTCGTGCCGAACGGCGTGGACAGGCGCTGCAGCCGTTCCAGGATGCGCGCACCGACCGTGGCATCGGCCAGGTGCGGCACGCCCTTGCCCGCACCCGTCGCGTTGACGCCCAGGTCGACGGGATAGAGGCGGATTTCGCTCAACTGGCCATCCTTGTAATGGCTCACCGCGATTACCGTTTCATAGAGGTTGGGATCGCCAAATTCCTTCGCGCCGCGCGCCTGCAGCAGTTCGGGTGCGGTCACGCTGCCCGGCGTGATGCCGAACTGGTCGTACATGTCGGCCGGCAGGTCATCCAGGCTGTTGTTCATCATCGCGAAGTTGCCGAGCGAATAGAAGATCGGCTTGCCCTTGTAGATTTCGATCCCGCGCAGCTGGTGCGGGCCATGGCCGACATAGGCGTCCGCGCCGGCATCGATCGCCTGATGGGCCAGACCCTGGGCGAAATTGGCGGGCGTCTGGCTGGCATTGCCGGGCTCATGATTATGCAGCGAGAAGACGGCGAAATTGCCATTCTGCTTGGCCTGGCGCACGGCCAGCATGTTGGCGGCGACATCCCTGGCGTTGAGATCATATTCGATCGTCATCGGTGCGGTCGGGGTTGTCGTCGTCCGATATTCGCGGCCCTTCATCTTGACCGGCGCCCCCGCCTTGGTGCCCGCCAGCCGGGCGATCGTCGCCAGGTCGGTATCGGACACCAGGCCGACCTCGACGCTGCGGATGGTGTTGGCGCCGCCACGGCCGGGCACCTGGCCCAGTGGATCGGAGGCCGGCGTCATCGGCGTGAAGCTGGTGGTGGCCGACACCAGCCCGACGCGGCCATGCGGCCCGTCATAATAGGCCGGCGCACGGGCCGCGGTCATCGACCGGCCGGTGCCGGCATGGACGATATGCGCGCCGTCGAGCAGCGCCAGCGTGTCATACAGCCCCTCCACGCCCCAGTCGGTGGCATGGTTGTTGGCATGGCCGACAATGTCGATGCCCATCTTCGCCACATCGGCCGGGACGGCGGGATCGGCCAGCATCCAGGTGCCGCCCGACTCCGCCTGCGGCGAGCCCTTGAAGGTCTTGAGGTCGAGCGCGGTCGTCTCGAAATTGCCGAAGGTCACGTCCGCGCCACGCAGGATGCGCAGCATGTCGGGCGACTGCTGCTCGATCGTCGCCAGCATCGGCCGCAGATAGATGAGGTCGCCGACCGCCGCGAAGCTGAAATCACCGGCGATCGGGCTGGTCGGCACGCGGCGGGTCGACAGCTGGCCGCCGCTTTCCTCTTCCTCGGCATGGGCCGTGATCGGCGCGGTCAGCATCAGCGCGGCGCCGGCCAGCGACAGGCTGCGCACCGCGCGGCGGCGAAGAATCTTGGACAGCATCAACGGACTTCCCCTTTGTAACTTTGTGTCGGGGATAGCCGGTCGGGCTGACATGAACCTGTCGCCGGGACAGGCTTTTCTGTTCGGCGAGCCTATTCGGCGCGAAACGCGATGGTGACGCACAACCCTCGGCCGGTCCGTCCGTCGGCCAGGCTGATCTGCGCGCCCATCCGGTCGGCGAGCGCGCGGGCGATCGGCAGGCCAAGGCCGGTGCCCGGCGTCGCGCTGTTGCCCGGCATGCGGTAGAAACGGTCCCACACCTTCTCGCGCTGAGCCTCGGGAATGCCCGGACCATCATCGTCGATATCGACCATCGCCTGCCCCTCGCGGCGATAGAGATGGACGGTCACCGTGCCGCCCGGCCGATTGTAGCGAATCGCATTGTCGAGCAGATTGCCGATCAGCTCCGCCGCCAGCCCCGGCTGGCCGACTGCCATGGCCGGACCGACCATCGCCTTGTCATAGCCGATCTCGATATCGGCCGGCGCCTGGGCCGCGCGATCGGCGATCACGTCCGCGGCAACTTCGGACAGGTCGAACGGTACCATCCGCATGTCGCCATCCTCCTCGCTGCGGGCGAGCGCGATCAACTGGCGCAGCAATTGTTCGAGGCTGTCGATGGCGTGGGGAATATCCTGCAACGCCGCCTTGCCCTGGGGCGAGGCCGCGCCATAGCGATCAAGCACATCGAGATGGACCCGCGCCACGGCAAGCGGCGTGCGCATCTGGTGCGAGGCGTTGGAGGTGAACTGCCGCAGCGAATTGGTCGCCCGCTCCAGCCGCGCCATCAGCCCGTTGAAGGCCGCGACGAACGGCTTGATCTCGACCGGCGTGGCTTCCGCCATTTCCATGCGGAAAGCCGGCGACGCCTCGCGCCGGGCGGCCTCCACCTGCCCCGTCAGGTCCGACAGCGGTCGCAGTCCCCAGCGGATCGCCCACCAGAAGAGCAGCCCGGTGACCAGCAGCACCGCGACGCCGACCAGCAGCACCTGGCGCAGGAACAGCCGTTCATAGGCGGACCGATCATCCAGATAGTCGGCAATCTGGATCGCGATCAGCTTGTCATCGCCATAGGCACGGCGCATCTCGGTCGCGATCCGCACCGGCTTGCCGTGCAGCGTGCTGCTGCGCAGATAGGCCGCCTGGGTAACATAATGGGCGTCCGCCGGATCGAGATAGCCGCGCACCAGCGGCGTCTTGCGATAGGCATTCTTGAAGGTCGCGGGCGGATGGCGATCGGTCACGCCGTCCCAGTCCGCGCGATAGTCGGCAGGCGGTTTCAGGCTGGGATCGCCGGCGACCAGCGTATCGCCACGATAGACGCTGTAATGGACCACCGGCCGGGCGCGGCGCTGAAGCAGGTGAATGACCAGCGGCACCAGCCGCTTCTGGTCGGCCGGCGGGCTGTTATAGGCAAGGCTGAGCGTCCGGACCGACCCCACCAGCACCCGATCGACCGTGTCCGCCTCCGTATTGTGATTGACCAGTGCGGTGATGACGGAAAAGACCAGCACCAGCGCCGTCAGCGGCATCATCACCGCCCCCGTCAGGCGCAGCCGCAGCGAGGAAGACAATCTGCGCATGTGCGTGGCGGTCGATCAGTCCGGCGCTCAGGCCGCTTCGATCATATAGCCCAGCCCGCGGATCGTGCGGATCGACGGGCCGGACGGCTGCAACTTGCGGCGCAGGCGGCCGACATAGACCTCCAGCGCATTGGGCGTGACGGCATCGTCGAAGTTGAACACTTCGGCCGACAGCCTTTCCTTGGCCACCACCTTGCCCGGCCGGCCCATCAGCGTCTCCAGCACCGCCAGTTCGCGTCGGCGCAGGTCGATCATGCTGCCTTCCAGATAGACAGTGCGGCTGGACCGGTCGAAGGTCAGCGTGCCGATGCGCAGCACCGGATCGAGTGTGCCCTGGCTGCGTCGCACCAGCGCGCGGACCCGCGATTCCAGCTCGCGCGGATCGAACGGCTTGGCCATATAATCGTCGGCCCCGCGATCCAGACCATTGATCCGGTCGTCGATCATGTCACGTGCGGTCAGGATGATGATCGGCGTCCGCGCACCGCGCGCGCGCAGCCGGCTCAGCACTTCCAGGCCGTCCAGATCGGGCAGGCCCAGGTCCAGGATGATCGCGCTATAGGGTTCCTGATCGGCCAGCCGCAGCGCATCCTCGCCGCTGGTCAATATGTCGACGGCAAAGCCCGCGCCTTCCAGCGAGGCCATGATCCCCCGCGCCAGACGCTCATCATCTTCCACCAGCAACAAACGCATTACAGCACTCCTACCGATCCCGGCAGGCACCCTCGATCGACATTAAATTGCGATACGCATCCGCAGCAGGAATGCAAATACCAAATAAAAAGCCCTTATCTTGCCGTTGATTGCAAGATCGGCCGCCCCACCCCTCTCTGTGTCAGGTTCGTGACAGCGACTCCGGTTAGGACTCGCCAGGAAAGACGGACGACGACGGATTTTCCGCCGTACGCGCCGCCAGAAAAAACAGATCGCAGCGCGGCAAGAGCGCTTCGGGCGCACAAGGGGAAAATAGATATGACGACCGTTCGGTCCTCGCTCGCGGGGGCGCTCATCTGCATGGCTGCGGCACTGCCCGCTGCCGCCATGGCGCAATCGGCCAGCCCGGCCCCGGCTGATGCCGCATCGCTCGCCCGTCTCGACGCGCTGTTTGCGCGCTGGAACAGCGAGACCGCCCCCGGCTGCGCCGTCGCCGTCTCGCGCAATGGCCAGGCGATCGCTACCCGCGCCTATGGCATGGCCAGCCTGGAACTGGGCGTCCCCCTCACCCCGGACAGCATCTTCGAGGCCGGATCGGACTCCAAGCAGTTCACCGCCGCCGCGACCCTGATGCTGGCACATGCCGGCAAGCTGTCGCTGGACGATGACATCCGCAAGGTCGTGCCGGAAATGCCCGATTACGGCACCCCGGTCACGATCCGCCACCTGCTGCACCACACCAGCGGCCTGCGCGACTGGGGCTCGGTCGCCGCGATCGAGGGCTGGCCGCGCAACAGCCGCACCGCCGACAATCAGGACATGCTGAACATCGTCGCGCGCCAGAAGGAACTGAACTTCGCGCCCGGCAGCCATTATCTCTACAGCAACAGCAATTATAACCTGCTCGCCATCATCGTCGCGCGGGTCAGCGGCCAGTCGCTCGCCGACTTCACCCAGGACCATATCTTCAAGCCGCTGGGCATGACCCACACACGCTGGCGCGACGATCATGGCGATGTCGTGCCGGGCCGCACCGGTGCCTATGAATTCGACGATGGCGTCTATCGCAACGACCAGGTGATTGAGGACGCCTATGGCAATGGCGGCCTGCTGACCACGGTCGGCGATCTGGTGAAGTGGCAGGCGGCGCTCGACGCCGACACGTTCGGCGCCGGCTTCACCGCGCAGATGCAGACGCCGACCAAGCTCAATGACGGCACGCCGATCGCCTATGCGCTGGCGCTGGTGAACCTCGACCATCATGGCCAGCAGGAAGTCAGCCATAGCGGGTCGACCGGCGGCTACCGCGCCTGGATGGCCCGCTATCCGCAGCACAAGCTGGCCGTGTCGCTGCTCTGCAATACCGGCAATGCCGACACGCCGGTGCTGGGCCGCGATGTCGCCGACATCTTCCTGCCCGCCTACAAGGCCAAGACCTATACCCCCAAGGGGCCGCTGCCCTCGGGCACCTATGCCGACAGCATGACCGGCTTCCCGGTCCGCTTCGACAGCGACGACAAGGGCAATCTGCGCGCAGACGGCCGGGTGCTGACCCCGGTGGGTCCGGGCCGCTGGGCCCAGCGCGAGGATATCTTCGCCTTTGGCAAGACCGGCCTGACGCTGGAACATCGCGAGGGCGAGAAGATCGCCTATCGCAAGGTCGATGCCGTCACCGCCTTCGACGCCAAGCCCTATGTCGGCCGCTTCTGCGGCGTCGACACCTTCGCCTGCCTCAGCTTCAAGCAGCAGGGCGACACGCTGACCTATAGCGGCCCGCGCTGGTACAACACGCCGCTCAGCCCCGCCTATGCCGACGTCTTCACCGGCGAGGCCGCGCCGGGCGCGGGCCGCATCACCGTCAAGTTCGAACGCGACGCATCGGGCGCGGTCACCGCGCTGCGCTTTGGCGAAGGGCGTGCCTACGACGTCGCCTTCCGCCGCGTCGCCGACTGATTTTCAGCCATCACACAAGAGCCGCTCGGGTCGCGGCCACAACAAAGCAAGAGCAAAAGGGGACTATTGGAAATGCGTATTGAAGACACTGGATTTCGCCGCCTGCTGATGGCGGGCAGCGCCGGGGCCGCTCTGGTCCTGTCCCTCGCCTCGGCGCAGCTCGCCATGGCACAGGACAGCACGCCCGCCGCCGACGATGACGCCGGTTCGATCGTCGTCACCGGTTCGCGCATCGACCGCAAGGGCTTCGACGCGCCGACCCCGACCACCGTCGTGGGCGAAAGCGAACTGCGCCAGGGCGCCCGTCCCAGCATCGCGCAGGTGCTGAACGACCTGCCGCAGTTCCGCGCAACCCAGTCGCCGGCCAGCACCGTCGCCAACACCAACTCCTCCTCGTCGGCGATGGACCTTCGCGGCCTGGGCGTCACCCGCACCCTGACCCTGCTCAACAACCGCCGCTTCACCGGCTCGTCGGACCTCAACACCGTGCCGCAGGGCCTGGTGAAGCGGGTCGAGATCGTCACCGGCGGCGCCAGCGCAGCCTGGGGCTCGGGCGCGATCGGCGGCGTCGTCAACATCATGCTCGACGATGATCTGGAAGGCCTGACCATCGGCGCGCAGAACGGCGTGTCGTCGCGCGGCGACGGCTATCGCTACAGCTTCGACGGCACCTTCGGCACCCATTTCGCCGACGGCCGCGGCCACTTCATGATCGGCGCCGAATATCAGAATGACGAGGGCATTCTCGACCGCAACTCGCGCAAGAATGTCGGCAGCGCCAACCTCTTCTCGCCGACCACGGGCGACCATGACTATATCCTGGTGCGCGACGTCAACAGCTCGACCACCAGCCTCGGCGGCCTGATCACCTCGGGCACGCTCAAGGGCCAGACCTTCAATTCGGACGGCACGCTGCGCGCCTTCCAGTACGGCAGCCAGATCAGCGGTTCGACCATGGTCGGCGGCGAAGGCGTGGCCACCAACGACGAATATGCGCTGACCAACCCTTATCAGCGCGTCAACAGCTATGCCCGCGCCAGCTTTGAGGTTGGCGACGCCACCTTCTGGGCGGACGGCAGCTACAGCCGCATCTGGGCCAAATATCCCTTCTATGCGGAAAATGGCACCTACACCCTGTCGGCCAGCAATCCCTATCTGTCGCAGTCGATCCGCGATCAGCTCGCCGCCGCCGGCGAGACCAGCATCAAGGTCGGCCGCTTCTTCGAGGATTATGGCTATCGCACCTTCGGCTATTATCGCCAGAATGTGGAAGGCGCGATCGGCGTCGATGGCAGCTTCGCGGACGGCAAATGGCGCTATTCGGCCTATTACAGCCATGGCGAAAACCGCAACATGCAGAGCTATGACAACCAGATCACCGGCGCGAACCTGACCGCCGCGCTGGATGCCGTGACCGACAGCAGCGGCAATATCGTCTGCCGCACCGCGCTCACCGATCCGACGACCGCCTGCCGCCCGCTCAACATCCTGGGCGAAGGCGCCGCCAGCCAGGACGCGATCGACTATGTGTTCGGCAATGTCGCCCGCGTCGTCTACACCACCAAGCTCGACAGCGCCGGCGCCAGCCTGCGCGGCGATCCCTTCTCCACCTGGGCCGGCCCGGTTTCGGTCGCCTTCGGTGCGGAAGCCCGCTGGGAAGAGCAGGTCACCAACAGCCTCGACGCCACCTCGGCCGCCAAGGGCTTCAGCCGCTTCAACTTCTCGCCGCTCGACGGCGGGTTCAACGTCCAGGAAGCGTTCGGCGAAGTCGCCATCCCGCTGCTCGACCAGCCGTTCAGCAAGCTCGATGTCAACGGTGCGGCCCGCTACAGCCGCTACAGCACCAGCGGTGGCATCTGGTCGTGGAAGCTGGGTGTGACCGATCGCATCTTCGACAATCTGCTGCTGCGCGTGTCGCGTTCGCGTGACATCCGCTCCGGCAGCCTGGCGGAACTCTACACCACCACCACGACCAGCTTCACCACGGTCGCGGAAAATGGCAGCACCTACTCGATCACCCGCTATGGCGGCGGCAATGCGAACCTGAAGCCCGAAATCGGCAGCACGCTGACCGCCGGCGCGGTGTTCACGCCGACCTTCCTGCCGGGCTTCAACCTGTCGGTCGACTATTACAACATCAAGCTCAAGGACGCGATCACCTCGCTGGGTGCGCAGGACGTCATCAGCGGTTGCGCCAACGGCAATACCGACCTGTGCAGCCAGATCGTGCGTGACACTGCCGGTGCCCCGACCACCATCTACACCACCTATATCAACTTGGCCGAATACAAGACCGCCGGCGTGGATATCGAGGCCAGCTACACCCTGCCGCTGAGCAAGGTGAGCGGCGGCCTGGGCGGCACGATGCGCTTCCGCGGCCTTGCCACCTATGTCGACAAGGTGCTGATCAACGACGGCATGACCAGCGTCGACCGCGCCGGTGACGTGGGCGACAATGTCAGCTTCGGCACGCCGCACTGGCGCGCCACCGGGTCGATCAACTACAGCAGCCAGGACGTCTCGGTCGACGCCCGCGTCCGCTATGTCGGCGGCGGCAAGTTCAACCATGCGCTGGATATCGCCAACAACGACATCGCCGCCCGCGTCTATGTCGACCTCGGTGCCCAGGTGAATGTCGACAAGTTTACCCTGTTCGCCAACGTCAACAACCTGTTCGACCGCGATCCGCCGCTGACCACCTATGGCGCGATCCACTATGACACGATCGGCCGTTACATGACGGTCGGCGCCAAGGTTCGCTTCTGATCCCTGGCTGATCGATGTGCGCGGGCAACCCCTTGCCCCCTGCCCGCGCACATTGAAAACCCGCCTTCGAACGACCGGCACGCACGCGGCGGGCTTTCATGCGCCGCCCCGCTGGGCTAGCACGCGCTATCCATCCGGTGCAGGATCATGGACGTTCGATGCTCACGGTTCGACAGATAGAAATTTTCCGCGCCGTCATGATTACCAAGACGGTCAGCGGCGCCGCGCGGATGCTCGGCACGTCCCAGCCCGGCCTCAGCCGGATGCTCGGCCATATGGAGGACAGGCTGCAGTTCCGCCTGTTCGACCGCACCCGCGGCCGGCTGGTGCCGACCCAGGAAGCGGGCGTGCTGTTCGAGGAGATCGAACGCATCTACAAGGGCTTCGACGATCTCGCCCATGTCATCCGCCGGCTGGCCAAGGGGGAGGACAAGACCTTTCGCGTCGGCGCATCGCCCTCGCTCGGCCATTCGATCCTGCCCCAGATGCTGGCCCGCCTCAGCGCCAATTATCCCGGCCTCACCATCCAGTTCGACATTCTCTCGGTCGAACAGGCGATCGATTATCTCGCGCTCCAGCGCGGCGAATATGCGCTGACCGTCTTTCCGATCGATCATCCCAACATCCTGTCCAGCCGGATCGGCGCCGGGCGCATGGTCTGCGCCGTGCCCAGCCATCATCCACTGGCGGATCGCGACCGGATCGGCGTGGCGGACCTTGCCGGCGCGCAACTGCAATCCTTCCGCCCCGACACGCCCCATGGGCGGATCATCACCGACATGTTCGCCCGCGCCGGGCAGGAACCGGACGTTTCCACCTATATCCGCTTCGCCGAAACCGCGGTCGCCTTCGTCGCGAACGGCATGGGCGTGGCGCTGGTCGACAGCTTCACCGCGATGCAGCCCCATGCCGACACCGTCCGCTTCCTGGAATTTGAAGACCCCGGCGTGCTTCCGGTCTATATCAACCGCAATATGGAATCGCCGCGCGCCATCATCGGCGAAACCTTCGAGGAGATTGCCCGCAGTGCGATGCTCGCCCTGCCGCGCCCGCCAAAGCCATAACATAGCGATATAGCGAAGCGCATCTGGAGCGGTGGAAATTACCTATTGAATGGATGAGGCATAGCCATCCGCAGAATAGAAGCCGACAGGCCACCGGACAAGCAAGGCAAGGGCGCAGGGCGCCGCGAGAGGATGAAAGGCATTATTCGAGATGGCCAGCTATTCCGCCACCGGCAGCGTGTCCGTGCGGCCCTATGTGACCGTTGACGGCCAGGCTGCGCCCGTCGCATCGGACAGCCTATGGACCGCGCGCCAGATACTGGTCGTCGCCATCTGCTTCATCCTCAACATGCTTGACGGCATGGACGTGCTGATCCTGTCCTATATCGCCCCCGCCCTGTCGACCGACTGGCAGGTGACGCCCGAACGGCTGGGCGTGGTGTTCAGCGCCGGGCTGGCCGGTATGGCCGCCGGCGGCCTGCTGATCGCGCCGATGGCCGACAGGTTCGGCCGCCGCAAGCTGATCCTCGCCTCGCTGGTGATGATGGCCGGCGCCATGTTCGGCTCGGCCATGGCCGCCAATATCGGCGAACTGATCGTCAGCCGCTTCATCGTCGGCATCGGCATCGGCACGGTGCTGGCCAGCATGGCAGCGCTCACCGCCGAATATGCCCCGCCCCGGCATCGCACCTTCGCGGTCGGTTTCCTCCAGGCCGGCTATCCGGTCGGCGCCACCATCACCGGCTTCATCGTCGCCAACTTGCTGCCCATTTACGGCTGGCAGGCGATGCTGCTGGGCGCGGCGATCCTCTGCACCCTGTCCCTGCCCTTCGTCTGGCTGTTGCTGCCCGAAAGCATCGACTTCCTGCTCAGCCGCCAGCCCAAGGGCGCGCTGGAAAAGGCCAACCGCCTGCTCCGCTCGATGGGCCAGCCGGCGGTCGACACGCTGCCCGCCAGGAAGGTGCATGAAGCCAACAAGGCCGGTGTGCGCGGCCTGCTGACCGATGGCCGCGCGACCGGCACCATCCTGCTGTGGATGGCTACCATCTCCGGCTTCATGACGCTCTATTTCGTCATCAGCTGGATCCCCAAGCTGGCGGTCGAGGCCGGCCTGCCGGCCAAGGACGCCATCTATGCCGGCGCCATCTACAATATCGGTGCCTTTGTCGGCGTGACCCTGATCGGCATAGCCGGCACCCATTTCGACCTGCGCCGTCTGATCCTGGGCTATATGTCGGCCGCCGCCGTCACGCTGGTCCTGTTCGGATCGGTCACCATGCCGCTGATCGCGACGCTCGCCACCGCCTTCCTGATCGGCGTCTTCGTCCAGGGCGGCTTCAACGGCTGCTACCCGCTCGCCGCCAGCCTCTATCCGCCCGAAGCACGCGGCACCGGCATCGGCTGGGCCATGGGCGTCGGCCGGATCGGCGCAGTGATCGGGCCGATGCTGGGCGGCTTCCTGCTCGCGGCGAAAGTCTCACTGCCTGTCATCTTCGGTGTCTTCGCGGTGCCAGCCGTCATCGCGGGCATCTGCGCCGCGATGATCCGCCTGCCCAAGGCCGACTGACCGCCCCTCTTCCAAGGATAATGCCATGTTCCAGTCCCCCGCGCCCGTCGCGGATCGCCCCCGCGCGTCCATTCTCTGCGGCCTGATCGGCCAGGGCATCGCCGGATCGCGCAGCCCGCACATGCACGAGACGGAGGCAAAGGCGCTCGGCCTGACCCTCGTCTACCGCATCCTCGATGCCGATCGGATGGGCTATGACGCGGACGACCTGCCCCGCCTGCTGCCGATGCTGGGCGCGATGGGCTTTGACGGGATCAACGTCACCCATCCCTTCAAGCAGGCGGTCATCCCCTTGCTCGACAGCCTGTCCGACGCGGCGCGGGCATTGGGCGCGGTCAACACCATATTGTTCCGCAACGGCCGGGCGCATGGCGACAATACGGACTGGTCGGGCTATCGCGCCCATTTAGTCGCAGGCCTTGCCGATCGCCCGCGCGGCCGGATCGCGATGATCGGTGCAGGCGGCGCTGCGGCAGCGGTCGGCTATGCCCATCTCGACCTTGGCGCGACGCATCTTGCCATCGTCGATCCGGCACAGGACCGCGCGGCGGCGCTGGCCGATCGGCTTGGCGCGCTCTTCCCGGCGGCGCAGGTGCAGGCCATGGCCCATGCGGCCGATGCCATAGCCGGCGCCGATGGCGTGGTCCAGACCTCCCCGATCGGCATGCTCAGCCATCCCGGCCTGCCCTTCGATCCCGATCTGCTGACGCCCGATCAATGGGTGTCGGACATCATCTATTTCCCGCTGCACACCCCGTTGCTGGTGGCGGCGCAGGCCAAGGGCTGCGCCATACTGACCGGCGGCGGCATGGCGGTGATGCAGGCGGCCCATGCCTTCGCCCTGTTCACAGCGGTCGCACCGGACAGCAACCGCATGCTGGCGGACTTCGCCCGCGCGACCGATGCGGCTGTCGCGCCATGATCGCCGACAGCCCGCCCGCCATCGTCCTGCCCGTCCAGGTCGCCGAAGCGGTGAAGCCCGCGCCGCAATTGCAGGGGCCGCCCGCCGGACCACAGACGCCCCCACCCCCGCCGCCGGCCGCGCCCCAGGCCGGCTGGCGCACACGGCTCAAGGACAGCGGCGTCAACCTCACCTTCTCCTATGTCTCCGAAAGCGCCGCATCGATCAGCGGCGGGCGCGATCAGGGCGCAGCCTATACCCAGCAATTGCTGGCATCGGCGGTCGTCGACACCGGCAAGGCGTTCGGCCTTTCAGGCGGGAAGATCATCGCGACGATCATCCATCGCAAGGGGCAGGATCTGACCGCGACCCGCATCGGCAATCTGTTCGAGGTGCAGGAACTGTTCGGCGGCGGGCAGGATCTGCGCCCGGCGGAACTGAGCTATGAGCAGCAGTTGAACGGCGGCCGGACCGCGCTCAAGATCGGCCTCTATCATACGGGCGACGATTTCGCGACCTTGCCCTCGGGCTGCCAGTTCCAGAATTTCGCCTTCTGCCCGCGCCCGACCACGCTCTTCTACAATAGCGGCTTTTCCGGCTTCCCGATCCCGCGCTGGGGCATCCGCGCCCGGCAGGACATCGGCCATGGGCTGAGCATCAGCGTCGCCGCCTTCGAAGTGAACAGCATCCGCGCCCAGACCGGCAATGGCTGGCAACTGGCGCCGCGTTTCGACAGTGTCGTCCTGCCGGTCGAACTGGGCTGGAAATCGGGCCAGGGCGCGGGGCAATTGCCCGGCCTGGTCCGGGTCGGCGGCCTCATCGACACGACCGACAAGCCCGACGTCTATGCCGACGCCAATGGCGATTCCTACGCCCTGTCCGGCCTCGCCCCGGCCACCCGGCGCGAACGGTGGAGCGCCTGGGCCATGGCGGAAAAGATGATCGTCCGCTTCGGCCCCGGCGAACGCGGCCTGTCGCTGTTCGGCACCATGACCCTGTCCGACCGGGCGACCGCGCGCGTGCCCCTGTTCCTGAGCGGCGGCTTCGTCGCGCGCGGCCTGTGGGACAATCGGCCCAGGGACAATTTCGGCCTCGGCCTCGTCTATGCCAGGGTCAATCCGCGCATCGCCGATCGGCAGCGCGACCAGCAGATGCTGGGACAGGATGTCGATCCGCAGCGCTGGGAAGCAAGCGGCGAAATCTTCTATGGCTGGCAGGCGACCCGCGCATTGCTGCTGCGCCCCAACCTCCAATATATCCACCGCGTCGGGGCGACGAGCCGCTATCCCGATGCGGTGGTGGCCGGCATGACGATCAAGCTGATCCTCTGACCCCGCTCAATCGACCGGGTTCTCGGCGCGGAACCGGTTCTGTGCGGCCAGCCGGACGCCGGCATTGGGTGCGCCATAGCCCGTATAGCCACGATCGCGCTGGACGAACTCGAAGAAGAACAGCTTGTCGAAAGCGCGGCTGTAAAGCTGCCAGAAGCCGTGCCCATCGGCGTCCTCGTCATAGAGGATGCCCAGCGCCTGCATCCGAGCCACCAGCGCATCGTCAAAGCCGAAGCGCGCGGCGATGTCCGCATAATAATTGGCCGGGATGGTCAGCACCGCGGCGCCCTCATCCCGCAATGCCTGCGCCGTCGCGAAGATATCGTCGGTCGCCAGCGCCACATGCTGATAGCCGCCGCCAATCCCCTGGTCGAGGAAGCGGGACGACAGCGTCTCGCGCGCGTCCGACGCATTGAGTGTCACGCGGAAGGCGCCGTCGGGCGCCTGCAAGGCCTGGCTATGCACCAGTCCCGACGGATCGATCACATCCTGCGCCGCCTTGGCCTCCAGCCCGAACAGGGCGCGCCAGTAAAGCTGCCAGGACAGGAATTCGTCATTATGGACGACGGCGGCGAGATGGTCGAAGCCATGGGCATGGACCGGCGCATCGGGCGCTGCCTCGATCGCTTGGAACTCCCGTGCCCACAGCCCTTCGACCTCATTATCGTCGATCAGATAGACCAGGCTGCCGCCGACCCCGCGCAGCGCCGGCATCGCCATCCGGCCGGGGCGGCCTTCCGCGCTATAGGCCTTGATCCCCAGCGCCGCCGCGCGCGCCTGCACCGCCGCCTTGTCCCTCACCCGCACGCCGATCGCGCAGATGGACGATCCATGCGCCGCACGATAGGCGCTGGCAAAGCCCTTGGGTTCGGCATTGATGACCAGGTTGACGCCGTCCTGGCGCCATCTCGTCACCTTCTTCTGGCGATGCTCGCCGGCAAGGCTGAAGCCCAGTGTCGTCAGCGTGCGGCCCAGCCGCGCGGAATCGGCGCTGGCGGTGGTGAATTCCACGAATTCGGCGCCCAGCACCGGCTCCGGCGCGGGCATGGTCGACGGGCGCCCCAACTGCCGCAGCGCCGCATCGCGCACATAGTCGAGCGAACGATGCCCGTCCTCCGCCACCAGCGTCGCCGCATTGGAGCGGAACCGGTCGTTGAAGATTTCCAGCGACAACGGCCCGTCATAGCCAGTGGCCAATATCTCCGCGACGAAGCCGGCGACATCCAGCCCGCCCTGCCCCGGCAGGTTGCGGAAATGGCGGCTCCAATAGAGCAGGTCCATGTCGAGCAGCGGCGCATCGGCGAGCTGAACGAAGACGATCTTGTCGCCACGGATATCGCGGATGCTGTCGCTCGGAATCTTGCGCGACAGCGAATGGAAGCTGTCGAGGATGATGCCGATATGGGGATGGTCGACCTGCTCGACGATCGACCAGACATCGCGATGATCGAACACATGCCGGCCCCAGGCCAGCGCCTCATAGCCCACCAATAGGCCGCGCTTGGCCGCCCGCTCGCCCAGATCCCGGAAATCGTCGACGATCCGCTCCCGTTCGCCCAGAGAGGCAGGCGAGCAGTTGGAGCAGACCAGGATGCGATCGGTGCCCAGTTCGCCCATCAGGTCGAACTTGCGCTCGGCCCGGTCGAAGGCGCGCTGGCGCAGCGCGCCCGGCATCCCCTCGAAATCGCGGAAGGGCTGGTAGAGCATGCAGGCAAGGCCCAGATCGTCCAGCATGCGCCGCACGTCTCGCGGCGCCAATTCCGACCCGATCAGGTCATTCTCGAATATCTCGACCCCGGCAAAGCCGGCCGCGGCAGCGGCACGCAATTTCTCTTCAAGCGTGCCGCGCAGCGAAACGGTGGCGATGGCGTTGGACATGGGGGATCTCCTTGAAGCCCCCTTATCCCACAGCCCGGCACCGCCATTTAACCGCTCAAGACCGACTATCCCATAGCATAGAGTTATAGGATGGCCGCCCGGATCAGGACGGGATCAGTCCCTTGCCCGCCAGACGGCCGCGTTCGGCCGCGACCTGCGCCGCGGTCTGCTTGCCGCCGGCGCGCACCTTGGCGACCTCCGCCGCGGTGAAGGGCGCGGCGGGCTTGGCCGCCTTCTTGAGCGACACCGCATGATTCAGCACATCGGCAATATCCTGATCGGACATGGTGCCCATGCCGGGCATCAGGCCGGTGATCTTCCTGTCGTCCACGGTGATCGGGCCATAGATGCCATAGAGCAGCACCATGGCGAGATAGCGCCGCCCCTCCGGGCTGGTCGCGATCTGCGCGACCCGGCCGTTGAGACGCGGAAACTGGCCCGGCAGGCCCGCGCCCGAGGGCTGATGGCACATGGAGCAGCGGTTGGCGAAGGTCTGCGGACCAGTCGCCTGTGCCGCCCCCGGCAAACCTACCGCCGCAACCGCCAGCAGAGAGAATATGACGCGCTTGATACCCTGAATCATCGCCTGAAATGTCCCCGCACATATGGACGTTTACCCCGGAAGCCGCCCCCGCCAGGGTGCCGCACCGGATTTCACGCCTCTTCCCAAGATTATGTGGATGCGCAAATACTGGACAGTCTTCAAATATTCGTCAAGCCCGCCGTTGCGAGCGATGCGCAAAGGGTGGCGAACCGGGCCGCGCCGTGGTAGGAGGGCCGCCAAGGCAGATGTGATATGATACTCGCTCCCTCACGGCCCGGCATCTATGCCCGCGGGTCCGAAACGGTGGACCAGATCCTCAAGGCAGCACTGGACGTGCTGATCGACGAGGGTGCCGATGCCTTCACCCTGCGCCGCATCGCCGCGCGCTGCGACATGAAGGTCGGCAATGTCAGCTATCATTTCCCGCGCAAGGAAATGCTGATCCAGGTGATGCTGGACGAGATGCTGGAATCCTATGACAAGCTGCTGGAGGAGATGGTGCGCAAGCCCGGCCTCACCGCCGAGGAACGGCTCAAGCTGGTCATCATCCTGTGCCTGGAGGATATCCAGACCAAGCGCACCACCCATTTGTTCACCGAACTCTGGGCGCTCGCCAACCAGAGCGAGTTCGTCGCCGACCGGGTGCGCCTGTTCTACAGCAAGGTGCATGAGGTGATCGGCGAATATGTGGCGCAGATCAATCCGGCCCTGTCCCCGGACGAGGTGCATAGCGTCGCCCTGTTCATCAGCGCGTCGATGGAAGGATCGACGCCTTTCCTGGGGCATCAGAAGCCCTGGGCGGCCAAGATGCCGGTCTTTACCGCGCTGGCGGCAATGTCGTTCGTGCATCTTGCCAAGACGGTGACTTCGCGCGATCTTGCAGGGCTGATGACAGAAGCGGCCTGACGCCGCCCCAAGGGGGAGAGATGGTCTGAACGGCAGGGGCGCCACCGGCGCCTGTTCATGCTGTGGGGGCCATCATGACGCAAAGCCGTATATTGCCCGGATGGGCACCGGACCGGACCATCGCCTGCATCGCCGCCGCCGCGCTCGCGCTGCTGCAACCCGGCATCGATCCCGTCTTCCTCACCCTGCTGACCGCTGCCACCCGGCTTGATCCATCCGACCATGGCTGGATCGTCGGCGCGACCCAGGGTGGCATGGCGATCGGCGCGATCCTCGTCTGGCGCGGCGGCGCGCACCTGCCGGCCGGCGCGCCGGCCTTCGCCGCGCTGATCGCGCTGGCCGCCAGCCTGATAACGCCGGCGCTCGACGAACTGGCAACGCTCATCGCCGCGCGCGGTCTGTTCGGCGTCGGCATGGGCGTCGCCTATACCCACGCGATGAGCGCCGCCGCCTCGCAGCGCCCGACCGGCGCCTATGCCGCCGTCTTCCTGGTCCAGTTGCTGCTGTCCACCCTGGTCGCGCTGGCGCTGCCGGCGATCGGCGACAGCGCCGGGCCGGCCGCTGCGCTGCGCCTGCTGGCGCTCGCACCGATCGGCGTGCTGCTGCTCAGCCTGCTGATGCCGGCCGCCGATCCGGCGCAGACGCCCACCGGCGACGCCAATGAACGCGCGCCCACCCCGGCCCGCGCCTGGGCGCTGGCCGTTGCCCTGTTCTGCTTCATCGCCGCCACCATGATGATCTGGAGCTTTTCCGGCGCGCTGGCGCTGGCCGCCGGCATCGACGACAGCGTGATCGGCGAGGCGGTGGCGATCGGATCGGTGATCGGCGCGCTAACCGCGATCGCGCTGATGCGCGAACAGAGCATCGTGCCGCTGCCGCTGACCGGCCTGCTGTGCGCCTTCTGCCTGCTTGCCCCGCTCGCCCTCACCCGCCCCGGCGCACCGACCCTGTTCATCCTGGCGATCGGCCTGCTCAATATCGGGTCGACCGCCACCATCATCCGCTTTTCCGGCCTTGCCACGGCAGCGGGCGGCGGCAGTCCGCTGTTCCGCCGCTTCGTCGCCTGCGTCCACAGCCTGGGCATGATCGCCGGGCCGGTGGCGGGATCGCTGCTGTCCGACGGGTTGGGGCAACAGGGGCTGGTCGATGGCGCGCTGGTCGCGCTCACCGGCGGCTGTTTCGCGCTGCTGGTCGCTGCTGCCCCCGACAGGCTGCGCCTGCCCCGGATCGAGGGCGTGCACGAGATTATCGCTTAGTTTTGCTGCGGCGCAAAATTATTTTGCGGGGAGCGCCTCCACCCCCTTGACCAATCCTTGACACTTGTCCAGCCTTCATTTCAGCGCCGGAACGCGGACCAGATGAGTCCAGCGCCGCCGCACCGATCAAGGGGGATCACACCAGATGTCGAGCGCCGCCGTCAGGGGATTTTTCGCCACCGCCGCCATGGGTTTCGCCCTGTGCGCAGCCATCACCGTCCATGCCGCGCCCGCCGACACCACGGCCGCGCTGGAGCCGGAAACGTCCGATGTGGTGACGATGGAGCCACCCAAGCCCAACTGGTTCTTCGTCGACGGCGGATGGGACATGCCGGGCACCAGCATCTTCGACGGCGACAGCGGCAAGATGGTGGGCATGGTCGAAACCCGGCGCCTCGCAGACATGGCAATCGATCCGGCCGGCAAATATTATTATGTCGCCGAGACGATCTGGTCGAAGGGCGATCGCGGCACGCGGCAGGACATGGTGTCGGTCTATGACACGCGCGAACTGAAGCTGGTCACCGAAATCACCATTCCCGACCGCATCCTGATCGGATCGCGCAAGAACAATTTCATCATCAGCGATGATGGCAAGACCGGCTTCGTCTATAATCTCAGCCCCGCCTCCTCGGTGAACATCGTCGATCTGGTGAAGCGCAAGTTCGTCGCCAATGTCGAAGTGCCCGGCTGCGCCAGCATGATGCCCAATCCGGGCGTCGGCTTTTCCGCGCTCTGCGCCGACGGATCGCTCGCCACCGTGAAGCTGACTGGCAGCAAGGCCGACATCACCCATAGCGCGCCCTTCTTCTCGGCCACCGACGATCCGATCTTCGACAATTTCACCTATGACCGGAAGAAGAAGGAAACGACGTTCCTCAGCTACACCGGCCAGATCTGGACCGCGAAGCTTGGCCCGGCGCCGACCATCTCCGCGCCCTTCTCGATCCAGGCGGCCGCCGGCATCCGGCCGGGCGAAACCAAGCCGCTGGAACTGAACTGGTATCCCGGCGGGCGCCAGCCGATGGCGCTGCACCGCGCCACCGGCCATCTGTTCGTGCTGATGCACATGGGCGAATATTGGTCGCACAAGGCGTCGGGCACGGAAGTGTGGGAAGTCGATCTCGCCACGCAGAAGGTGGTGAAGCGCCGCCCGCTGGAAGAGCCCATGAACAATATCGAGGTCACCCAGTCGGACAAGCCGCTGCTGATCATGGACGGCGAGAAGGGCACGGCCCTCGTCATCGACCTCGCCACCTGGGAAGAAAAGCACAAGATCGAGAAGGCCGGCGGCAGCACCATCACGGTCGCGGACCCGTCCTGACCATGACACTGGGTCTGGCGATCGCCGCGCTGGCGGCTGCCATCGGGATCGGCCTCATCCTGTTGCAGGCGGGCCTGTCGAAGCTGCGCCACCGTGTCCTGCTGCCCGGCGTGATCGCCAATTACCGGCTGCTGCCGCCGGCGCTGGTCGCGCCCGCCGCGATCCTGCTGCCGCTGGCGGAGATCGCCATCGGCGCCACGCTGATCGCCGGTCTTGCCCCGGTGCCGGTGCTGCTTGCCATGCTGCTGCTTAGCCTCTTTGCCGGCGCGATGGCGATCAACATCGCGCGCGGGCGCAGCCATATCGACTGCGGCTGCGGCCGTTCACAGTTACGCCATCCGATCGGCTGGCCGCTGGTGATCCGCAACCTGCTGCTGGTCGCGCTCGTCGCGCCGCGCCTGCTGCCCGCCCCGCCACTGTCCGTGCTGGACATCGCCACCGCCGCCGCTGGCGGCATCGCTCTGTTCCTCGCCTTCCATCTGCTCGGCGCCATCCTGGCGCTGATCGCCACGCCCGCTGCCGCCTACCGGAGATAGAAGACCTATGCTGACCTCGCTCATCATCGCGCAGATCCTGTCCTGGGTCGCCATTTTCGCGCTCGGCATCGCCCTGCTGGCGGTCGCGCGGCAGGTCGGCGTGCTGCACATCCGCGTCGCGCCCGCCGGCGCGCTCGCCACCAGCGGCGGCCCAGCGGTGGGCGACGCCATCGTCAAGATCGATACCCGCACCATCGACGGCGCGCCCGTCACGATCGGCGGCCATGCCCATGGCACGGCGCTGCGCCTCTTGATGTTCGTCTCCGCCCAATGCCCGCTGTGCAAGAATATCATCCCGATGGCCAAGTCCTTCGCGCGGGACGAGCGGGTCGCGCTGACCTTCGTGGGCGACGATGATGTCGCCGCCCAGCGCGCGATGATCGCCCAGCACGGGCTGGAGGCCTATGCCTTCGTCAACGGGCCGGAAGCGGGCCAGGCCTATGGCGTCGCCAAGCTGCCCTTCGCCGTGCTGCTCGATGCCGAGGGCACCATCCTGTCCAAGGGACTGGTCAACAGCCGCGAGCATCTCGAAAGCCTGGTCGTCGCCCATGAAATGGGGATCGCCACGGTGCAGGATTATATCGGCTCGCTCAAAGCGCAGGCGGCCTGATCGCAAGTTCAAAGGGGGTCCGCGACATGAAGAAGTTCGACGCCGACGCCATGGGGGAAAAGCTGCTGCGACGCCTCGCCGGGGGGACATCCCGCCGCTCGATGCTCTCGCGCCTGGGGGCCGCCCTGGTCGCTGCGCCCGCCTTCCCGCTGCTGCCGGTCAGCCGCGCCGAAGCGGCCAAGCCCGACCGCTCGCCCGAGGCCAAGACCGCCTTCGCCCGCACTGCGCAGAGCAAGGACGAGACCAAGTGCGACTATTGGCGCTATTGCGCGATCGACGGCGCACTCTGCACCTGCTGCGGCGGCGGCATCCATAGCTGCCCGGCGGGTTCGGAGCCCTCGCCCGTCTCCTGGGTCGGCACCTGCATCAACCCGGACGACGGCAAGGCCTATCTGATCGCCTATCGCGACTGTTGCGGCAAGCCCGCCTGCGGCCAGTGCGGCTGCGACAATACCGATCGCGAAACCCAGCTCTACATGCCCCAGCTCAACAATGACGTGATCTGGTGCTTCGGCACCAGCAGCATGGAATATCATTGTTCGACCGCCGTGCTGGTCGGCGCGGCCAGCTGAGGCCGGCAGGACATGCGGCACGCGCTGCTGATCGGATCGCTGGCGCTGCTCGGCGCGGTCGGCATCGGCCGCGCCGCCCTGCCGCCGATGGGCCTGTTGCCCAGCGCGATCACTGACCCGGACCTCGCCCGGTCCGACTATGTCGAAAATTGTGGCGGCTGCCACGGGGTGCAGGGCAGCGCCGCGCCTGCGGCCCTGCCCGAACTGCGCGGCCGGGTCGGCTGGTTCCTCTGCACGCCCCAGACCCGCGCCTATCTCATCCGCCTGCCCAATGTCGCGCTCAGCCGGATCAAGGATAATCAGCAACTGGCCGACATGATGAACTTCGTCGTCTTCGGCCTGGGCGGCGGCAGCGTGCCGCAGGGCAGCCCGCCCTTCACCGCCGAGGAAGTCGCCCATGAACGGCGCTTCGCCCTGTCCGCCGCCTCGCTGACCGCCGAACGCGCCCGCCATGTCGAAACCGCGATCCGCAAATGCCATGCGCCCGCCTCGCTCCGGCAGATGTTTCCGTCTGCAGGGCGATAGCGCTGCCACGGGCATCGATGTCCTACACGCCGCTTTTCTGATCTGTCCCTCGCCATGCGACAGAGGCTGTTCCCCCTCGCCCAACCCGGCCGCCCGGCGCGTGGCAGGCGCCTATGTAGCGCGCGGCTGTCGCGTCATGGGCGCGCGACAGGGGCAAGGGCGACGCGCTTCCATGCCCCTGCCCCCATTACCCCCGGCGCGGCACAGGCGCGTTACCGACGCGTCGCAGGTGCGCGACAGGCGCAAACACCCCCAACAGGCCGTTTACACTGTGAACTTCGGCAGACGCGCGCCCGATCGCGGGCGCCGCCATGCTTCAGAATGTCGCCTTCACCCCGGCATACCAGCGGCGTGGCGCGCCCGCGCCATAGGCCCTCGGGTCGCTCGCCCCCGGCGCCTCGTCCAGTTCGATCTCATCCACCTCGGTAAAGGTGCCGAAGGTCGCATAGTGGCGGTCGAACAGGTTGCGGACCTCGCCGAACAGGGTGACGCCGGGAATGATGTCGATGCCGGCGCGGATATTGGCGATCAGGTAGCCGGGCACTTTGGCATTCCGGTTGGCCTCGTCACCGACCAGATATTGGCCCGACCGGGCGATCAGGTCGCCGCCGACCGACCAATGGCGCTGACCGCCCATGATGCCAACATAATCCAGCGTCAGGGTCGCACTATGGCGAGGGATACCGGTCAGGCGATCGCCCTTGCCGACGTCGATCGTGCCGTCGTCATTGGCCTCGGGATTGGCCGGGCTGCTCAATGTCAGCGCGCTGCGATAGGTGGCATCGGTGAAGGCATAGCTGAGGCCTGCGGTAAATCCGCCCCGCGCCGCCTTGACCGATGCCTCGACACCCTGGCGCCGGGTCTTGCCGATATTCTGGAAATAGGCCCGACCGCGAATGTCCGACGCAATATATTGGATGTCGTCATGATTGCCGGTGCGATAGGCGGAAACCAGCCAGTCGGCGGTCCATCCCCCGACGGCGAAGCGGCCCGAACCGCCCGCCTCCCAGCTTTTCGCCACCACCTGCTTGAGCGGCGGATCGGCGATGAAGAAATTGGTCAGGCTGCACGGCGCATTCTCGTCGGCGCAGGACAGTTCGGCCGGGGTCGGCGCGCGGTTGGTCTCGGCATAGCCGACCCGCAGCGACAGCCCGTCCGAAACCCGATAGTCCAGCTCCGCGCCGGGGTTCAGCCGCTGGAAATTATGCCGCCCGTTCAGTGCCGTGCCGATCTGGTCGACCAGTTCGATCCGCGCATGGTTCCAGCGCAGCCCCAGTTCCGCCGTCAGCCCGGGCGCCAGCGGCAACCGGTCCTGCACGAAGACGCCCCAATAATCGGTGTGCGCGACCAGTCCGACCGGCGCGATCGCACCATCCGGCTGGACGATGATCGACCCCAGCCCCTCGACGCTGCGCTCGTCCGTCATCGCCCCCAATTCGGTCGATGTATCGAACCGGGTGCGGCTCGTGTCGTAACTCATGCCGATCGCAAAATGATTGGTGCCGCCCATCAGCGCGCGATCGTCGATCAACTGCACCAGCGCGCCCATCGCATCGGTCCGCGTCCGCCCCCGATTGAGCACGCCATAGCCCTCGCCGCCCAGGCTGTCGGCAATGGCGTTGCCGTTGGCATCGGTCAGGACCGACTGCACCTCGTCCCCGTCATCATCGCTCCCCACCGTCTCCAGGCAGAGCAGCCCGGCGTCATCCTCATCCTCGCACCCCTCGATATCGGCGGCGTCGCCATTGACCGTGCGCAAGGTCAACCGCTGGGCATAGAGCGTCCCTTCGATCCGGGTCGTGTCGGACAGCGCGCCCCAGGGGTGCAGGCTGATCCGGCCATAGCTGCTGCGGCTATTGTCGGGCCAGGTGAAGACGGCGCGCCGGTCCGCCGCCAGCAGCTCGACCGGCGACACGCCATTGCCGGTCAGGTCGGTCTTGGCCCCGACCAGCTTCATGTGCAGCCCGCCCTTCTCCGTGTCGAAACCCAGGTCGGCATAGCCATTATAGAGATGCGACGGGCTATGATCGCGCCAGCCATCGTCATGGCTATACTGAAACGCGCCGAACGCACTGAAATTGCCGCGCGCAAAGCCGCCGGCGATGCTCGCCTCGGCATAGCCGAAACGGCCGCCGGTCATGCTTGCCTCCAGCCCCGGATCGCTGCGCCCGTCCTTCGTTTCCAGCAGGATCGCCCCGCCCAGCGCATTGAGGCCATAGACCGGGCTGGCGTCGAGCAGGCTCAGCTTACGGATCGCCGCTTCGGGGATCAGGTCGAACTGGACGGTATCGCCGAACGGCTGGTTGAAACGGGCGCCGTCCATATAGACGGCCAGCCCCTGCGCCTGCCCCTGCAGCGGCGAGGCAACGAAGCCGCGATAGAGAAGATTGGGTTGCCAGGGGTTATTCTGCGCGTCCTGCAGCGTGATGCCGGCAATATTGCGGGTGAGAACGCCGAGCAGGTCGGGCGTGCCGCCAATGCCGATATCCCGGCCGGAGATGGACAGCGCATCATCGACGTCGATCGCCCCGCCCGGCGCGGTGACGATGATCGTCTGCGCCGGGCCGGCATCGGGTTCTTCCGCCCATGCCAGCGCCGGTATCAGCGCCACGCCCGCCAGACCCGCGCAAAGCCAGCCCCTGCCCCGCATATTCCTCTCCCATCTCTGTTTATGGAAAGAACGCTAGGGAGGGCTGGCCATCGCCTCCATTATACCTTGGGTCGCGTGCGAAAATCAGGCCGCGACCCCGGCGCGACTGCGCACCAGGTCCGCGACCACGCTGGGATCGGCCAGCGTGCTGACATCGCCCAGCGCCTGTGCCGACACCTCCCCCTCGGCGATCTTGCGCAGGATGCGGCGCATGATCTTGCCCGATCGTGTCTTGGGCAGGCCGGGCGCGAACTGGATCACGTCCGGCGTGGCAATCGGCCCGATCTCGCTGCGCACCCATTGGGTCAGGGTCCGGCGCAAATCCTCGCTCGGTTCCTCACCCACATTCAGCGTGACATAGGCATAGATGCCCTGCCCCTTGATGTCGTGCGGCATGCCGACCACCGCCGCCTCCGCCACGGTCGCATGCAGCACCAGCGCGCTCTCGACCTCGGCCGTGCCCATGCGATGGCCCGATACGTTGATGACATCGTCGACGCGGCCGGTGATCCAATAATAGCCGTCCGCATCCCGCCGTGCGCCGTCGCCGGTGGTATATTTGCCGGGGAAAGTGGTGAAATAGGTCTGGAAGAAGCGCTCATGATCGTTCCAGACGGTGCGCATCTGGCCGGGCCAGGACCGGGCGATCAACAGATTGCCTTCGCTCGCCCCCTCCTGCACCACGCCCTCGCCGTCGACGATCTGCGCCTCGACACCGGGCATGGGGAAGGTCGCACTGCCGGGCTTCAGGTCCGTGGCGCCCGGCATCGGCGCGATCATCGCGCCGCCCGTCTCGGTCTGCCACCAGGTGTCGATGATCGGGCAGCGCCCCTCGCCCGCGACGCCATGATACCAGCGCCAGGCCTCCGGATTGATCGGCTCGCCCACGCTGCCCAGCAATTTGAGCGACGCGCGGCTGGTCTTCGCGACATGATGGTCGCCCTCCTTCATCAGCGCGCGCAGTACGGTCGGCGCGGTGAAGAGGGTGTGGACCTGATGACGGTCGACCACCTCCCAGATGCGGCTGGGCGTCGGCCAGCTCGGTAGCCCTTCATACATCAGCGTCGTCGCGCCATTGGCCAGCGGGCCATAGACGATATAGCTGTGCCCCGTGACCCAGCCGACATCGGCCGCGCACCACCAGACGTCACCGGGCCGATAGTCGAAGCAGAGCGCATGGGTGAGGCTGGCCCAGAGCAGATAACCGCCGCTCGAATGGACCACGCCCTTGGGCTTGCCGGTGGAGCCGGAGGTGTAGAGCAGGAACAGCGGGTCTTCCGCATTCATCACCTCGGCCGGGCAATCGGGCGCGACGCCGGCCATTGCCTCGTCATACCAGCTGTCGCGGCCGGGCTGCATCGCCACCGCCCCGCCGGTCGCGCGCACCACCAATACGCGGCGCACGCTGGTACAATGGTCGAGCGCCAGCGCCGCGTCGACATTCGCCTTGAGCGGCACGCGCTTGCCGCCGCGCCGCCCCTCGTCGGCGGTGACGACGATGCTGGAATCGCAATCGGTGATGCGGCCTGCCAGCGCCTCGGGCGAAAAGCCGCCGAACACGACGCTGTGGATCGCGCCGATCCGGGCGCAGGCGAGCAGCGCCACCGCCGCCTCTGGGATCATCGGCATATAGATGGTGATGCGGTCGCCCCGGCGTGCGCCAGCATCCTTGAGCACATTGGCGAACCGGCAGACCTCGGCATGCAATTCACGATAGGTCAGGCTACGCGGCGCTTCAGACGGATCATCGGGTTCCCAGAGGATCGCGGTAACGTCGCCCCGCTCGGCCAGATGCCGGTCGAGGCAATTGGCCGACACGTTGAGCGTGCCGTCGGCGAACCACTGGATGCCGAAATCCGCTTCGTCGAAGCTGCTTTCCGACGCGCGGGTCGGCGGCGTGATCCAGTCCAGCCGCTGCGCCTGTTCCAGCCAATAGGCGTCGCCCGCGTCGAGCGACCGGCGATAATCGGCGGCGCGCGCCGCCTGGTTCATGCGGGCATGGGCCGCCCAGTCGGCAGGTATCGGAAACAGGTCTTCGGACATGATGGCTCCCTTCATTGGCCGAACCGCACGCCGATCCAGAGCGTCCTGGGGGTGCCCAGGTCGATCGATCCACCGGCATTGCGGGTGACGACATCCTCGTCGAACAGATTTTCTCCGCGCGCGACCAGGCTGATGCCATGGCCGATCGGCAGCCGGGCGAGGGCGTCGAGCGTCAGCGCATCGGGCAGCACATCGCTCTGCAGATCATCCTCATATTGCTTGGCCGTGTAGCGCAGCGTCGCCGAAAGCTCCGGTCCGGCCTTGGGCGCCCAGGCCAGCGTCGCGCTGGCGGAGTGGCGCGGCACCTGCGCCGGCGCGAAGCCGTCGAATGCCATGCCCGGCGCATCGACCTTGCTGTGACTATAGGCATAGGAAGCGAGCAGCGAGAAATTGGCCGGCAGTTGCGCGCTGGCGGTCAGTTCCACGCCCTTGGCCACGATCGCGTTCACATTCTGGCGCTTGCGGGTGACACTATCGATGGTGACATTGGCGATCGCATCGTCGAGCCGGTTGTAGAAAAGCGTGGCGGAGAGCTGCATGCCCGGTGCCGGGGTGAGGTCGATGCCCCCCTCCACGCCCTTGAGCTTCTCTGGCTTGAGTGCCGCATTGGCCTGGGTGGTGATCGGGAAGACGACGAAGGGTCGATACAACTCGTTGAGCGTCGGCAAGCGGAAGCCGCTATAGGCCGCGCCGCGCAGCGCCACCGCATCGCTGATATGGTAGAGCGCGCCGGCCCGACCGGAGAAGGCCCAGTCCGAGCGATTGGCGTAGCTGCTGTCCTGCGTCACCGTCCCAGCCGCACTGACCGCCTTGTAGAAGCCGTTGCGGATCGACCAGCGATCCGCCCGCACCCCGCCGGTCAGGACAAGATTGCCAATCGTCCAGTCATCCTCGGCAAAGATGCCGGATGTGATCTGGTCGCCACCGGCATGGCGGCGCGCTGTCAGCGGGTTGCTGGCGAGGCCCGCATTATAGGCATCCTCATACATGTCGCCGGTGGCAAAGCGGCTATCCACGCCGATACGCAGCACATGATCCGCGCCCACCGGCGGGCGCAGCTCGATCTTGCCGCCGATCCCGGTCGAGGGGGTGTTGCGCTGGTCGAGCGACTTGCGGAAGCTGGTGGAGGAGATGACGATATTGGAGAAGTTGCGCGCCTGGAGATAGGCGAGTGCATCGACCTGCCAGCGGCCGCGGCTGATATAGCGAATGCTGGCATCCTGGCCCTGGCTCATGCTGTCGGCGCCGGCAAAGCGCAGCGTGCGATTATCCTGGAACAGGGTGCCGCGAAACTGGATTTCCGAGGTCGCATTGATCGGCGCGACGGCGCGCAAATTGGTCGACCAGCTGTCATAGGCGGCGGGCACGGTGGCGGCGACGCGCTGGTCCTTCGGCGTGGTCTGGAAACCGTCGCCCCGATCCCAGCGGCCGGACAGCGACACGTAACCGCTGCCCAGATCCGGCGCGATGCTGGCCGACAGCTCGGTCGCATCCCTGCTGCCGTAGAAGGCGCTGGCGCCGAAGTGTGGCATCTGGTCGCGGGTGGCGCTGGCCAGTTCGATCGTGCCGGCAACCGCGCCGGCCCCGAACGCGCCACTGCCCCCGCCGCGCGTCACCCGCACCAGCGCCAGCCGGTCGGGCACCAAAGCCGAGAAGGGGATATAGCCGAAGAAGGGATCAGCCACCGGCACGCCATCAAGCAGCACCAGGGTCCGGCTCGACGCATTGCCACCCAGCGCGCGCAGGGTGGCGCCCTGGTTCGAGGGATTGGACGCTCGGCTGTCAGAGCGGCGGAACTGCTGGAAGCCCGCGACATCGGCCAGCACGCTCTCGATCCGACCCGACGCCGCATCCTCAAGCCGATCCCGGTCGATCACCACAGAGCCATAGGCCGGCGTCCCAGGCGGCAGGGCGAGGCCCGTGCCGGTCACCACGATCGACGCGGCGGCCATCGCCTCGCCAGCGCCATCGGGTGTTTCCGCCTGCGCCGCGAAGGGCGCCATTGCCATGCCGAGCGCGAGCCATTTTGTTCTGCGCATATATCCTCCCCTGCCGCCCCGTCATGCGAAGGGGCGGCATCCCTTCGATAGGATGCCGCCCCTTGCCGGAACATTGGCCTTTGGGCCGATGGCCCTTCCCCCGCTCAGAAGAAGAGGATGGCGCCGGCGGCAATCGTGTCGCCCTGCGCCTCATTGCCATTATGCGCCTTTGAGGTGCTGTGGATATATTCGCCGATCAGCGTCACCCAGCTGGTCAGGCCATAACGGCCCTGCCCCACCCAGCTGCTGTTCTTGCGGATCAACGTCGGGTTGGCGAGCGCGTCCGCGGCATTGGCATAATGGAGATTGCTCTCGCCATAGCTGCCACCGACCGAGAATTTGCCGAAGGTCGCCAGCCCCTGAAGATAGAAGCCGTCGCTGTCGCGCTTGTTGCCGGCGGCATCGGTGTCGAACAGGTTGAGCGCCGTCGTGCCCAGCCCCGAGCCATTATAATAATAGCCGGTCAGGACGATCGGGCCATAGCCGATCTTGGCGCCGGTATCGAAACCGCTGCCGGTATAGGAAATGCCGTCGACGCGATTATGCCGCTGGGCGATGCCCGACAGCCAGGCGCGGGCCGAAAAATCGCCGAACTTGCCGTCATAGACGATCTTGCCTTGGAAGCCGGGCGACTTGTTGCTTTCGCCCGGTCCGGTCAGCGATTCGAGCGGCTGGAAGACGCCGACCGAGACCTGGAAGCCCGACAGGCTGGGCGACGTGTAAGTGATCTGCGGCTGGAAGTCGGTATAGATATAGCCGATGCCGATGCGGCCAAGCGAAGTGTTGGACGGCGCGACATTGCCGCCGCTCGACCCGACCGACAGCAGGGTGATGTCGTTCAATATGCCTTCCGAGCCGAACAGGCCGATGTCGCGACCCAGCTTGAACTCGCCTAGGCCGGAACGGCCGATGGTCATGTAGGTCTGGCGGAAATCGATGCCGGCGGTCTGCAGCGCCACCGGCCGGCCGCCGGCATTGGCGCCGCCGCCGACGGAATAATCCGCGCTGTTGATACCGGGATACATGCCGAAATGAGCGCCGACGTCCCAGCCGCCCTGATTGGTCGTGACGTCGAACTTCAGGTAGCCGGGCAGCAGGCCGTTGCGGATCGCCGAACTATTGCCGCCAACCGGCACCACGCCGCCGACGACATCGGTATTCGGCCCGGCCGCCTGGCCATTTTCATGGGTGTAGAAACCGTTGACCGAGCCGGACATCTTGACCGTGACATCGCCCACCTCAAACCCGACGCCGCTGTCGGCGACGCGCACCACGGGCTTGCCGTCCGATGCGGCGGGCGCAGCGGCAGCGGCCGGCGCCGCAGCGTCTTCCTTTGCCAGCTGGGCATATTCCTCGTCGGTGAGGATCCCCTTTTCATGCAGCCTTTTCAGCAGTTCGCTCGTCGTGCCGGCGCTGGCCGGCGTTGCCCCTGCGACGAACAGCAACGCCATGGCGGCGCTGCCGAGGAATGTTCCCCGTGCCATCTCATCCTCCCTCTTATGCGCCGGTCGTGCCGGCTGTCGGGAAGAGTGGGCGGCGGCGATGGCGGCCGAAATTGGACTTTGGTTCTCGTCCTCCCTCCGCGCACCTCGCTATACTTTTGGTCAGGGCGCGACGGCGATGCCCCACGGCCCGGCGCCGACCGCTACCGTACCGACGACCTTGCCGGCAGCCAGGTCGATCACCGAGACATTGTCCGAAAGGCCATTGACGGCAAAAGCGCGCACGCCGTCCGGGCTGACCGCGACATGCCAGACCCGCTTGCCGACCGGCACATAGGCGCGGACCTTGCGGGTGGCGACATCGACCAGCGCGACATGGTTGGCGCGGCCGAGCGCCACGACCGCCGTCTTGCCGTCCGGCGTGAAGCGTATGCCGCAGGGCAATAGCTGATAATCCTGCACGCCGGAAATGGCGAAATGCAGCGTCTCGACGATCCTGCGCGTGGCCGGATCGGCAATCTGCACCGTGCCGCCCATCTCCGCCGCGATCCACAGCTCCTTGCCATCGGCGGTAAATTCGACATGGCGGGGGCGCTGATCAGTCTCGGTCGCGTCGACCATCGTCTTGTTCGCCAGGTCGATCCAGTTGACGACGCCGTCATCCTCCGATGTCACCACCACCCATTTGCCGTCGGGGCTTTGCGCCACGCCCTCGGGCTCCTTGCCGACATCGACCTGGAAGGCGACCTTGCGGCTGTCGAGGTCGATCGCGGTCAGCGCGGCATTATCCTCATTGGCGACGAACAAGGTCCGGCCATCGCGCGACAGGAAGAATTGCTCGGGATCCTGCCCCGATGGCAGGTCCGCGACGACCTTGCCGGTCGCGCGGTCGATCATCTGCACCGCATGGTCGTTGCTGGCGCAGAGTAGGATATATTTGCCGTCCTTGGTGAGGGTGATGCCGCGCGGCCGTCCGCCCACCGGCCAGGTCGCGACCGTCTGCATTGTGGCGGCATCGATGACGCTGACGCTATTGCCCCGCTCGTTGGAGACATAGAGCGTCTCGGCCCGGACCGACGGGATCGCCACCGTCAGCGCAAGCCCCGCAATCACGCCCTTCATCATGCCCGCATCCTCTCGTTCTTTTGGCCTGATAGCGGATTAGCCCCCGGCCCGTCGCGGCGGGATTGTACCAATGGCCAATGGGGGCCGCCCCCGCCCTCCCCTACAGTCATCAGCGACAGGGACGACATGCGGCCAGCACAGGCACGCGGCACAGACGAGGGTTTGGGATGAGGAATTACGGACGGATCGCATTGTTCGGCGCGGCCTGCCTGGCGGGCGCATCGATCACATCGGCACTGATGGCGCATGGCAATGTCACGCCGCAGGCGGTCGACACATCGGCCCTGCCGGAAATCGGTGCCGACTGGGTTCAGCACAACCCCTATCGCGGCAATGCCACGGCGGCGAAGATCGGCGAATCCGCCTATGGCCAGAATTGCGCACGCTGCCACGGGCTGGACGCGGAAAGCGGCGGCATCGCGCCGGACCTGCGCTATCTGGAAGTCGGCGACAGCGGCGACGAATGGTATATCCAGCGTTTCCAGCATGGCTCCAGCCATGACGGCAAGGTTTATATGCCGCCCTTTGGCGACGTGCTGGGACAGAAGGCCGGATGGGCGATCCGCGCCTGGCTCGAAACCAAGCATCAGGAGTGATCGCGATGGATCGCCGCGCCTTCTTGAGCAGCGCGGCGGCCGCCGCGCTGGTTGGTTATATTTCGGGCGGGCAGGCGGCAAAGGCCGCGCCGCTCGGCAAGGTCAGGGAATTGGGTGTCCTTCGGGTCGCAGTCTATAAGGACAACCGCCCCTGGTCCTGGCGCAAGGACGGCAAGCTGACCGGGATCGACGTCGACCTGGCCCAGGCGCTGGCCAAGGGGCTGGGCGTGCGCGCCGACATTGCCGAACTGGTCGCGGACGAAAGCGCCGACGACGACCTGCGCAACGGCGTGTGGAAGGGCGGCCTTCTGGGCTTCCAGCCGGCCGACATCATGCTGCATGTGCCGTTCGACCGGACTTTCGCCGCACGCAACGATCAGGTCGCGATCATCGCCCCCTATTATCGCGAAAGCTTCCAGTTTGCGGCGGTCAAGGGCGAGATCGACGTCAACGCGCCGCCGACCCAATATCGCGGCAAGCGGCTGGCGGTCGAGATCGACTCCATTCCTGATTTCTACCTGATCGGCACATTCGGCGGCATATTGGCCAGGAATGTCGTCCATTTCCCCGGCGGGACGGAAGCCGTCACCGCGCTGACCGATGGCCGGGCCGATGGCGCGCTCGCCAGCCGGGCGCAGATAGAGGCGGTGCTGCACGACAGCGGCGCCACCAACATCGTCCGCCGCACCAGCCCCCTGCCCGCCTTCACCTCGGCCGGATGGGACATCGGCATGGCGGTGAAGGAGAATAGCCGGAACCTGGGCGATGCGGTCGAGACCATCCTGGCCGACATGACGCAATCGGGCGCGCTCAAGGCGATCTTCGAGCGCCATGGCGTCGCCTATGCGCCGGCCGTCGCGGCCGGCTGAACGGGCGACCCAAGGTCCAATTGGCACGGCCGCCGTGCCCCATAAGGTGCTGCATCGACGGCGTTGATCACGCCGGAAAACAAGGGAGGATGACTATGACGGGACGTTTCACGCGTTCGTTCCTGGGGGCAGCCGCGATCGCGCTGGTGGCCGGGGCCGCGCCACTGCTGGCGGCCGATGCGGCAGGCGGGCCGACCGATGCCGACCTGATGAACGATGCCGCATCGACCGGCGACGTGCTGACCTATGGCATGGGACCGCAGGCGCAGCGTTTCAGCACGCTCAACCAGATCAACACCGACACCGTCAGCAAGCTGGTGCCCGCCTTCGCTTCGTCACTGGGTGGCGAGAAGCAGCGTGGCCAGGAGGCTCAGCCTCTAGTCTATGATGGCACCATCTATGTCACCGGTTCCTATTCGCGGCTCTATGCCTTCGACTCCCGCACCGGCGAGGAGAAATGGGAATATAATGCCCGCCTGCCCGACGACATCATGCCCTGCTGCGACGTCGTCAATCGCGGCGCGGCGATCCATGGCGACAAGATCATCTTCGCCACGCTCGACGCGCGGCTGGTGGCGCTCAATCGCCATACCGGCAAGGTGGTGTGGAACAAGCAGATTGCCGATTACAAGGCCGGCTACAGCGCGACCGCCGCGCCGCTGATCGTCAAGGGCATGGTCATCACCGGCAATTCGGGCGGCGAGTTCGGCATCGTCGGCGCGGTCGAGGCCCGCGACGTGGATACCGGCGAGCTGATCTGGCACCGCCCGGTGATCGAAGGAAACATTGGCACCTTGCGCGGCAAGGATAATGGCATCACCGGCAAGCTCAACGCGACCTGGCAGGGCGATCTCTACAAGACCGGCGGCGGCGCGACCTGGCTGGGTGGCACCTATGATCCGGAAACCAATCTTCTCTATTTCGGCACCGGCAACCCGGCCCCCTGGAACAGCCATTTGCGGCCCGGCGATAATCTCTACACCGCGTCCACGCTGGCGATCGATCCCGAAACCGGCGTGATCAAATGGCATTACCAGACCACCCCGCATGACGGCTGGGATTTCGACGGGGTTAACGAGTTCATCCCGTTCGACGCGACGATCAACGGCAAGCCGATGAAGCTGGGCGCCAAGGCGGACCGCAACGGCTATTTCTTCGTGCTCGACCGGACCAACGGCAAGTTCGTCAGTGCCAACCGCTTCGTCATGCAGACGACCTGGGCCAGCGGCTATGACAAGAATGGCAAGCCGATCGTGATCCCGGCCGGTCGCCCCGGCGCGCCGAGCGCGACCGAGAAGGGCAGCACCGTTTTCTCCTCGCCCAGCTTCTTAGGGGGAAAGAACTGGATGCCGATGGCCTATAGCAAGGACACCGGCCTGTTCTACATCCCGTCCAACGACTGGGGCATGGACATCTGGAACGAGCCGATCGCCTACAAGAAGGGCGCCGCCTATCTGGGCGCGGGCTTCACCATCAAGCCGATCGCCGAGGATCATATCGGTGCGCTGCGGGCGATGGACCCCAGGACCGGCAAGATCGTCTGGGAATATAAGAACAAGGCGCCGCTGTGGGGCGGCGTGCTGTCGACCGCCGGCAACCTGGTCTTCACCGGCACGCCCGAAGGCTATCTGAAGGCCTTCGACGCCAAGACCGGCAAGGAATTGTGGAAGTTCCAGACCGGGTCGGGCGTGGTCGGATCGCCGGTCACCTGGGAACAGGATGGCGAGCAATATGTCGCCGTCATGTCCGGCTGGGGCGGCGCGGTGCCGCTGTGGGGCGGCGAAGTGGCCAAGTCCTTCAAGGATATCAATCAGGGCGGTTCGCTCTGGGTGTTCAAGCTGGCCAAATAAGGAGGCGAGGACGATGATCGTCATGGGGCGCGGACAGCATATGCACGGCGGAAATCGCGGGCAATTTGCCGCGCCCCCGCCTATGATCCATCATCATGGCCAGGGGGCGGACATGCAGGTCGAAGACAGTGATGCGATGATGGAAAGGGTGCTGATCGTCGACGATCACCCGCTGGTGCGCGACGGGCTGCGCAGCGTGATCGCGGTCAGTTTCGACGGCTGCGAGATTTTCGAGGCGGCCAGCCTGGAGGAAGCGCTGGCGACGCTGGAGAAACAGTCCAATTTCGACCTGGTGCTGCTCGATCTCAATATTCCCGACGTGAAGCGGCTCGATGGCCTGAAACTGCTGCGCAGTCGCCATCCGATCCTGCCGGTGGTGATGGTGTCGGGCGCGTTCGACCGGGGAATCGTACGCGAGGCGCTGGGCGCCGGCGCGGCGGGCTTCATCCCCAAGTCGATGAAGCGCAGCGCCATCGTCGATGCACTGCATCGGGTGGTGTCCGGCGAAATCTACATGCCCGACGCGATCGATGAGGCGCCGCAGGAAAGCGCCGAGGAAGCCGATATCCTGACCCGGATCGGCAGCCTGACGCCGCAGCAGCGGATCGTGCTGACTCATCTGGTCCATGGCCGGCTGAACAAGCAGATCGCCCATGACCTGAGCGTGTCGATGACCACGGTGAAGGCGCATGTGTCCGCGATCCTGCAGAAGCTCAACGTCTTCAGCCGGACCCAGGCGGTGATCCTGGCCAACCGGGTCCATTTCGACGGCGACAATTGAGCGCGAAAAATAGGAAATCCCGCGCTTAACTTCGCATATTTCCCGCACATTTCGACATTTTGATGCCGATGTTGGAAATCATGTTGCGCGCCTCATCCCTATCGTCCCCTGTTCCCGACTAGCATGGAACAGGGGCTGTAGGACAGGCAGGGACGGGTCAGAAGCTGGCCTTCAGCCCGTCGATCACGAACTGCGCCGCGAGCGCGGCGAGCAGCACGCCGAGCAGGCGGGTAATCACCGCCTCGATCTTGGTGCCCAGGATCGCCATCAACGGCCCGGCCGCCAGCAAGGCGCCCAGCATCAGCACCAAAGTCACCGCGACGGCGACCAGCACGACCAGCCGGTCGACCATGCCATCGGCGCGCGACATCAACAGCATGACGGTCGCGATCGAGCCCGGTCCGGCGATCATCGGCATCGCCATCGGGAAGACGGAGACATCCTCCACCTCCGGCGTCTCGGCGATCTTCTGCGCCCGGTCCTCGCGCCGCTGGGTGCGCTTTTCGAACACCATGTCCATCGCGATCATGAACAGCATGATGCCGCCGGCAATGCGGAAACTGTCCAGTTCGATGCCGAGCACGCCAAGCAGCTGCTTGCCCCACAGGGCGAAGACCAGCAGGATGGCGGCGGCAATGCCGACCGCGCGGATCGCCATCGACCGACGCTGGGCGATGCTCGCCCCGCTGGTCAGGCTGGCATAGATGGGCGCGCAGCCCGGCGGATCGATCACCACGAACAGGGTGACGAAAGCGGATATGAACAATTCCATCATGACGGCGCCCCCACCTTGTCGTCGATTACCACATCATAGCCGGTCCCGTTCCACATGCGGACGGTGATCCGGCGGCTGCCGTCGGTCGCGACATCGGCGGACCAGATCAGGCTGTCATCCTGCGGCACCGGCGGCGCCTCCCCCTTTGCCGGGGGCGGACCTTCGGGCCGCGCGCCGCGCTTGCAGGTCGCGACCTTGCCGGTCAGAAATTCCGGCACCTCCCGTTCGGTCGCCAGACGATCGCCATGATCGAGGATCCACTGCCAGCGGCCCTTCTTGTCGCGCCTCCACAGGGTGGTGAAATAGCCGACCGATCCGTCCGGCCGTTTCCAGTTGCCGGTGCTGGCGGCAAGCAGGCCGTCGCAGGAGACATAGACGATCGAGGGCGACCAGCTGACCGAGGCCGGCGGGTCCGCCTGCTTCTTCAGCCAGTCCTTCGCCACCACCCGCTGCGGCACGAACATCACGGCGTCATCCGCTGCCGTCTCGCGAAAGGCGGTCCATTGCCCCTTTTGCTGGGCAAGCCGGTTGAAGGCGATTTCGGCCGCGATCACCGAGCTGGGATCGGGCTGGTAACGCATCGGCGGCTTGGCCGCGACCAGCATCACCAGGCTGAGGGCGAGGAGCGCGCCGCGCCCCTTCACAGCCCCTCCGGCTTGGCGAGGCCCGCGCGCGCATGGGCGGCGACCAGCGTGTTGCGCAGCAGCACCGCGATCGTCATCGGGCCGACGCCGCCGGGGACCGGGGTGATGGCGCGGACATGGGACAGCGCTTCGGCCGTGGCGACATCGCCGACGATCCGGCCCTTGCCATCTTCGGTATCGACCACGCGGTTGATGCCGACGTCGATCACCGTCGCGCCCGGCTTGATCCATTCGCCCTTCACCATTTCGGCGCGGCCGACGGCAGCGACCACGATGTCAGCGCGGTGGACGATGCTGGCGATGTCGCGGGTGCGGCTATGGGCAATAGTGACGGTGCAATTTTCCGCGAGCAGCAGCGCCGCCATCGGCTTGCCGACGATGTTGGAACGACCGACCACGACCGCCTCCATGCCCGACAGGTCGCCCAGTTCATCCTTCAGCAGCATGATGCAGCCGAGCGGCGTGCAGGGCACCAGCGCATCCTGTCCGGTGGCCAGACGCCCCGTGTTGACGACATGGAAGCCGTCGACATCCTTGGCCGGGTCGATCGCGGCGATCACCGCCGCTTCATCGATATGCTTGGGCAGCGGCAGCTGGACCAGGATACCATCGACGCGGTCGTCATGGTTCAGTTCCTCGATCAGGTCGAGCAAGTCATCCTCGCCGATGCTGTCGGGGCGCTTGAACTCGAAGCTTTCCATGCCGGCGGCCAGGGTCATCTTGCCCTTGTTGCGGACATAGACGCTGCTCGCGGGATCTTCGCCCACCAGCACCACGGCCAGGCCCGGCTTGCGGCCCGTCTGTTCCACGAAGGCGGCGACGCCATCGGCCACCTTGTCCCGCAGTCCGGCCGCAAAAGCCTTGCCGTCGATAATCTTGCCGATCGTCATGTCGCGTCTATCCATGTCTCGATGATGGCGGTCAGCCGGTCCAACGCCTGCGCCCCGCCCTGTATCCGCAATCGCTTTAGCCGGTTGGTATCACCCGATTCCAGCAAAATCGCGCCCCTGGGCCAATCCAGCCGCTTGGCCAGCAGCGCGATCAGCGCCGCATTGGCCTTTCCCTTTTCCGGCACGGCGCGCACGCGGGCGGACAGCCAGTGCGCATCATGTTCGTCGGTCCAGCGCCCACCGACATCCTCGCGCGTGGCGCCGGGCGTCAGGCGGACCGCCAGAATGAGGTCATCCCCGTCCCGGCGCCACCCGGTCACATCAGGCTGGAGAAGAGCGGCGGCAGGATCGCCTGGCGGATGATGAGAATGCCCAGCAGGACAACCATCGGCGTCAGGTCGAGCGCGCCAAGGTCCGGCATGACCCGGCGGATCGGATTATAGATGGGCGCCGTCATCCGATCGAGCGCGACCATCACGGTGCGCACGAAATCGCTGCCCATGTTGACGACGTTGAAGGCGATCAGCCAGCTCATGACGGCCTGGATGATGATGATCCACCACAGCACGTCGAGCAGGATGACGATGGTCTGATAGAGGGCGTAGGCCATGCGGTCTCCGAAAGAGCGGTTGGCGCTCGCTCTAGCCGAGGCATGGGGCCGGCCACAAGTCGCGACAGTCCCTTATTCCACCAAAGGACGCCATAGTTCTGCAAAAGCCGGTTCGGCAGGAAGGGGTAGCGGGACCAGCCCGTCGCGCTATAGCGGAGCCATGGATTTTCGTGACGCCTCCCCCGCCGATGCCCCGCTGATCGCCGCCATGCATGTGGAAAGCTGGCGCATCGCCTATGCCCATATCATGGACCCGGCCTATCTGGCGGGCGGGATCGAGGCCGAGCGGCTGGCCACATGGACACAGCGGCTCGAACATCCGGCGCCGGGACAGCGCATCATCATCGCCGAACGGGACGGGCAGCCGATGGGCTTCACCTGCATCATCGGCGGGGCCGATGATCGCTGGGGCACGCTGGTCGACAATCTCCACGCCCTGCCCGCCGCGCGCGGCACGGGCCTTGGCACGGCATTGCTGGCGCGCGGGGCGCAATGGGCGATCGAGGGCTGGCCGCAGACCGGCCTGTTCCTGTGGTGCTACAGCGACAATTTGGCCGCGCGCGGCTTCTATGCCTCGCGCGGCGGGGTCGAGGTCGAGGATTGGGACAAGCCCGGCCCGGACGGCCGGACCCTGCCGGAAAAGCGCATATATTGGGCTGATCCGGCAATCCTGCTCCGGTAAATCCGGGCTTATTTGCGGATCAGCGTGCCCGCACCGCGATCGGTGAAGATTTCCAGCAGCATCGCATGCGGCACCCGGCCGTCTAGGATGACGGCGGCATCGACGCCGCTCTCGACCGCCTTGACGCAGGTTTCCAGCTTCGGGATCATGCCGCCGGTGATGGTGCCGTCGACCTGCAACGCATGGATCGCCGCCGGATCGAGATCGGTCAGCAATTCCTTGTCCTTGTTGAGCACGCCCGGCACGTCGGTCAGCAGGAAGAAGCGCGACGCCTGAAGTTCGGCGGCGATCGCGCCGGCCATGGTGTCGGCATTGACATTATAGGTATGGCCATCGGCGCCGATGCCCACGGGCGCGACCACAGGGATGATGCCGTCCTGGGTCAGCGTGTCGAGGATGCGACGATCGACCGAGACCGGATCGCCAACAAAGCCCAGGTCGACATGGCGCTCAATGCCCGAATTGGGATCGGGCGCGCGGCTGTGGCCGACCTTCTCGCACAGGACGAGGCCGCCATCCTTGCCGGAGATGCCTACGGCCCGGCCGCCCGCGCCGCTGATCCAGCCGACGATTTCCTTGTTGATGGAACCGGCCAGCACCATTTCGGCGATCTGGGCGGTTTCCTTGTCGGTGACGCGCAGGCCGTTCACGAACTGCGATTCGACGCCCAGCTTCTTGAGCATCGCGCCGATCTGCGGCCCGCCGCCATGGACGACGACGACATTGATGCCGACCGCCTTCATCAGGACGACGTCCTCGGCGAAGTCGCGTGCAGCCTCCGGATCGCCCATGGCGTGGCCGCCATATTTCACGACGAAGGTCTTGCCCGCATAGCGCTGCATATAGGGCAGCGCCTCGACAAGGGTTTCGGCCTTCGCGAGGAGCGCGGGATCGGGGGCGTAGTTGCTGGTCATGCGCGCGCGCATAAGCCCATATGCGCGCTACGGCAAGTTATCGATCGAGGCGACGGCCCAATGCGACCGCTGCGGAGATGAGCGGCGGCACCAGGATGATCGACAGCAGCACCTTGGTAATCATCTGTCCGACCATCAGGTCCATGATCGGCCGCTCGCCATAGAAGGAGATGGTGATGAACAGCAGGGTGTCGACGATCTGCGACACGACGCTGGCCACCATGCCGCGCAGCCAGACCAGACGGCCCTCGCCCCCGGCCAGGCGCGAGAAGATGAAGACGTTGAGCGTCTGCGACGTGCCATAGGAAATGAGGCCCGCCAGCATCATCCGCGATCCCTGTCCCACGACGATCGGGAAGGCATCGACGGCGGGCGGATACATGCCCGGATCATGCGGCAGGGCGATGACGATATGGATCAGCGCGGCCGACACCAGCAGCGGCACGAAGCCCAGGCGCACCAGCGCGGTCGCCGTCTTCTGGCCGTGCAGTTCCGACACGGCGCTGGAAATGATGACCAGCAGCAGGAAGGCGAAGATGCCGGCCTCCACCGCGAGCGGCCCCAGCGCGACCTGTTTCACCCCCAGCACGCCGGCCATGCAGACCATGCCGCCATAAAGGATGGAAAAGACGAAGAGGGAGCGGGTCAGCGGCGCGGGCGATGAAGTCATCGCCAGCCCTTACCGGGATTCGGCCTGCGGGGGAAGATGGCGCGGCACGCCTTGTCCCGTCCCCTTTCAGGCCAGCATGGTGCGCAGCAGCGCGCGCAACTGGGCGGGCTTTACCGGCTTGTTGAGCAGGGGGATGTTGGCGGCGGCGAGCTGGGTCTTGAGCGGTTCGCCGCGATCGGCCGAGATCATGACGGCGGGGATGCGGACGCCGAAATGATCGTGCAGGCGGGTGATGACCGTGTCGCCGGTCTCCCCGTCCTTGAGATGATAGTCGACCAGGATGATGTCGGGCCGGCGGCCATCGGCGAACAGCGCGGACGCCTGGTCATAGCCGTCGGCGGTGACGACGCTGCACCCCCAGCCGGTGAGCAGGGTGCGCATGCCCGATTGGATCTGCTTTTCATTGTCGACCACCAGCACCGACAGGTCGCGCATCGACCGGTCGCGGGTCGGCTGGCCGGTGTCGCCATCCTCCTCGCGCTGGGGCTGGCCGATGGGGAGGGCGATGGCGAAGGTCGCCCCCTGCCCCGGCTGCGAGCGCAAGGTGATGGGGTGGCCGAGCATGTCGCTGGCCCGCTTGACGATGGCGAGGCCCAGCCCCTTGCCCTGGCTGCGGGTGTCGAGCCGGCGAAACTCCTCGAAGATCAGCGCCTGTTGCTCGGGCGCGATGCCGGGGCCACTGTCGGTCACGCTGATCTCCACCCGGTCGTCATGCTGGATGCAGGCGACCGAAACCGTGCCGCGCGGCGTGTAGCGGATGGCGTTGGAGATGAAATTCTGGAGGATACGGCGCAGCAGGCGCAGGTCGGTCTCGACCCAGAGCGGCTGCGCCTCGATCCGGAAGGCAAGGCCAGCCGATCGGGCCATGGGGGCAAATTCGACATTCAGCGTCTGGAGCAGCCGATCGATGCGGAACGGGCCGATTTCCGGCTGGATCGCACCGGCATCCAGGCGCGAGATTTCCAGCAGCGCCTCCAGCAGATCCTCGACCGAGTCGAGCGCGGTCGAGGTCTGGTTGACCAGCGCGCGGGTCGGCAGCGCCAGCCGCCGGTCGCCCAGCGCCGCGACGAACAGGCGGGCGGCATTGAGCGGCTGGAGCAGATCATGGCTGGCGGCGGCGAGGAAGCGGGTCTTGGACAGGTTCGCCTTTTCCGCGACGATCTTGGCATCGATCAGCGCCGCCTCGATCGCGCGGCGCTCGGCCACTTCGCCTTCCAGCTTGCGGTTGAGGTCGACCAGTTCGCCGGTGCGTTCCGACACGCGCCGTTCCAGCGTTTCAGCCGTTTCCTGAAGGCTGGCCTGGGCGCGCAGCATGTCGGTGACGTCGGTGAAGCCGAACACCTGGCCGCCATCGGCCATGGCGTTGCTGCGCAATTCGAAATGCCGTTCCCCGGCGGTGCAGAGGCAGACCATCGCCTGCTGGTCCGCGCCGCCGCCGCGCCAGTCGAGGCAGCCCTGATCGTCCATCGCCAGCGTCTCGCGGCACCAGCGCTGCAATTCGGCATGACTGCCAAGCGCGCCGGCGAAATTTTCCGGCAAAGCGAGCAGCCGGCGCAGCGCGTCGTTCCAGGCGGCCAGTTGTCCACTGCCGTCGAACACGCAGACCCCCTCCGACAGATTGTCGAGCGTCGACTGCAGCACGACGTTGCGTTCGGCCAGTTCGCGGGCACGGGCGCGGGCATCCTCCGCCTTCGCCTCGGTAATGTCGGTATAGATGCCGACGATGCCGCCTTCGCTGGTGCGCAGTTCGTTGATCTGTATCCAGCGACCATCGGCCAGCCGCTGCACCTGGCCACCATCGGCGATGCCATGCTTTGCCAGGCGATCCGACACCCAGCGATCGGGCGCGACCTGTGCCCCGGCCGGCCCCTGGCTGTGGGCGGCGATGCGGGCGATGTCGTGGAAGGTCAGATTCTGGTCCAGCCGCTCGGCGACCTGCGGCCAGAAGCCGAGATAGGCTTCATTGTACAGGATCAGCCGGTCTTCGGCATCGAACAGCACGAAGCCTTCGTTGATCGATTCGATCGCATCGCGCAGGCGCACCTGCGCGGCGTCCGCATCGGCATGGGCCTCGGCCAGATCGGCATTGGCCTTGGCGAGGCGGCCCAGCGCATCCTCCAGCTGGAGCGTCCGGTCGCGCACCTTGGCTTCAAGCGAGATGGCGGTTTCGAACATGGAAAAGGCGTTGGCCGACATGTCGGTCGAGCGTTCCACCCGGTCCATCAGCGCGCCGTTGATCTTGCGCAGCTTGCGCACCTCCTCGCGCAGGGCATCCAGCTCCGCGTCGGTTTCAAGGGCGGTGCGCAGCTCGCTCATCGGCCGATCGCCAATCCGCTGAAGGTCTGGTTGACGTGCAACGCATGATATTGCTCGCCATAGGTGTTGAAGCCAATGACCCGGTTGCCGGCATAGAGGGCGGAAACATCGCGCGAAATCTGGCGCTGTTCGGCATCGATGCGGTTGAGCACGCAGTCGAAGGCGATGATCCGGTCCACCTCGCCCACGCGGGCGTGCAGGTCGGAGAAGAGCTGGCGCATGCCGGCGATCCGATCCACTGGCTCGCCGATGTTGAGCACGATCCCCTCGTCGATCGCGCAATAGAAGGTCAGGCTGCCGTCCGGGTTGGCGCTCTGGATCGAGCGGACATGATATTCGCCGCCGGCCCGGACCATCGGCGGATGCGCCGCGAAAAATTCCATCCCCAGCTCCTCGCCGGCATGGCCGGCCAGCCGCAGATATTCGGCCGCGGCCGGCTCTGCATTGATCTCGGTCACGATGCGTTCGTGCGGGATCGCGCCGGTAATCACCATCTTGGCGGCGCCAGGCTGATAATGCTGCGCCTTGAAGACGTGCATCGGCCGGGTCGAGGAGAGGATCGCCACCACGGCGGCGCGGGCATGGAAGCGGCCGCCATCGAAGATCGCGGTCTGGCGGAAGGCGAGATCGTCGCCGGATGATCCACCGATCAGCGGAATATCACCCAGCGCATCCTGGATCGTCATGGTCAGCAGTTCCTCCCGGTGCGAGAGGCCGTCGACCAGGAACAGCGCGACATGGTTGACCAGCCCGCCCAGTCGGCGGCTGTCCCGTTCCGCCTGCGCCGCCAGCGTCCGCACGATTTCGCGCGCGGCGACCGGATCGAAATTGTCGATGTCGTCGAAGCAATGGGACGTCATGCAGAAATCGGCAGCGGGAAAGCCGATCACGGTCAGGCTGTCATGATCATAGCCCGCATCGGTCAGTTCGCCCGAGCTGGTGCAGCCGATCACGGTGGTGCATTCGCTATGCAGGTTGATCGCCCGCGCCAGGCTATCCCGGTCATAATGCTGGGAACAGAAGATCACGGCGCCGGCCAGCGGCTCCGTGCCGAGTTGATCCACCAGATCCGCCATCGCCTCGAACGGATCGTCGGCATGGGAGGACGCAAATCCTATCCCTGCCCTTACCCCTGCGCCTGTCGCCATTGTCTCTCCCCATCGCCCATTTTCTTATGCTTTGGGGCATTATCATGTAGCGGGTTCCGCTGGCCTGTCACGCGAAACAAGCCGGCTTCTGGCGCCGTGGATCAGGTGGAAGACCAGCAATGCGACGAATGGCATGGCAAGCCCCAGCAGCAGCGTCGCGGACAGGCGCGGCCAGTGCTTTTCCACGGCCTTGAGCGGATAGGAGAGCAGGCCAAGCGCATAATAGCTGACGGCAGCCGTCGACAGCCCCTCAACCAGTTGCTGAAGCTGGAGCTGCATCCGTGCGCTGCGGTCCATCGAGGCGAGCAGGCGGCCATTCTGGTTCTCGATATGGGTTTCGATCCGGGTGCGCAGCAGGGCGGTGAACTGCGCCGCGCGGCCGTTGAGCAGCGCCAGCCGATCGGTCAGCGCCGCGCAGGTGCGCACGGCAGGCCAGAGCCGCCTTTCGGTGAAGTCGGCGAGCGAGCGATGACCGGCGATCGGCACGACGTCCAGTTCGGCGAGGCGACTGGCGACGATCCGGCCATAGGCGGCGGTCGCGCTCATCCGATAGGCGCAGCCGCTGTCGATCGACAATATGTCGGCGGACAACTGGATCAGTCGGCCCAGCAGCACATCGTCGCGCACCTCGCCGGCGGCCAGCGCCCGGCCGACCTGCTCCAGCGCCTGTTCCAGCCAGTCGAGATCGGCCCAGGCCGTGCGCGCGGGCGGCAGGCCAAGCAGCGCCAGATTGCGATAATTGCCCAGTTCCTGCAGCCGCTGGACGCAGCGGGCAAGATCGCCGGGCAGCAGGCCGTTGGCGGCCACCACCATCCGGCCATAGCCATCATCATGGATGCGGAAATCGGTCCAGATGCGCGCGCCGCCACCGACATGGCAGGTGACGAGCTGGCCCGCCGGGAAACCGGCACTGGCCACCAGCTCAGCGGCGGCGCCTTCATCCGCGACGATCGCCAGCCGCACGGCGCGGATCACCGCACCCGGCAGATATTCGGCCCAGGCGATCGCGGCACGGGCGTCGGCCGCATCGGGAAAATCCCAGCCGACCGGATCGCTGCCGCCGCGCACCAGGGTGACCGTGCTGGCCTCGCTATGCTGCTCCCAGTGAAGATGGATGTCGGCGCCCAGCCGGGTCTCGCGATGGCGGCTGTCATGCCCTGGACGCAGATCGCCCGGCATGGCGGACACGGCCGCCAGTTCGGCCGTGCGCGCGTCCGCATCGAGCAGGCGGACAAGCTGGATCATCCGTGCCGGGACCGTCAGCGCAGGTTCGCGGCGCAATTGCATCTCGCCCACCACCTGCGGGCGCAGCGCATGTTCGGTGAAGCGCCGCTCAGCCACCACGCGCCGGCTCTCCAGCGGCTTCCAGCAGATCCGCCTCCGCATCGGTGAAGACGCGCGAGCGGACGATGAAGCGCTGCCCCTCCGGGCTTTCGAGCGACATGCCGGCGCCACGCCCCGGCACCACGTCGATCGTCACCTGGGTATGGCGCCAATATTCGAACTGGGCCGCGCCGATCCACACCGGCACATCGCCCGCGACATGGCCCAGCAGCACATCCTGCGGGCCGACCCGGAACTCGCCGCGCGGGAAGCACATCGGCGCGGAACCGTCGCAGCAGCCGCCCGACTGGTGGAACATCAGCGGGCCATGCTGGTCGGTCAGGCGCGCGATCAGCGCGTCGGCCGCGGGCGTGGCGAGAATGCGGGCAGGACAATCGGCCATCGATCCGATCCTTCAGAACCAAAACCGCCATTGGCAACATTGGCAGAACCAAAGCTGGCGGGCATCCGGGGGAGGATGCCCGCCAAAGGTGCGGAGCGCCGAGAAAGGAGAGAGAAGGGGCGCTCCGCTGTGGATCCGTCAGAAGAAGCCCAGCGCCTTGGGGCTGTAGCTGACCAGCAGATTCTTGGTCTGCTGATAATGGTCGAGCATCATCTTGTGATTTTCGCGGCCGATGCCCGACTGCTTGTAACCACCGAAGGCCGCATGGGCCGGATAGGCGTGGTAGCAGTTGGTCCAGACGCGACCGGCCTGGATGCCCCGACCCATGCGATAGGCACGGGCGCCGTCGCGGGTCCACACGCCCGCGCCCAGGCCGTAGAGCGTGTCATTGGCGATGGCGAGCGCCTCCGCCTCGTCCTTGAAGGTGGTGACGGCCAGCACCGGGCCGAAAATCTCCTCCTGGAAGATACGCATCCTGTTATGCCCCTTGAGCACGGTGGGCGTCACATAGAAGCCATCGGCCAGTTCGCCGTCATGGGTGGCGCGATCGCCGCCGGTCAGCACTTGTGCGCCCTCTTCCTTGCCGATCGCGATGTAGGAGAGGATCTTTTCGAGCTGGTCGTTCGACGCCTGGGCGCCGATCATCGTCGAAGGATCGAGCGGGCTGCCCTGCTTGATCGCCTTTACCCGCGCGATCGCCCGCTCGATGAACTTTTCGTAGATCGATTCCTGGATCAGCGCGCGGCTGGGACAGGTGCAGACCTCACCCTGGTTGAGCGCGAACATGGCGAAGCCTTCGAGGCATTTGTCGAAATAATCATCGTCCGCATCCATCACATCCTCGAAGAAGATGTTGGGCGACTTGCCGCCCAGTTCCAGCGTGACGGGGATCAGGTTTTCCGAGGCATATTGCATGATCAGGCGGCCGGTCGTGGTCTCGCCGGTGAAGGCGATCTTGGCTATCCGCTTGTTCGACGCCAGCGGCTTGCCCGCTTCCACGCCGAAGCCGTTGACGATGTTGAGCACGCCCGGCGGCAGCAGGTCGCCGATGATCTCGGCCAGGACCAGCACCGACATCGGCGTCTGCTCGGCGGGCTTGAGCACGATGCAGTTGCCGGCGGCCAGCGCCGGCGCCAGCTTCCACACCGCCATCAGGATCGGGAAGTTCCAGGGGATGATCTGGCCGACGACACCCAGCGGCTCGTGGAAATGATAGGCGATGGTGTCATGGTCGATCTCGCTGATCGATCCTTCCTGGGCGCGGGCGCAGCCGGCGAAATAGCGGAAATGATCGATGGCGAGCGGAATGTCGGCATGGGTGGTCTCGCGGATCGGCTTGCCATTGTCGATCGTCTCGGCGAGCGCGATGAGGTCGAGATTGGCCTCCATGCGATCGGCCATCTTGAGCAGGATGTTGGACCGCTGCGTCGACGACATCTTGCCCCAGGCGTCCTTGGCAGCATGGGCGGCGTCGAGCGCGGCCTCGATATCGTCCGCCGTGCCGCGCGCGACCTGGCACACGACCTGGCCGGTGACCGGCGAGATATTGTCGAAATACTGGCCCTTGGCCGGTGCCGTCCACTGCCCGCCGATATAATTGTCGTAGCGGTCGCGGATCAGGGTCTGGCCGGCGAATTTATCCAGCGCCTGTTGCAGCATCATCTTGTCTCCTGGGTCGATTTTGTGATCGTCTTTCAGCCTTCAGAAGATGGCAAAGCAGGCCGCCGGTGCAATTGGACCTTCGGTCGGATCGCCCCGTCTGCGGGACGAGGCGGGCATGAGACGCGACCTGTGCCGCCCCCTCGACAGCGCCCCGACGGGCTGCTCTATCTGGCAGGCCCCTTCCCTGCCCGGAGAGATTTCCCCCATGTTCCAAGTTTCCCACCTGATCATCGTCGGTGGCGGGTTCAGCGGCACGCTGCTGGCGATCAACCTGCTGCGCTACGGGACGATGCGGGTGACATTGGTCGAGCGGCGGCCCGAACGGCTGGGCAAGGGTGTCGCGTTCGGCAGCGCCCTGCCCGATCATATCCTCAACGTCCGCGCCGGCAACATGAGCGCCTTTCCCGACCAGCCGGGCCATTTCGCGCAATGGCTGGCGGAGACGAGTGGCGGATCGGACGCCAGCTTCGCGACGCGGGCGACCTATGGCCGCTATCTTTCCGCGCTGCTGGACAAGACCCGCGCCGAGGCGGGCGACCGGCTGGACGTGATCGATGATGCGGCGGTCGACATCCGCATGACCGGCGATGGCTGTGTCGTCGAACTGGCGTCGGGCAAGGTGCTGACGGCCGACGCGGTGGCGCTGGCACCGGGCAATCTGCCGCCGCATGACCTGCCGCCATTCCGGGACAAGGCGCCCCCGCTCTATGTATCCGAACCCTGGGGCGCGGACATTGCCGAGGGGCTGACGCCGAGCGACAAGATACTGCTGCTGGGCACGGGCCTGACCGCGGTGGATTGCGCGCAGACGCTGGACAGCGCCGGCTTTCGCGGATCGATCCTGGCGCTGTCGCGGCGCGGGCTGGTGCCGCACAGCCATGCGCCGGCCGCGCCCTTCCCTGCCCTGCGCGAACGGCCCGCCGCCCATTGCGCCGGGCTGGTCCGCACCATCCGCCAGCGCGCCGATGCGGTCGGCTGGCGCCGCGCGGTCGATGAACTGCGCCCCTTCACCCAGGATATATGGCGGGCGGCCTCCCCGGTCGAACGGGCGCGCTTCCTGCGTCATGCCCGGCCCTATTGGGACGTGCATCGCCACCGCATCGCGCCGCAGGTGGCTGAACGGATCGCCGCGATGCAGGCGAGCGGGCGGCTGCGGATCGCGGCGGGCCGAATCATCGGCGCGCAGGACGCCGACCAGGGGCTGATCGTGCAATGGCGGCCGCGCGGCGGCGAACAGGTGCAGGATATCCGGGTGGCGCGGGTGGTCAATTGCACCGGGCCGCTGGCCGATCTGGGCCGGACCGACGATGTGCTGCTGCGCCGGCTGGCGGATCGTGGCGCAATCCGGCCCGATGCGCTGGCGATCGGCATCGACACCAACCGGCAGGGCCATGCCATCGCACGCGACGGCAGCGCGCAGGAACGGCTGCTGGTGGTCGGGCCGATGACGCGCGGCGCTCATTGGGAGATCGTCGCCGTGCCCGATATCCGCCGCCATAGCTGGGACATGGCGCGCGCGTTGACCGGCGCGCAATGGGTGGAGGCGGAAGGGCTTTAGAGCAAATTCCGATCCGACTGCGTCAGATCGGTTGCTCTAAGTTTTTGGTTTAACGCGTTTTCCGAGTCATCAGGTGATTCCACCTGATCAGAAAACGCTCTAAACTGGCAGCTCGACCTGCGCGCGCAGCCCACCATCGGGCGTGCGCGCCAGCAGCACCCGCCCCTGATGCGCCTGCGCTGCCGACTGGACGATCGACAGCCCCAGACCCACGCCGCCGGTGCTGCGGTTGCGCGAGGGTTCGCCGCGATAGAAGGGCTCGAAGGCGCGGGCGATATCGGCCTGTTCCATGCCCGGCCCGTCATCCTCGATCGTGACGATCGCCCGCCCCTCGTCGCGCATCACCCGCACCCGCGCGCGATTGCCATATTTGATCGCATTGTCGATCAGGTTGGTGAACAGCCGTTTGAGCAGGATCATGTCACCCGCGATGATGACAGGCTCCGCGCCCAGCAGGGTCACGTCACGGCCCATATCGGAAAAATCGTCGACCAGCCCCTCGACCAGCAGGCCAAGGTCGAGCGGTTCCTTGAGGCGGGGGCGGTTTTCATTGTCGACGAAGTCCAGCGTCGTACCGATCAGCGCCTCCATCTGGCGGATTTCCTCCTCGGCCGCGATCCGCACCGGCGCGGGCGCGGCGGTGAGGTGGAAATGGAGGCGCGACAGCGGCGTGCGCAGATCATGCGCGATCGCGCCGACGACCGAGGTGCGTTCGCGCACATAGCGGGCGATGCGCGCCTGCATCTCGTTGATCGATTGCGCCGCCAGCCGGATCTCGCTCGGCCCGTCGAGCGGGATCGGCTGTTCCTCCTGCCCTGCCCCCATCCGCTCGGCCGAGGCGGCGAAGGCGCGGATCGGGCGGGTCAGCCGCGCGCTGAACCAGAGGCTGAGCGGCACCACCAGCAGGATGCCGACGAGGAAGGCATATTGGCCGAGCAGCCGCCAGAGCGACCGCCCGCCCCGCGCTTCCCGCGTGATCATCCGCCACTGACCGTCGGGCTGGCGGATCGCGGCGGTGAAGGTGCCCAGGATGAAGGGATCGGCGACGCCATCGGGGCCATAAAGCTGCATCTCCGCCACGAACTGGCCGATCCGCTCGCGATCGCCGGGGTCGAGACGGATGCGCACATCGGCCGCCGGCAGGCTGAGGCGCCGGGCCAGCAGCGCGGCGATCAGCCGATCGGCCGGGTCGGTCGATGCCGGCGGCGCGATGGCCTGCCGCACCTCATGCACCACCGGCTCGTCGCGCAGCAGGGGCTGGCCATGGACGATGCGGGCAATCTCATAGACCGACAGCGGCACCCGTTCGGGCGGGATGAAATAGAGCAGCAGGGTCAGGCTGAAGGCGGTCAGCGTCAGGATCACGACCAGGGCCAGCGCCAGCAGATGGGCGTGGATCGAATTGGCCCAGCGCAGGAAGCCCGCCTTCATCCGCGCTGCACCGGCGCCTGGAAGATATAGCCTTCAGACCGGACGGTGTGGATCAATTCGCCGCGCGCGCGGGTGCCGAGCTTGCGGCGCAAGCGGCTGACCTGGGTGTCGATCGCCCGGTCGAACACATCGGCATCCTCGCCGCGCGCCAGTTCGACCAGCGCGTCGCGGTTCAATATCTGCTGGGGATGTTCGATGAAGGCGAGCAGCAGGGCGAACTCCCCCTCCGACAGGCTGATGATGATGCCGGCGGGATCGCGCAGCACCCGGCGCACCGGATCGAGTTGCCACCCTTCGAAATGATAATGGGCTAGCACCGGCTGGCGGGTGTCGGCGACCGGGCGACGGCGGCGCTGCAGCGCACGGATGCGGGCGAGCAACTCGCGCGGCGACAGCGGCTTTGGCAGATAGTCGTCGGCGCCCATTTCCAGGCCGGTGATCCGGTCCCCCTCCGTCCCCAGCGCCGACACCATGATGATGCCGGCATCCTGCTGTCCCGCGAGCGAACGGGCGATCGACAGCCCATCCTCGCCCGGCATCATGACGTCGAGGACGATGATGTCGACCGGCTGATGGGCGAGTATGGCCCGCATCGCCGGGCCATCGGCCGCTTCGCTGACGACATAGCCTTCCTGTATCAGGAAAGCGCGGACCAGCGCGCGCAGCGACGGATCGTCATCGACGATCAGGATATGCGTGTCGCCCGGCGCGCTGTCGCCTGTCAGCTTCGCTGTCACCCTTACCTCTCCTCTTCCCATGCCGCTCCTTCTAGCCGCCGGCCCGCGCCGGATTTTGTCAGGCCCGACACAAAGGGCGGAATAAGCGCCTGCATTCTGCGCCGATTTTGTCGGCGCTGACAAATTAATCCGCCGCCCCCCTGCTAGAAGGATCGCACAAGAGGACCGGAGCAACCGGGCCGGCACGGAAGAGGAGTGGGCCGCATGGCGGCAAGCCATCATCATGTCCGTCACTGGAGCCGCCGATCGGCGCTGGGCCTGATCGCCTGCGTGCCGCTGGGGATTGCGAGCATCGCCAATGCCGCCGAATGCGTCGATCCCGCCAGCCTGTCGGCCGCGCAGAAGAGCATGCGCAAGTCGCTGGGCTTTCGCACGTCGAGCGATGCGACCAAGCGCTGCGGCCTGTGCGCCTTTTTCACCGCCGCCCAGCCCGGTTGCGGCAAATGCGCGCTGCTGAGCGGCGGCATCGTGCCGGCCGAAGGCGTGTGCGACAGCTGGGCGAAGAAGAGCTGATGGCGAACCCAGCCCGCCAATATGTCTGGGACTTGCCCATCCGCCTGTTTCACTGGTCGCTGGTCGGCCTGATCGGCTTTTCCTGGTGGAGCGCGGAAACCTATCACATGGACTGGCATCGCCTGTCGGGTCAGGCCGTGCTGTTCCTGATCGCCTTTCGCCTGATCTGGGGCGTGATCGGATCGGGGCCTGCGCGCTTTGCCCAGTTCCTGCGCGGGCCGCGCGCGATCTTCGCCTATCTGACCGGCCGTGTGCCCGCGGCGCCGGGCCATAATCCGCTGGGCGGCTGGAGCGTGCTGGCGATGCTACTGGCGCTGTCGGTGCAAGTCGGCACCGGCCTGTTCGCGGTCGATATCGACGGCATCGAATCCGGGCCGCTGTCGCATCTGGTCGATTTCGATCAGGGCCGGCTCGCCTCCGAGATTCACGGCATCAGCTTCACCATCCTGCAGATGCTGATCGGCCTGCATGTCCTGGCGGTGCTGTTCTACCTGCTGGTGCGGCGGCGCAACCTGATCGGGCCGATGGTCAGCGGCCGCGCGAAAGTGACCGGCGAGCCGGTGGCGGTGCGGCGCGCGTCGCCTGTCGCCTTCGCCGTCGCCATCCTGCTGGCGGGCAGCCTCGCCTGGTGGGTCTTTGCCGATCCGATGCTGTGACAGACATGAAAGGGACGAGGATGAGGATGCACGATACAGCCCGGATGAAGCGGCCGATCGCGATGCTGGCACTGCTCTGCGCGGCACCGCTGGCGGCCGCGCCCGGCGATATCGTCGCCACCCGGATCGCGGGTTTTCGCGAGGTCGGCGCGGCGTTCAAGAATATCAATGACGAGCTGAAATCGGCCACGCCGCAAACCTATGTGATCCAGATTTCGGCGCGGCAGATCCGCGATTATGCGCGCCAGCAGCAGGGCTGGTTCCCGGCCGGCAGCGGCCTGAAACCCGGCGTCAAGACGGCGGCCAAGCCCGAAATCTGGAGCCAGCCGGCCGCATTCAAGGCGGCGCAGGACGGCTTTACCGCACAGGCCAACAGCTTCGCCACCGTGGCGGCGAGCGGCGACGTGGCGAAGATGCGGGTTGCGGCCAAGACGCTGGGGCAAAGCTGTGGCACCTGCCATCGCAGCTTCCGCGTCGAGGAGAAGCGCTGATGTGGCGCCGGGCGGCCGCGATCCTGTGGCTGGTGCAGCCGGCCGCGCTCTGGGCGCAGGCCGCCGACCTGCCGCCCGAGGCCGCGAGCGGCGAGCCGCTGCCGGCCGGCGTCAGCGTCCGCAAGGTCGGCGAGCAGAGCATCTATGTCGATGCCCATGGCCGCACCCTCTATGGCATGGACATGCGCGCCGTGACCGGGCGGACCGGGCATCAGCCGCTCTGGTGTTCGGGCGATTGCCTGATGCAATGGACGCCGCTGGCCGCGCCGGCCAAGGCGGAGATCGTGCCTGCACCGCCCGAGTTCGGCGGCGATCGCAAGGCGCCCCGGCTGAAGCAGGACGGCGCCGACTGGATCGTGATGCAGGGACCGAGCGGGCCGCAATGGGTCTATAAGCGGGTCAATCTGGTCTTCACCCATGCCGGCGATCGGCCCGGCACGATCGGGCATGAAGGCGAGGACGCTCTGGTCTGGAACAGCCTCAAATATGTGCCGGCCGCGCCCAAGATCGACGCGCCGGCCGATGTGACGGCGCGGCTGGTGGACGGACGCTATCTGCTGGTCGATGGTCAGGGGAATTTGCTGATTACGCATAAGGGCAAGGCCTGTGGCACGGACTGCGCCGACTGGCGCGTCTTCCCGGCGGGCATGGCGCGGCGGGGCATGGGCGCCTGGACCGTGCGGCCCGATGGCGACCGCGCCCAATGGGCCTATCGCGACCGGCCGGTCTTCACCATCGCGGGCGACGACCCGGCGGACATTCCCGCCGAGGCCGAACCGCTGATCCCATGACATTTCGCAAGGAGAGGATGATCGTGCAGTATCATCGCACACTGGTCCTGCTGCTGGGCGCGCTGCCACTCGCGGCGTCGGTGCCGGCATCTGTGTCAGCGCAGGGCGATGCCCCCGCGAAACCCGCAGCGCTGCCCGCGCCGCCGGCCAATGGCGAGATGGGCTTCGTTGTCAGCCATTTCGCGCCCGCCATCTATCAGGGCAAGGAAGATTGCCCGCAGGGCCTGGCCGCCACCCTGCGCGAAAATTATCTCCAGACCCAGCCGGTTGGCGAGCGGGCGCGGCTGCTGGAAAAGGCGAACGAGAAAGAACTGACCGCGCGCTGGACCGGCTATGCCTTTGGTCCCGACAATATCAACATCTGCACCCATCCCGACAAGTTCGATCGGCCGCCCCAGCGCATGGTGCAGGGCAAGGTCGCGCAGGGGCTGAACCTGGACGATGATGCGGACGGCGCGGCGGCGGGCGACACGTGCGGCCATGCCAATTTTACCGGGCCTGCCGGCGAGCCAGGTGTCGACAACCAGATGTGGCGGGCGATGGGCTGCGTGCGCACCTGGCGCGGGGTCGACGGTATGGGCGGCGATATCGTCAAGGGCCTGACCCAGTTTCTGGTCAGCGGCGAACATAGCCAAGTGCTGTTGCTGAGCGGCGTCGACAGTCTGGAGAATGATCCCGACGTGACGGTGATCTACGCCAATACCGAGGATCGGGCGGTGGTGGATTCGCGCCAGAATTTCATCCCCGGCGCCAGCTACAGCGTCACCGCCAATGCCGCCCATCGCAATGTGCTGAAAGGGCGGATCGTCAATGGCGTGCTGACCACCGAGCCGGCCCATATCCGCCTGAAGCAGAATTGGGGCCAGGGATCGGAGCGGGACATTCGCGGCCGGCGCAACGAATATGATTTCACCAAGGCGCGGCTGCGCTTCACCTTCCAGCCGGACGGATCGATCAAGGGCATCGTCGGCGGCTATCAGCCGATCTGGAACGTGATGGCCAGCGCCTCGGTCGGTGGCGAGGGCGCGGCGACCACGGCCGGCTATGACTGCGCCGCCATGTATGCCGCCTTGAAGGCGATGGCCGATGGCGATCGCGATCCGGCGACCGGCCAGTGCCGCCGCATTTCCAGCGGCATGGAGGCCTGGGCCGTGCCCGCCTTCATCACCGACCGCCTGCCCCAGCCCAAGGTGGCGCAGCGATGAGCTGGCCGTTTCGCCGCCGGGCGCGCGGGGCGCTGCTCGCCGGATTGCTGCTGAGCGCCTGCACGGTCGAGAAGGCGCCGCAGACCGCCGCCACGCCCGAGGCCAGCTTCGCGCCCTTGAAGACGCCGCTGGGCCAGGTGGCGGGGATGCGCCGTCTGACCGAAGCGCAATATCGCAACAGCATCGCGGACATTTTCGGTCCCGACATCAAGGTGGCAGGCCGGTTCGAGCCGATCGTGCGGCCGGTGCATGAGTTGATCTCGACCGGCGCCAGCGCATCGACCATCTCACCCGCCGGACTGGAGCAGTTCGACGCGATGGCGCGCAATATCGCCGCGCAGGTCTTCGCGCCGGATCGCCGCGCCCAGTTCATGCCCTGCGCCCCGCGCGATGCAGCCGCACCCGATGCCGATTGCGCTGCGCGGACGCTGATGCCGATCGGCCGCTACCTGTTTCGCCGGCCGATGACGCAGGAAGAGATCGGCGCCTTCGTCATGATGGCCGGCAAGGGCGCTGGCGATGGCCAGGGTTTCTATGACGGGATGCAGCTGGCGCTCGCCGCCATGCTGGTATCGCCACAATTCCTCTACATCATCGAGAGCGCGGAGCCCGACCCGGAAGCGCCCGGCAGCCTGCGGCTCGACAATCATGCCCGCGCCGCGCGGCTGAGCTATCTGCTGTGGAACACGACGCCCAATGAGGCGCTGCTGCGCGCGGCCGACGAGGGCAAGCTGACCGATCCGGCCCAGCTCGCAGCAATCGCGCAGAAGATGGTGCGTTCGCCGCGGCTGGAGGACGGCGTGCGGGCCTTCTTCGCCGACATGCTGCTGTTCGAGAAGTTCGACGAGATGGCCAAGGACCAGATCGTCTATCCCCGCTTCAACCCCGATGTGGCGTCGGCCCTGTCCGAACAGATGCTGCGCATGATCGTCGACCAGCTGGTGACGCGGCAGGGCGATTATCGCGACCTGTTCACCACCCGGCGGACCTTCATCAACCGGGCGCTGGGGCCGCTCTATCAGGCCAAGGTGTCCAGCATGCAGGGCTGGGTGCCCTATGAATTTGCCGATGGCGACGATCGCGCCGGGCTGCTGGGCCAAGCCGGTTTCCTGGCGCTCTATTCCCATTCGGGGCGCAGTTCGCCGACCCTGCGCGGCCGGGCGATCCGCGAACTGCTGCTGTGCCAGCCGGTGCCCAATCCGCCTGGCAACGTCAATTTCACCGCCGTGCAGGATGTCGGCAACAAGGCGATGCCGACCGCGCGCATTCGCCTGAACGCCCATAACAGCGATCCGGTCTGTGCCGCCTGCCACAAGATCACCGACCCGCTGGGCCTGCCGCTGGAACGGTTTGACGGCATCGGCGCCTTCCGCCGGACCGAGAATGACGCGCCGATCGATACCGCCGGCGTGTTCGAGGGGACGGCCTTCCAGGGCAATGTCGGCCTGGGGCAGGCGCTGGCGGCGAGCAAATCGACCACCGAATGCGTTGCGGGGCGCGCTTTCCAATATGCGACCGGGCGCATGCCGGAGGATGAGGAGGCGACCGCCATGGCGCTGGAACAGGGTTTTGCTGCCGATGGCTATCGCATCCAGGCGCTGTTCCTGCGGGTCGCGACCATGGCCGATGCCTATCGCATCAGCACCCCACCGCTGGCCAAGCCGCAGGTCGCGATGATGACCAGCCCGCATATCCGTGAAGGAGACCGTCCATGAGCTTCACCCTCGATCGCCGCACTGCGCTGCGCGGCATGGTCAACGGCATGGCCGTGGCCGTCGGCCTGCCGCTGCTCGACATCTTCCTCGACGGCAACGGCACCGCCATGGCGGCGACCGGCGCGCCGATGCCGATCCGTTTCGGCACCTGGTTCTGGGGGCTGGGCGTCAATCCGCCGCGCTGGTTCCCCAGTGCCGCCGGCAAGGATTATGAGCTGAAGGTCGAGCTGGCCTCGATCGAGGCGCTCAAGCACAAGGTCAATATCCTGGGCGATTTCACCCTGCCGCTCGATGGCAAGCCCAACCTGCCGCACATCAGCGGCGGCATCGGCATCCGCACCGGCATGGCGATCGATTCCGACCGGGGCCTGCCGGGGCCGTCCTTCGACGTGTCGATCGGCGATGTGATCGGCACCCGTACCCGTTTCCGCTCGATCGAACTGTCGGCGACCGGCGATCCGCGCAATTCGCTGTCCGGGCGCGGCAATGGCAATCTCAACCCGGCGGAAGTGTCGCCCGCCGCCCTTTATACAAGGCTGTTCGGCGCGGGCTTCCATGATCCCAACAGCGCGACCTTCACCCCCGATCCGGCGGTCATGGCGCGGCGCAGTGTCCTGTCCGGCGTGTCCGACCAGCGCCAGGCGCTGGAGGCGCGGCTGGGCGCGGCCGACAGGCAGCGGCTCGACCAATATTTCACCTCGCTGCGGCAGCTGGAAAACCAGCTCGACGTGCAGCTGACCAAGCCGGCGCCGATGCAGGCCTGTGTCGTCCCGCCCAAGGTGCCCGACCTGCCGGTCAATGCCGAGATCGAGAATGTGATGCGCAATCACGAGATCATGACCGATCTGCTGGTGATGGCGATGGCCTGCGACAATGTCCGGCTGTTCAACATGAACTTCAACAATGGCGCATCGTCGCTGACGCGGGTGGGCAGCACCATCACCCATCATCAGCTGACCCATGAGGAGGTGCTGGACAACCGGCTGGGCTATCAGCCCGAAGTCACCTTCTATGTCGACAAGTGCATGGAAGCCTGGACCTATTTCATCAAGGCGATGGACGCGGTGAAGGAAGGCGACCGCACCCTGCTGGATAACAGCCTGGTCTTTGCCCATAGCGAGACCGAGTTCGCCAAATTCCACACCATCGACAATATCCCGATGATGACGGCGGGATCGGCCGGCGGGCGCATCCATACCGGCCAATATATCACCGGCGACGGATCGCCGGTCAGCCGGGTCGGCCTGACCCTGCAACAGGCGATGGGCGTGCCGGTCGACCGTTGGGGCACGGGCAGTCTGGAGACGAACAAGATCATCCCCGGACTGATAGTTTGATCCCCTACTCGACCCGCGCTGCGTAAAGGCCGTGGTGCGACAGCATGAACAGGGTCTTGCCGTCCGGGCCGCCGAACAGCAGCTGTAGCGGCCGTTCGGGCACGTCGATCCGGCCGATCGGCTTGCCGTCGGGCGCGTAGACGAAGACCTGGCCATTGGCGACATAGACCCGGCCCTGCGCGTCGCTCACCACGCCCTCGCCACCGCGATCGGCGAAGGGCTTGAGGTCGGTGAGGGTACCGTTGCCGGCGACCAGCGCGCTGTAGGTACGGTTTTCCGATCCGTTGGTGACATAGATGCGCTGGCCCGGCTTGCCCTGGACGAAGCCATAGCTGTCGAGCGTGTGGGAGAAGCGCAGGCCGCGATGGTCGACCGGTCCCTGGGCGAAGACGCGCCAGGCCGGCAGGGCGATGCTGCCATCGGGCGAGACATAGGCCTGCGCATTGGGCTGCGCCGTGTCGCGGGCGAACATCTCGGCAAGCGTGGTGAACGCATAGGTCTTGGGATCGATCTGGTCCCTGAATTCGCCATTCACCCACCAGTTGACCGGGAAGATCGTGGCCGCGCTGCCCTGCCCCGCGGGCGTCACCGGGATAACGCTGACCTGCGTGTCGGGCGCGCCGGGGGTGACGCTGTAGACCGTACCGTTGCGGCCATAGGAGGAGAGCACGAGCAGGTTGCCCGACTTGTCGATGGTCAGGTTCACCGGATCGAGCGCGGCGTCGCGGATCATCTCCAGCCGGCCCGCGTCGGACCAGCGCCAGATGCGCTGGAAGAAACGGTCGATGAAATAGAGCCGGCCCTGTGCGTCCACCGCGCCGCCGCCCAACCCATAGAAGCCGTCAGCGAGCTTCTCCACGCTGGCGCCGCCAAAGGTCGAGGGGGCGACCGGATCGGGTTTCGCCGGCACATCCAACACAGCGAATTCGCGTTCGCGCACTTCCAGGCCGTGGGTGATGTCCTGAATCGCATTCTCGAACGGATATTTGGTGAGGCGCAGGAAGGTGCCGCAGCCATTTTCATCGCAGGTGCCGACCCCGCTTTCCGCGTTCACATGGACGTTGCGGAAGCGGATGTCGTGGGAATTGTAGAGCGACACGGCGGTCGGCGCAGGCTTGCGCGTGCGGGTGACGCGATAGCCGTGGAAATTGGCGACCAGGATGTTACGGGAGTCGCGGATTTCGAGCGCGACGGCATCGCCGCTCTCGCCCGCCTCCCCCTCGGTCTGGGGCGCCAGCAATTCCCAGTTTGCGACGCGGTTGAGGCCGATTTCGGTGCGGACATGATGTTCGACCGAGGCCTGGATCAACCGGCCCGGCGTGTCCGTGTCGGAGATCAATATGCCCGGATGGCCGAAGGTGCTGGGGCTCCAGATATTGGCGAAGGTGCCTCCGCCCCCCTGCGTCACCCAGAGGCTGGCATATTGGCCACCCCAGCGGCGCGATGCGTCGGGATCGGCGGTGGCGTTGTTGTTGTAGGGGGTGCGCCGGCTGCCGTCGAAGGCATCGGTGCCATGGCCGCCCTGGAACTTGACGTCGTTGACCATCGAGTTGGCGCCGGCCTTCCACAACAGGCCGGTCGCGCGCGGATTGGCACCATTGGTGTCGAGTGCCAGGCCGGCGACGATCGCATCGCCGCCCTGCGCGCTTTCAATGAGCGCCTTGGGCGCACCGACCCCCTGGAAGGCAGGCGTGCCGTCGGGCAGGACGATCTGGGTCAGGCTGGGGTGGAGGCCAAGCAGCACCGTGTCGGCGCGCAGCCGCAGCGTGTCGCTGACCTTGTAGAAGCCGGCAGGGAGGTAGACGACACGATGGCTGTCGATCGCCTTCTGCAGCACGGCGGTGTCGTCCGTGCTATTGTCGCCCTTCGCCCCCAAGGTGCGGACATTCACCCATTCGGAGACGGGCGGCAGCGGGCGAATGGCGGGCGCGCCGGGCGCCGGCAGGCTGGCGATCGGCTGCGCCTGCATATCGGTCTTGTAGTCGCCGATCCGGCCAAGCCCCGGCAGGGTCAGGCCATGGGTGAAGGAGGAGACCTTGTAAGCCTTCCCCTGCCCCGCCACCGTCCGGCCGCTTTCGCGGAAGCGGGCGAAGGTGGGCATGTTGGCGGCCAGTACATTCTGGAAGCCGACCTGGGTGTAGACATTCTTCTCGTTGGAGATGATGACGCCGGCCTTCGACACATTTTCGAACCGGACATCCTGACCCCAGAGCCAGTCGCCATAGCCCCGGTCAATCTCGATCCCGACCGGCACATTGCGGAAGGCGACATTGAGCAGGGTCAGGCCCGCTTCATGCTCGCGAATGGCGGCGTCGCGCTGTCCCTCGAAGGTCGCGTCGACCAGGGCGAAAGGCCAGGCCGGCGAGGTCTTTTCCGCGAGGATGCCATAGCGGCCGCCCTTGAAGTGCAGATCCTCCGCCTCGTTGGCGACATGGTAGAGGCCCGCGAGGCCCGAACCGATGTCGAAATCGACATGGCTGACGAAGCTGTGCTGGGCGGAATGGAAGCGGATCGCGGTCGCCGCCGGATTGCCGTCCATGATGCGGAAATCGATATTGCCGAGCGCGGAATAGAAGGTGCCCGGATTGGCGTCGGCAATTGTCTTGTCGAACGGCACGCTGCCGGCCGGCGGGAAGGCGGCGGGCCAGCTGTCCTTGTCGGTCTGACGCTTGCCACCGGTGAAGATCAGCATATGGGCGACGCCGCGCTGGAAACCGGGCGTGTTGGTGCCGAGCAGGATCACCGGACGCTGGGCGCCGATGCCGAAGATGCGCACGCCCGGCCACAGGAACAGGGTGCGGCTGATGCGATAGGTGCCCTGGGGCAGGAAGACGATGCCGCCGCCGGGCGTCGCGGCGGCGGCATCGAGCGCCTGCTGGATCGCGGCGCTGTCATCGGCGCGGCCATCGCCCACGCCCTTCACCGTCACGGCGCGCGCATCGTCGGGCATGGCGGTATAGACGGACGGGGAAGCGGCGGCGGGCTGTGCTGCGGCCAGGCACAGCAGGACGGATGCGCAGGCTCCGCTCAATCCACGATACATCTATCAGGCTCCGTAAAAAGAAGATGTCCCGGCCGTGCAGGACCGGGACAAGTTTGGGGGGAGAGATGTTATGTTTTATCAGAAATTGAAGCGGACACCGGCGCGATAGATGCGGCCCAGCGTGTCGTAGAGCGCCGGGTTGATATCGAGACCGGTGTTGGTCTGGGGCGAGGCGACCGGATCCTTGTCGAACAGATTGTCGACCTTGCCATAAAGGGAGACACGATCGCTGAACTTGAAGGTGGCGCCGATGTCGACATAGAAGGCCCCCTTCATCTTGTTATAGTCGATGGTCGGGTGGTTCGCGGTCGAGGTCGGGCAGGACGACTGGCACACGACATATTGGTTGCCGAAGGTGCCGTCGCTGATCCAGCGTTCCTGCACCGTCAGGCTGAACTTGCCGCTGTCATAGGTCTGCACCGCCAGCCATTTCCAGTCGGGGGTGTTGCCGTTGTTGGCGCCAGCCTGATCGACCGGATCGACACCGGCAATGCCCGCCTCCACAATGAACTTGCGGATATGGGTGCCCAGCGCGCGGACGGTGAAGCTGCCCGGCAGGCCGAGCGGCTGCTGCCACTGATAGCTCGCCTCGATATCGAAGCCGCTGGTCCGCCAGGAGGCAAGGTTGAACGGCTGGACATTGATATAGTTGAGGCTGGGATTGGCATTGTCGAGGCTAAAGCCGCCACAGAAGGCCTGATTGCCGTCATAGCAAAACTGGACGATCTGCTGCGCCGACAGGCTGGAGACGACGCCCTTCAGCTTGATGTCATAATAGTCGAACGACAGGCTGAGGCCCGGCAGCCAGGAGGGACGCGCCAGCACGATGCCGATTTCGGTGTTGCGGGCGATTTCCGGCTTCAGATTGGGATTGCCGATGGTGTTCTGGAATGCCTGAACCGCTGCGCCCTGGAAGGGATCGCTGAAGTTCGGCAGGGTCGTGACGGTCGGCGCGGCGAACAGTTCCGACAGGTTCGGCGCCCGGACGTCGCGCGAGGTGACGGCGCGCAGGCGGATGCCGTCGAGCGGCGTGTCCCAGGTGCCGCCGACCTTCCACGCCCAGACCGTGCCCGACGTGCTGTAATGGGTGCCACGGCCCGCGGCGTTCAAATTGGCGCGGCCGACCGCCTCGCTGTCGAACAGCGGCATGTCGATTTCCACGAAGCCTTCATAGACTTCATATTTGCCGCGACCATTCTTGTAATTGCCGGCTGCCCAGTTGCTGCCCTGCGCACCGTTGAGCAGCGGGTCGGCCGGATAATCGGCGCTGTTGGGGCTGAGGTCGGACACGCCCGCGCCATAGGGGTCGGCGTTCACGCGATAGAATTCGCGGCGATATTCGGCACCGAAGGCGACCGACAGCGGTCCCGCCCACAATTCCACCGGATTGCCCGAGAAGTTGAGGCTGGCGACGTCCTGGGTCAGCTTGGTGTGCTGGAACGGACCATTGTCATGCGGCGCGACATAGGCGAGCGCGGCGGCCGAGGGGGTGAAGCCACCGAAGATGTTGATCGGCTGGCAACCCAGCGCGCGGGCGGCCGGATCGGCGCAGACGATCGCGCCGTTCAGTTCGATCGCATTGGCCGCTGCGGCATAGCGGTTCTGCAGCACGATATCCTTCACCCGGATGTCCGAGATGGTGATGCCATGCTCATAATAGGCGTCATAATTCCAGTCGGTGCCGGCCGCGCCGAACTTGCCCTTGGCGCCGGCGACGAAGCGATATTGCTTGCGATCGGTATAGACCTGCGGATCGGGGAAGGCGGCGTTGGACGAGCCGAAGCCGAAGGAGGTAATGCCGGCCGTGGCGCACTGGTCGCGCACCGACTGAGGCAGATAGGGGTTGGAACATTGGACGGTCAGGTTGGCGCGGCCATAGCCGGGGCTGGGCTGGTTGTTGGTCTTCACCTGCGCGACATTGACCGTGACATAGGCTTCGTTGTTGTCGGCGAAATCATAGCCGATCCGGCCATAGCCGTTGATGCGTTCCAGCGAGGATTTGAGCGAGGCGCCCGAGCCGGGTGCGCCCGACAGGTCGCCGCCCTCGCAGAAGCTGTTGCCGCGATAGCAGTTGGTGACCGCGCCGGTGCCGGTCGGCGTACCGTTCGAGCCATAGTTGAACTGATAGGGATTGCCATTCTGGTCGAAGGCTATGCCCTGCAGCGGGCCATTGTTGATCAGGCCGTAGCGGGCATATTGATAGGGCTGGGCATAGTCGCGGTAATTATATTGCGGCAGGCCATTGTTGGTCTGGCCGGTATTCATCAGCGTGGTGGCGCGATACCAGTTGCGGCTGCCGGCCAGATCGGTGCCGAAGTCGCCGGCGCCCACGCCGCCTTCATGGTCATATTCGCCGCTGACGACGACATGCAGGCGATCATCCATGAAGGATTTGCCGTAGGCGGCCTGGACCAGCGCGGTTTCGTCATCGCCATATTTGGTGATGCTGCCCAGGATATTGCCCTTGAAGCCTTCAAAATGGGTGTCGGTGATGAAGTTGACGACGCCGCCGACCGCATCCGAACCATAGGAGGCCGACGCGCCGCCGGTGACGACATCGACGCGCTTCACCAGCAGCTGCGGAAACATCGAGATGTCGGGCACGCCGGTGACATTGGCGCCGACGACGCGCTGGCCGTCGAGCAGGGTCAGGGTGCGGATCGCGCCCAGGCCACGCAGCGAGAAGGAGCTGAGGCCCTGCTGGCCGCTGGACGTGGAGAAGGTGCCGGTGGCGGCGCCGGTCGAGCCCTGGAGCGAGGGCAGCTGGGCGATGGTGTTGAAGATGTTGGGCTGGGCGTTGTTGGCGATCTGCTCCTCACCGATGACGGTGGTGGGCGTCGGCGCATTGAAGCCGCTGGTGGTGATGCGCGATCCGGTGACGATGATGTCGGCGCTCTGTGCGGCAGGCGCATCGCTCGTCTGGGCCTGCGGCACGGGTTCGGCCGCCGGTTCGGTCTGGGCCTGGGCGGTGCCGGCCAGCGCCATGATGGCGACGGCGGCCAGGCTGACGCCCGCCATATGCCGGTGGATTGCGATCTGCACGTTCATTCCTCTTCCCCTCTTGTCACCAGGCGCCCTCCCGGCGTCGGCGCGCCCATGGCGGGCTATTGTGTGAGTATTAATCCCGAGCGGTCGCCACCGCACTTACGACATAGGTCGTAGGCGGCGGCGAACCGTCGCTTTTTCAGGGCTTTGCGGCGTAGAGCGCGTGATGCGTCAGGATGAAAAGCGTGCGTTTGTCGGGGCCGCCGAACAGGATCTGGAGCGGCCGGTCGGGCACATCGATCCGGCCCGTTTCCTTGCCGTCGGGGCCGTAGACGAATATCTGGCCATTGGCGACGAACACCCTGCCCTGCCCGTCCACCGCGACGCTTTCGCCGCCGCGATTGGCGAAGGGCTTGAGCGCCGTCAGCGTGCCGCCCGGCCCTACCGTGCCGCTATAGGTGATATTCTCCGACCCGTTGGTGACGAACAGGCGATCGCCGATCTTGCCGGAAACGAAGCCATTGGCGTTGAGCCCGTCGGACCAGCGCCAGCCGGTGTGATCGATCGGCCCCTGCTGCCAGACGCGAAAGGCCGGCAAGGACAGGCTGCCGTCGGGTGAGACATATTCCTTGGCCTTGGGCGTGCCGACGTCACGGGCGAACATTTCGGCCAGCGTCGTGAACTCGTAGGTCTTGGGGTCGAGCTGGTCGCGAAACTCGCCATTATTCCACCAGTTGACCGGCAGCAGCGTCTTGCCCGCGCCAGTGCTGCGCACCGGAGTCGGCTGGATCAGCGTCAGCGCGTCCTTGGGGCCAGCCGGGTCGAAAGAATAGGCGCCGCCCTTCGCGCCGAGCGAGGACAGGACCATGACATGACCCGAAGCGTCGATGGCGAGATTGACCGGATCGAGCGCATGGTCGCGGACGATTTCCAGCCCCTTGCCCTCGCTCCAACGGTGGATGCGCTGGAAGCGGCGATCGATGAAATAGAGCGCCCCCTGTGCATCGACTGCCGCGCCGGAGATCGACCAGAAGCCATCCTCCAGCTTCTCGACCTTCGTGCCCGAAGGCGCGACCGCAGGGACCGCGCTGCCGGCCGGGCCGATATCCAGTGCGGCAAACTCACGCTCGCGCACCAGCAGCTTGCGGCTGACATCCTCGATCGCATTGTCGAACGGATATTTGCTGGCGCGCAGGAAGGTGCCGCAGCCTTCATCGTCGCAGGTGGCATAACCGCTCTCGCCATTCACATGGACGTTGCGGAAGCGGATATTGCCGGAGTTGGTGATCTTCACCGCGCTCTTTTCCGGCGCATAGGTGCGGGTCACGCGATAGCCATGATAATTGGCGAACAGCAGGTTGCTGGAGTTGCGGATATCGAGCGAGATGGCGTCGGGGCCATCATCGACCTCCTGCTCGGTCTGGGGTGCCAGAAACTCCCAATTATGGACGTTATCGAGCACGAATTCATTGCGGGCATGATGTTCGACCGACATTTCATAGACATGGCCGGGCGTGTCGGTGTCGGTGATGTAGAAGCCCGCTTGGGCAAAGCTGTTGGGGCTCCAGACATCGGCGAAGGTGCCGCCGCCGCCATCCGTCACCCAGATGCTAGGATATTGGGCGTCGAGCCGGCTGTCGGTGACCGGATCACCGGTGTTGACGCGCAGCGTGCCGAGCATCTTGCCATCGGCGGTGGGCGTGCCGCCGCCACCCATGATCTTGACGTCCTCGACCAGGCTCTGTTCGCCCGATCGCCAGAGCAGAGCGGAGGCGCGCGGGTTCACCCGGCCGGTGAAAAGGCCAAGGCCGGAGAGGATATTGTCGCCGCCCTTGCGGCTTTCGAGGATCGGCAGGACGGCGCCGAGGCCGGCATGTTTGGGGTTATTGTCGGGAATGAAGAGCTGGGTGATGGCCGGGTGCAGGCCGATGAGGATGCTGTCCGGGCGTAGGGTCAGCCTGTCCGTCACCTTGTAGAAGCCGGTCGGGAAATAGAGGATGCGGTTGGCGTCGATCGCCTTTTGCAGGGCGGCGGTGTCGTCCGCCTTGCCGTCGCCGACTGCGCCCAGGGTGCGGACATTGACCCACTGGTCCATCGGCGGCAGGTCGCGGATCGCGGGCGCACGCGGCGCCGGCATGGCGGAGAGCGGCTGAATGTCGGCGGTGGTGGCATAGTCGCCCGTGTGGCCGAGTGCGGGCACGGCGAGGCCATAGGAGAAATTGGCGATCCTATAGGCCTTGCCCTTGCCGTCGATCGTCCTGCCGCTGTCGCGGAAGCGGGCGAAGACCGGGCTGTTGACCGCCAGGGCGTTTTCGAATCCGACCTGGGTGAAGACATTCTTCTCGTTCGAGATGACGACCCCGGCCCTGGACACATTTTCGAACCGGACATCCTTGCCCCAGAGGCTGTCGCTGTAGCCCCGGTCGATCTCGATCCCGACCGGCGTGTTCCTGATCGCGACATTGACGAGGGTAAGGTCGACCTCATGCTCGCGGATCGCCGCGTCGCGCTGGCCGTCGAAGGTCGAATCGAGCAGGGTGAACTGCCAGGCGGGCGAGGTTTTTTCGGTGACGATGCCGTATCGGCCGCCCTGGAAATGGACATTCTCGATCACGTTTCCGGCCTGATAGACGCCGGCAAAGGCGGTGCCGAGGCGGAATTCCATATGGCTCAAGAAAGCATGCTGGGCCATGCGGAAGCGCACGCCGGCGGCGGCCGGATTGCCGGCGCCGATCTCGATATCGACATTGCTCATCGACGAATAGAAGGTGCCCGAATTGGCATCCCGCACGACCTTGTCGCGGGGCACGACGGTCGGCACCGGGACCGGCACCTTGCCGACCTGATATTGATCGCCGCCGGCGAAGATCACCATGGTCGACACGCCCTGCTGGAAGCCCGGCGTGTTGGCGCCGAGCAGGATCACCGGGCGGGTCGGGCCGACGCCATAGACGCGCACGCCCGCCGGCACGATCAGCGAGCGGGTGATACGATAGGTGCCCGATGGCAGGAAGACGATGCCATGGCCGGTCGCGTCGCGGGCCTGGTCGAGCGCCTGCTGGATCGCGGCGCTGTCGTCGGCACGGCCGTCGCCGACGGCCTTCACCGTCACCGCATGGGGCTCGGCCGGCGCGACCGGGAAGACCGAGGTCGTCGCGGCGAAGGCCGGTGCCCCAAGCGTTGTTGCCGCCAGCAAAGCCGCGATCATGCTGCGTCCGATCATGTCCGCCTCCCATCCTCATTTTTATAGATGGTGCATGGCTAGGGGAGCGGTCGCGGCTTGGCACTTGCGACAAAGGTCGTAGTTTTCCTGCGGGGTGGCGCGGCCTTATAGCGGAAAAACCAATCCCCCTGCCCCAGCGACCAAGGACGCCCGCTTGCCGATTTCCGCCGACCCTGCCCCCGTTTCGCCCAAAGCCGTGGGACGCGCCGTCATCGTCATGGGGGTCAGCGGCTGTGGCAAGTCGACGCTGGGCGCGATGCTGGCCCAGGCGCTGGACTGCCCCTTCCTGGAGGGGGACAGCTATCATTCGGCGGCGGCGGTGGAGAAGATGCGCGGCGGGCAGGCGCTGACCGACGATGATCGCTGGCCCTGGCTCGACCGGCTGGGCGCGGCGATCGCCGGGACGGTGGCGGCGCAGGGCGTGGCGGTGGCGGCCTGCTCCGCATTGAAGCGCGCCTATCGCGACCGGCTGCGCGCGGCGATCGGCGTGCCGGTGCATTTCATCCTGCTCGACAATGACCGCGACGAACTGCTGGCGCGGCTGGGCAACCGGCCGGGCCATTATATGCCCGCCAGCCTGCTCGACAGCCAGCTCGCCACGCTGGAACCGCCGCTGCCCGAGGAAGGGGCGATGATCCTGACCACCAATGTCCCGGCGAGCGAACTGCGCGACCGGGCCCTGATCTGGCTGGGATCTGGCCTGGCTGGGATAGGGTCACACCGACGCGACAGTTGAAAGTTCATAGTGTCGATAGCCAGCGCTGGCGGGCCGAAAATGGGCGCAATGCGCCTGTTACGCGCCGACGAAGCGACAGTGGCGCTACACTGACGCTCCTTTGACGCGACAGTCAGGCGACAGTGAAGCGACAGCAAGGCGACAGTCGGACCGGCGCCGGGCGGCGCGCGCGACGCCGAATAGCGAACCGGCAAAAGGCGTGATGTCGGAAGAGCGGCCTGTTTCATCCGGCAGGATAGATCAGAGAAAGACCGAATAGGAAAGCGCCGCCAGACGACCGCAGGCGATCAATGTCGGACATTCCTCCCCGGAACGGGGAGGTGGCAGCGCGAAGCGCTGACGGAGGGGCAGGTGCCTCTTAGTGCTGCGCTATTGGGCCTGTGCCCCTCCACCGCCTGCGGCGGTCTCCCTCCCCAAGCAAGCTTGGGGAGGAATTGGGTCGCGTGCTGCTTAGCGATAGCGGCCCATCGTCACCTTGAGCCAGACCGGCTTGTCGATGATGTTGAGGCCATAATCGGTCTGGTCGCCATTCCAGATGCGATCGAAGACCCAGTTGTCGCCTTCGAAATGGCCTTCCTCGACCTTGACGATCATGCCGTTGGCCGGGGCGCCTTCGCGCGAGCCGAACTGGACGCGGACATGGTCACCGGTGAAGAGAAATTCGTTGGCCGAAAGCTGCGCCACGACCATGCCGCCGACCATCGCCTTGTCCCAGGCCGGGGTGTCGGCATTGGGGAACCATTCGCGCTGGCCGAACTGCCACTGGCCAAAGCTGGCCGTCACCGTCCAGTCGCCCATGGTGGTGCTGAGCGGCGTGCCGTCGTCCGGCCGCGCCGCGCCCCAGGTCGGGTGGGCGAAGGCGATCTTGGCCCAGGGACGCATCGCCGCGCCGAGCACACCGAATTTCGAGGCGAAGGCGTGGATGGTCGCGTCGTCGAAGCTCTTGGCGCCGAGCGGATAGTTGAAATAGTCGGCATCATCCATGCCGAAGGGCGCGAAGCCGATCGCCCCGCGCCCCAGCGCCGACCAGAAATAGCGGGCATATTCGGCGGCATTGCCGATCTCCGGCACCATCAGCGCATTGTCGGGACGGGTGTAGAGATCGAGATGCTTGAAGACGTTGCGGCTGCCCCGGTCATAAATGTCGGGCGCGGCCAAATCGAGCGAGGGTGCCGCCGCCTTCCAGATATCGATCACATCGCCCTGCGGCCCGCCACTCGACACGGTCATCGGGTCGACCGGCTTGTAGGGATCGGTCAGCGAGGCGTTCACATACATGGGCAGCGGCTTGATCGCCTTGCCGGCCTTGGCCAGTTCCTCGATATAGCGGGCGGTGTACCAGGTATTGAAAGTGCGATCGGCGGTGTCGCCGAACACGCTCTTCCAGTTGCCCGCCGGCTTCTTGAGGGCACGGGTCAGTTCGGCCGGGACCGGGCCTTCGAACAGTTTCTGCGCGGCGGCGCTGAAGTCACGGGGATTCTGGTAGCTGCCGACCTCATTTTCGGGCTGCACCATGATGACCGTATTCTGCGCATCATGGTCGCGCACATAGGTTATGAGCTTCAGAAAGGCGCGCTTGTCCGCCGCCAGCGTGGCCGCGCCATGGGGCGAAAGCACGCCATGATCCTTGCCATCGGCGGTCTTCATGCGCGGGAAGCGGCGATTGTCGAGCTTCACCCAGTCGGGGGTATAGGCAAGGCCGGTATTCTTCCAGGCGCCGAACCAGAGGAGGACGATGCGCTTGTCATGGGCGCGCGCCTCGTCAAGCAGGGTCTGGACGAAGCTATAGTCGAACTGGCCTTCCTTGGGCTCAAGCTGCTCCCAGGCGACCGGCACTTCGACCGTATTGGCATGGATGCTGTCGAGCCGGTCCCAGACCTGCTTCAGGGGCGCGGCATAATTGCTGCTGTTATTGACCTGGCCACCCAGCATCAGGAAGGGCGCGCCGTCGACGATCAGGGCATGGCGGCCATTCTTGCTCTCGATATGCGGCACTTGTCCGCCATTCTGGGCGAGCGCGGGGGTTGCGAGCAGCATGGCGCCCGTGAGCAGGGGAAGAAGATTGCGCATCAGATCGGGTCTCTCAGGGCTGTTCGTCTAGGGAAAATATGCGGGTGGCGGCGGTCCATTTGGCGCCGGGGACGGACCAGGGCAACGGCAGCTGGACGCCGTCCATCTGCGCTTCCCAGGCCTGCACCGCCGGATCGGCGGCGTCGGCCGCCGCCTTGGCCGCCGGGTCGAAATCCGGGCCGGTCTCCATCAGCATGACCAGCCGGTTGCCGCTGCGATAGATATCCATCGCCCGGACATCGGCGGCACGGATGCTGGCGCCGATGGCCGGCGGCAGTGCGCCGGACGCATGCCATGCCTCATATTGGGCGATGGCGGCCGCATCGTCGGCCAGGTCGATCAGCAACACATGACGCATCACATCACCCAGCCGCCGTCGATCACATGGACCGCGCCGGTGGTGAAGGCGGCATCGTCGCTGGCGAGATAGAGGACCAGGCCGGCAATCTCCTCCGCCTTGCCGAGGCGTCCCATCGGCTGGCGCGCGACGAAGGCGGTCTGGGCGGCTTCATAATCGCCGGTGTCGTGCAGCCGCTGCTGCAGCGAGGGGGTGTCGACGGTGCCGGGGCAGATGCAGTTGCAGCGAATGCCCTGCCCGACGAAATCGGCGGCGACCGCCTTGGTCAGGCCGATCACGCCCGCCTTGGTCGCGCCATAGGCGAAGCGGTTGGGGATGCCCTTCACCGAGCTGGCGATGGAGGACATGTTGACGATCGCGCCCGCGCCCTTTTCCACCATGCCCGGCAGGAAGGCCGAGATGGTGTGATATTGGGCGGTCATGTTGAGCGCGACGGCAAAGTCCCAGTCGGACTGGCTGCATTCCAGGATATTGCCGGCATGGACCACGCCGGCAATGTTGGCGAGGATGTCGATCGGGCCGATGTCTGCGGCCAGTGCGCGCACGGCAGCGCCGTCGGTGACGTCGAGGGCGAGCCGCTCGCAGCCCTCCAGCCCGTCGAGTGCATCAAGATCGCGGTCGGTGGCGAAGACGCGCGCGCCCTCCGCCACGAAACGCTCGACCGAAGCCCGGCCGATGCCGCGGGCGGCGGCGGTGATGAGCGCGGTCTTGCCGGCGAGGCGGCCGTTCTGCGGGGCGCTCATGCGCGCGCCACCATCGGCAGACATTCGGGACCGATGGGATCGAAAGCCTTGTAGGTCAAAATAAACTCCTGATGGCCCAGTTGTTCGGAAAGGCTGCGCTCGCCCGCCGCGACGGCGAGGATGGCATCATAGATTTCCTGGCCGACCTGATCGAGGGTCGCTTCCCCCTCCAGGATGCGGCCGGCATTGACGTCCATGTCGGCGGCCAGGCGGCGGCCGGTTTCGGGATTGGCGCAGATCTTGATGACCGGCGAGATCGCCGATCCGACCACCGATCCGCGCCCGGTGGTGAACAAGGTGACATGCGCGCCGCAGGCGATCAGCTCGACGATCTCGGCATTGTCGGAGATGTTGGGGAAGCCGAAGCGCGGCTCGCCATCGGGCACGACGTCGAGCAGATAGAGGCCGCCCATCGGGGGGATATCGCCCGGCTTCAAGATGCCGTCGATCCGCGAGCTGCCCGACTTGCTGTAGGCACCCATGGATTTTTCCTCCTGGGTGGTGAGGCCGCCTTCGGCATTGCCCGGCGCGAAGCTGCCAAAGCCCATGACGGTATAATAGGCCTCCGCCTTCTGCACGCAGGCCTCGATCGCCGCGGCGAGTTCGGGCGTGGCGGCGCGGTCGGCCATGATCTTCTCGCAGCCGACCAGTTCGCCGGTCTCCTCGAAGATGCAGGCTGCCCCTTCCGCCACTAGCCGGTCGAAGGCGCGGCCGACCGCCGGATTGGCGGTGATGCCGCTGGTGCCGTCCGACCCGCCACAGATGGTGGCGACGACCAGTTCCTCGACGCCCATCGGCACGCGCTCGACCCCGGCGATCTGCGCCCGCACCCGCTCGACCGCTTCCAGACCGGCGGCGATGGTGGCGGCGGTGCCGCCCTTTTCCTGGATCACCAGCAGCTCGGCCGGACGGCCGCTCGCCTCCACGACGGCGCGGAGCTTTTCGCGGTTGAAGCTTTCGCAGCCGAGCGAGACGATGACGAGGCCGCCGACATTGGGATGGGTGGCGATCGCCTCCATCACCTTGGCCGCATAGGCGTTGGGATAGCAGCCGGGGAAGCCGATCAGCTGGACATCGGGATCATCGGCCTTGTCTACGATGCGGCGCGCGACATGGTGCGCGCATTCGACCAGATAGGCGACGGCGACGACATTGCGGATGCCCTTGCGCCCGTCGGAACGGAGCCAGCCCTGGATCATGCGCCCTGCTCCAGCGCGGTGCGGGTGTGGCTGCTGATATAATCGCTCTTCATATTATGCATATGGACCCATTGGCCGGCGACGACCGGCGCGGTCATCGAGCCGATCGGCGCGCCATATTTGATGACCTTGTCGCCCTGCGCCAGCGCCATACGGGCGATCTTGTGGCCGATCGCGATGCCTTCGCGCGCGGGGATGGTGCCACCGGCGACGGGCAGGATATCGCCCGCCTCGATCGCGCTGACGCAGATCAGCACATTGTCGTTAGGGTGCAGCAGGATGAGGCGGCTGTCATGTTCAAGCATGGCTGTGGGCCTTGGCAAGAGGATGGGCACGGGCGGCGGCGTCGAGCGCCGGCCAGAGCGTGTCTGGAATGGAGGCGCCCAGGCGGGCGATCGTGTCATGGACCTGATCCGCGCCGACCAGGCCGGGGATCACGGCCATGACCTGTGGGTGGCGCAGCGGATATTGCAGCGCGGCGGCGGGCAGCGCAACGCCGGCATCGCGGCAGAGCGCCGCCATGGCATGAGCGCGGGCGAGGATCGCCGGGTCCGGTGCGGCATAATCGAAATGGAGCGGGCCGCTGAGATCACGGGCGAGGATGCCGCTATTATAAGGGCCACCGACGATGACCTGCACATCGGCGCTGGCGCAGCGGTCGAGCAGTTCCTCCGCGCCGCGATCGAGCAAGGTGTAGCGGCCGGCGATCAGGATCGCGTCCAGTTCCACCCGGTCGAGCAATTCGTGGCAGATCGCGACCTCGTTGACGCCGATGCCGATCGCGCCGATCGCGCCGGCGTCCCGCAGGTCACGCATCGCCCGATAGCCGCCGTCGAGGAAGGCGGCGAGATGATCATCATGCGCGTCGCCATGGGTCAGGCGGCCGATATCATGGGCGAGCAGCAGGTCGATCCGGTCGCGGAGCAGGCGCTTCTGGCTGCTTTCGAAGGAGCGCAGCACGGCGTCATGGCCATAGTCGAAATGCGGCTCGAACGGGTCGGCATCGACGAAGCCATGGCGTTCGCCCTGCGCTTCGGTGGGCCGCAGCAGGCGGCCGACCTTGGTCGAGACCCGCGCCTTGTTCTGCGGGTCATGGTCGGCAAGCGCCGCACCCAGCCGCCGTTCGGCGAGGCCAAAGCCATAATGGGGGGCGGTGTCAAAATAGGCGATGCCGGCGGCGAAGGCGGCGTCGAGGGTGGCGCGCGCCTCCGCATCGCTGACGACGCGATAGAGATTGCCGATGGGCGCGGTGCCCATGCCGAGGGTGGGAAAATCGATCATGCGGCGGCTCCCAGCGTGACGCTATAGAGGCGCGCGGCATTGTCGGCGAAGATGGCGCGATGGGCCACGACCGGCAGCGATGTGCGCGCGAGATCGAGCCAGGCGGCATAGTCGGACGCGAGGGTCAGCACCGGCCAGTCGCTGCCCCAGAGCAGGCGATCCGGGCCGAACAGGGCGAGCAGTTCGGCGGTGAAGGGAGCGGCGGCGCCCTCCCCTGCCCCCGGCGCCAGCTCTGTCAGCAGGCCCGACAGCTTGCAGGCGACATTCGGGCAAGCGGCGAGATCGGCCATGGCGGCGCGCCAGTCCGTCGGGATCGCGTCGCCGACCAGCGGCTTGGCGGCGTGATCGACGATTATGCTGAGGTCGGGCTGGCGCCGGGCCAGCCGGGCGAGCGAGGCAAGATGCTGCGGCCGCACCAGCGCGTCGAGCACCAGCCCTTCGCGGGCGAGCGCCGCAAAGCCGGGTACCAGTGCCGGATCGTCGAAACAGTCGGGCGCGCGGCCCTGCATCATCGGACGGATGCCGACCAGCGGCCCGGCGACCTGCATCGCGGCGACGCGAGCGGCGACGTCTCCCGTAAGATCGACCCAGCCGACGACGCCGGCGATGCGATCGGTTTCGGCAGCGAGTGACAGCAGCCAATGGGTGTCGGCATCCGATTCCTGGCTCTGCACCAGGATCGCGGCGTCGACCTTGTTGGCATCTAGCTGCACGAGCAGATCATCCAGCCCATAATCGCGATGGATCGCCGGCAGGTCTTCGCCGGGCCAGCTGCAATCGTTGCAGCCAAGCTGCCAGAGATGGACATGGGCGTCGATCATGCCGCCCCGCCCTTGCCCCGCATGCGATGGGCATAGTCCGCGACCACCAGGAAGCAGAAAGCGGGCACCGCCATCGCGGCGTTGATCGTGCCGGCCAGGTCGGAAATCAGTCCCATCACGGCCGTCAGCACCGCGCCGCCGATGATGGCCATGACGATCATCGATGCGCCCGGCTTGGTCAGCGGGCCGAGGCCGTCGAGCGAGAGGACGAAGATGGTCGGATACATGATCGACATGAAGAAGCTGGCCGCCACCAGCGCGACGACGCCGGGCAGGCCGAGCCAGACCGAACCGACCAGCGCGAGGCCGAGATTGACGAGCGCGAACAGCCGCATCAGCCGCGCGCCATCGAAGCGGGAGAGCAGCGCCGCACCGGCAAAGCGACCGGCCATGAACAGGCCGAGCGACAGGGTCAGCAGCCAGGCGGCATGCTGGGCGGTGATGCCCGGCAGCGCCGCCTGCGCATAGCGGATGAGATAGCTCCAGATGCCGACCTGCGCGCCGACATAGAAGAATTGAGCTGCGACCCCGGCCAGATAGCGCGGACGACGCAGCAACTGGCGATAGCCGGCCAGCGGCGAAGTGGCGCCGGCATGGCCCTCCACCGCCGCCTTCGGGAAGGAGGTGCGCGCGAGCAGAGCCGCCCAGGCCAGCACGACCAGCGCGATCAGCAGATAGGGCAGGCGCACGGCCGCGGCAGCAGCGGCGCCCTGTGCCGGCGCATCGGACAGGATCAGCGTCGCGCCCAGCGCCACGCCGGTGATCGAGCCGAGCGGATTGAACGCCTGGGCGAGATTGAGGCGGCGGGCGGCACCGGCGGCATCGCCCAGCACCGCGACCATCGGATTGGCGGCGGTTTCGAGGAAAGCCAGGCCACTGGCGATCACGAACAGGGCGAACAGGAAGAAGGGATAGCTGACCGCGGCGGAGGCCGGCAGGAACAGCAAGGCGCCAAGCGCGAACAGCAGCAGGCCCAGGATCACCGTCGCCTTGTAGCCGAAACGCTGCGCCGTCAGCGCGGCGGGAATGGCGAAGCAGAAATAGCCCAGATAAAAGGCCGACTGGACCAGGCCCGAGGCGAAGTCCGAAAGGGCGAAGGCGTGCCGGAAATGGGCGATCAGCACGTCGTTGAGATTATTGGCAAGGCCCCAGAGGAAGAAGAGGCCGATCGTCAGCATGACCGCCATCCTTGTGGCGCCGCTATCTTCCTGTCTGTCTACCCTGGCATCTGCCTGCATCACCCATCCTCTCTATTGGCGAACATGGCAGGCCCGTCCCTGTTGGGATCGGGCCTGCGCAGTCGGGGGAGGCTACACGCCTCCCATGCGGATCAGTAGGTGATCCGGGCCGTCAGGCTGATGCGACGGTCATTGACCACCACGTCACGCGGACGGCTGTCGATACCGAAATAGGTCGCACGACGGGTGTTGGTCAGGTTGGTGCCGTCCAGCGCCAGCGCGAACTGCGGCGTCACATTATAGCTGATCGACGCATCGAGCTGACCGAAGGGCTTGTTGAACACCGGCAGGCTGCCGGTGCCGTTGCCCGCCGTGGTCACGACATATTTGCTGCGCCAGTTATAGGCGACGCGGGCCGACAGGCCGCCCTTCTCGTAGATGCCGACGATATTGTAATTATATTTCGACAGCAGTTCGAGCGGAACGTTGGTGACCGGGCCGCTGGTGGCGGGCGACGGTGCCTGCGAGTCCACATAGGTGAAGTTCGCCTGCATGCCGAGGCCGTCGAACGGACCGGGCAGGAAGTCGAAGAACTGCTGATAGGCGAGTTCAAAGCCCTTCACCTTGCCCTTGGCGACATTGTTGTAGGACGTCACTTCATATTCATAGCTGTTGCCATTGTCGAAGGTGACGTCGCGATAGGACACGGCGGTCTGGATGTAGTTCTTGATATTCTTGTAGAAAGCCGCTGCGGTCAGCGAGCCGGTCCGCGAGAAATACCATTCCACCGTCGCGTCCAGATTGTCCGACTTCATCGGCTTCAGATACGGGTTGCCGCCGCTGGCCGTGTGGATCTGATCCTGCTGCGCGGCGCCCGGTTCGCTGATCGTCAGGCTGGGGTTGAGCTGCGTGAAGGTCGGACGCGAGATGTTCTTCGCGGCGGCGAAACGCAGCTGCAGATTGTCGGTCAGGTGGACGCGCAGGTTCAGGCTCGGCAGGACCGAGGTATAATCCTGCGACACGGCGATCGGGTTGAACACGGTCGGGCCGCTGACTTCATTGCCATTTTCGTCCAGCACGATCGGGGTCTGCTGATAATAGCCCGACACGTCGAGATTGGTGCGGACCACGCGGACGCCGATATTGCCGTCGATCGGATCGGCCTTGAAGAAGGCGGTGGCATAGCCGGTGAAGGTCTTCTGCCGCTGCTGGTTGGTGCCGCTCTGGGTATAGGCCGGCGCGCTGGCAATGCCCAGCGTGTCGAGCGTGTTCTGATAGTTGCGGATGATGCCGCGGTTGAAGGCGATGATGTTGCCGAACAGGTCGGCGTCGCCGCGGAAGAAGTCGCCCAGGTCAACCGTTTCCAGTTCGCTGGGGATGCCCGACAGGCCAGTATAGCGATAGCCGGTGTCGATCGTGCGGTTCTTGCGGTCGGCATAGCGGAAGCCGGCCTTGATCGACGACAGGATGCCGGCATCGAAGCGATATTCGGCGTCGAGGCGCGCGGTCTTGTCCGACGCCTTCGATTCATTGAGGTTATCGAGATAGAAGGCGCTGGTGTAGGTCGCCGGGTTGGTGAGGCCGGTTTCCGAACCGATGTTCACGACCGGGATCGAACCCGAAATATCCTGATAGAGCGTGTCGGCAACGCCGTTCAGGCCGAAGATCGAGCGCAGATTCTTGGTCTTGGCATCGACATACTGGCCGTCGGCGGTGATCGTCAGATTGTCGACCGGCTTCCACTTCAGGTTCAGCGAATAGTCCGTCGTCGTCGAATGACGGGTCTGGGCGCTGGTGTTGTTGCCGACCGGCACGTCGATGAAGGTGCCGCTCTCGAAATCGCCATTGTCGGCATAGGTGAAGGCAGCGCCCGGCTGCGGGATGATTGCGCTGCCCGAGCTGTAGGCAAAGAAGCTATAGTCGTCGAAACGGAACTTGTAGTCCGAACGGAAGACTTCGGCAGTCAGCTCCAGCGTGTCGCTGGGGCGCCACTGGAGCGCGACATCGGTGCCGAGGCGACGACGATCGCCATAGACTTCGCCGATACCGGTACCATGCGGCAGGGTCGTGGTCTGGCCGGTGCGGCCCAGGCTCGCCAGCACTTCGGCGTCGGTCGCGTTGGTCGGATCGAGCGTGTAGAAGGGCTCGGTCGAGATCGTGTCCTGACGGAAGGCGGTCTTCTGGAAGGAGACGCTGGCGAGGATACCGATTTCACCGATGCCGGTGTCCCAGCGGTCGCTGACCATCAGCGAGGCCGACGGCTTGAACTTGTCGGTCAGGTCGAAATAGCTCTGGGTCGCGGTGGCGGCGACCTTCAGACCGTCAAAGTCGAACGGCTTGCGGGTGCGGAAGTTGATCGTGCCCGACAGCTGATCCTCGATCAGATCGGCCGACGGATTCTTGTAGACGTCGATGCCCGACAGCAGTTCGGACGGGATGTCTTCCAGGTTCAGCTGGTTGGCGCCCGAGGCGGTGAAGATGTCGCGGCCGTTGAGTTCGGTGCGGACCTGGGTCAGGCCGCGGATCGCGACCGAGCTGCCTTCGCCATATTGACGCTGGACCTGGATGCCGGTGATGCGCTGCAGCGCTTCGGCGACATTCCGGTCGGGCAGCTTGCCAATGTCTTCGGCGACGATCGAGTCGACGATCACGTCGCTGTTGCGCTTGATCGACTGGGCGCTGGAAAGGCTGGCGCGGACACCGGTGACAACGATGCCATCTTCGGACGCAGGAGCATCGCTCGACTGTTCCGCAGCCACATCCTGGGCGTGCGCCTGGACGCTGCACCCCAGCATGACGCTGGCGAGCGAGATACCGGCGAGCAATTCCGCACGCGACGGCACGTTAAAATTCTTGAACATTTGGTCCCTTCCTCTCCCCTGGCCCCTGGTCGGAGCACTGATCGATTCGGCGCCGCGATGCCGCGGCAAAAACATATTCCCCTGCCGTGATATTTCCCTATTGGGAGCGATACCAACGCGGCGCCCTATTACTCTCCGTTTCCAATTTGTGAAATATAAAAATTGATTTCACCTGTAGATGGTGTGTAGGGAAGGACCAACAGATGATGGCGCTACCAAAGGCGAGATAGCGCCCGATTGGTGAGGGGATCGGGATGGAAGGCAAGGCGCGCTACCAAGCGCCGGCCCTGAAGAAAGGGCTGGAAATTCTGGAGCTTCTGGCCGGTTCCAGCGAGCCGCTGATCATGTCCGACATCTCCGCCGCGCTCGGCCGGTCGGTCAGCGAGATTTTCCGCATGCTCCAGGTGCTGGAGGAACATGGCTATATCGCCCGCGCCGAGGATGGCTATCGCCTGACCAACCGGCTGTTCACCCTGGGCATGAGCCAGCCGCCGATTCGCGACCTTGCCTCGACCGCCCTGCCGGTCATGCAGGAACTGGCGCGGCAGGCCGGGCAAAGCTGTCATATGGCGGTGGTGTCGGGCGCGGAAATGGTCGTCATCATCGCGATCGAGGCGCCGGGCCTGTCGGGCTTTGCAGTGCGCGTGGGCTATCGCCGGCCGCTGCACCGCTCCAATTCCGGCCGCATCCTGCTCGCCTTCCAGTCGCCCGAAAATCGCGAGGCGATGCTGAAGGACATCCGGGCGAGTGATCCGCAGTTCGAGGAAGGCGATCTGGTCGCGCGGCTGGACGCCGCCGTCGCGGCGGGCGGCGCGGTGTCTCCCAGCCCGATGCTGACCGGCATCACCGACCTGTCGGCGCCGATCCTGGTCGGCGGGATCGCCCGTGCATCGCTGACCATGCCCTTCGTCGACGGCGCCGCCAACCGGGCGAGCATCGAGCAGTGCAATGACCTGGTGCGCGCCGCCGCGCAGGCGATCGGCGCGGCCATGTCGCCGATCAAGGATGCGCCGTCCCGCGCCAACGCCATGGAGGAAGAGCAATGACCCTGCTGGATCGCCGCACCGCGCTGATCGCCGCCGCCGGCCTTGCCGCCCTGCCCGGCCTTGCCGCCGCGCAGACGACGACGGCCGACGAGGTGATCGAGCTGTGGCCCGGCCCGCCGCCCGGAAACACGGGCGCGCGGATCGTCCGCAAGATCGACGATCAGTCGAAAGACCCGGCCAAGTCCGATCGCTGGGTGACGGGGATCGCCCGCCCAGTGCTGGTGGTGCGCCGTCCTGCCCGCCCCAATGGCGCGGCGATGCTGGTAGTGCCGGGCGGCGGCTATGGCTTCCTGTCCTATGACAATGAAGGCACGAGCCAGGCCGCCTGGCTCAACGAACAGGGCATCACCGCCTTCATCCTGCTCTATCGCCTGCCCGGCGAAGGCTGGGTGCAGCGGCAGGACGTGCCGTTGCAGGATGCCCAGCGCGCGATGCGGCTGATCCGCGCGCGGGCTGTCAATTTCGCTGTCGACAAGGGCCGCGTCGGCGTGCTCGGCTTTTCGGCCGGCGGCCATCTGGCGGGATCGCTGGCGACGCGGCATGGCGAGCGCGTCTATGCCCCGGTCGATGCCGCCGATCGCGAAAGCGCGCGCCCCGATGTCGCTGGCCTCATCTATCCGGTGGTCAGCCTCGACGCACCCTTCACCCATGGCGGGTCGCGCGACATGCTGCTGGGGGAAGGCGCCAGCGCCGATATGCGCCGGGCGCGATCGGTGGAGATGCGGGTGGACGCCGATACGTCGCCCATCTTCCTGGTCCATGCCAGCGACGACGGGCTGGTGCCGCCGGCCAACAGCATCGCCCTGTTCCAGGCGATGGAAGTCGCCAAGCGGCCAGTCGCGCTCCATATCTTCGAGGATGGCGGCCATGGTTTCGGCGTGCGCCTGCCCAGGACGATGCAGGCGTCGGCCTGGCCCGGCCTGTTCATGACATTCGCCGCCAAGCAGGGATTGCTGGCGCAATGAAGACAGCGCTGTCGATAGGCCTGCTCGCGCTTGTCGCCAGCGCTGCGTCCGCGGCACCGGGCTCCTATCAAAGCGCGCCCGAACGCCGCGCCGTCGCGGAAAAGGATTGGGGGCCATGGCTTGGCCCGTTCCGCGCGAAACTGGTGCCCAGCCTGATGCAGGATTTTGGCGAACGCTATCTTTACGCCCCGGCCAATGCCGCGCTGCCCGCGCCGAAACCTGGCGAGCAGCGCGTCGTGTTCCTGGGCGATTCCATCACCGATCGCTGGAACCTGGCGGCAAGCTTCCCCGGCAAGCCCTATGTCAATCGCGGCATCGGCAGCCAGGTGACGGCGCAGATGCTGCTGCGCTTCCATCAGGATGTCGTGGCGCTGCAGCCGAAGGTCGTGGTGATCCTGTCCGGCATCAATGACGTCCAGGGCTTCCTGCAACAGGAAAGGCCCGAGCAGATCGAGGCCAATTGGGAAGCGATGGCCGACATCGCCACCGCCCATCATATCAGGGTCGTGTTCGGATCGATCCTGCCGGTCAACAACTACACGGATGCGGCGAAGGATGTGGTGGCGGAGCGCAAGCCGGCCGAACTGGTCGCGCTCAACCAGTGGCTGCGTGCCTATTGCGCGCAGCATGGCCATGTCTTTGCCGATTATCATGCCGCGATGGTCGACCAGAATGGCCTGATGGCCGCCGCCTTTACCCAGGACGGCGTGCATCCGCTGGACAATGGCTATGCCGTGATGGCGCCGATCGCCGCCAGGGCGATCGCGCAGGCGCTAGGAACAAGGAAATGAGGACGACGATGCTGCGTTTCACCGCCCCCCTTCTCGCCGCTGCCTGCGCGGTGGCGCTGGCCGCGCCCGCCCTCGCCGAAACCAAGGTGCCGGGGGATCCGCATGCCAATGATCCGGTCGGCATCGTCGCCGATCCCTGCCCCCCCCATGAGAAGCCGAGCGACGAGGCCGGCTGGAAGCTGTGGAACCTGCACATGCTGACCCGCGATTTCGGGCAGCTGTGCCGTTATGCCGCCGCCAACAAGGCAATCGAGGGTCAGAAAGTGCGCGTCGTCTTCATGGGCGATTCCATCACCGACAACTGGATCAACCTGGACCCGACCATGTTCCAGAACGGGCTGGTCGATCGCGGCATCAGCGGCCAGACGACGCAGCAGATGCTGGTGCGCTTCCGCAATGACGTGATCGCGCTGAAGCCGAAGGCGGTTCACATCATGGCGATGACCAACGATATCGCCGGCAATACCGGTGCGGCGACGATGGAAACGGTGCTGGGCAATATCCAGACCATGGCCGACCTCGCCCGCGCGCACGGCATCAAGGTCATCATCGCCTCCGTGCCGCCCGCCGCCGCCTTCCCCTGGAGCCCCGGCATGACGCCCGCGCCGCAGGTTGCCGCGATCAACACATGGCTGGCCGACTATGCCCACGCCAACGGCTTCACCTTCGTCGACTATCACAAGGCGATGGCGCAGCCCGATGGCGCGATGAAGCCGGGCCTGTCAAGCGACGGCGTCCATCCGACCAGGGAAGGCTATGCCATCATGCGTCCGCTGGCCGAAGCCGCGATCGCCAAGACATTAGGAGCCAAGTGATGCAGGATTTCGGACGCCGATCCTTCCTGGCGGGCGCGGCTGCGCTGGGCCTGGCCAATGCCGCCCGCGCGGCCAGCCCGATGGGCACCGCCAAGGGTCCGGTGCAGGCGAGTTGGCCCTCGCTGGTCGACAATTACCGCTATCCCGACTGGTTCCGCGACGCGAAGCTGGGCATGTGGTCGCACTGGGGGCCGCAATCGGTGCCGGCGCAGGGCGACTGGTATGGCCGCTTCATGTATATGCAGGGCCACCCGATGTACGAACATCACCTCAAAACCTACGGCCATCCGTCGGTCGCGGGGATGAAGGACATCCAGAATCTCTGGACCGCCGACAAGTGGGATCCCGATGCGCTGATGGCCAAATATCAGAAGGCCGGCGCGAAATATTTCATGGCGCTGGCCTGCCATCACGACAATCTCGATTGCTATGACAGCCGCTATCACGCCTGGAACAGCCTGCGCGTCGGGCCGAAGAAGGACATCGTCGGCATCTGGGAGAAGGCGGCGCGCAAGGCCGGCCTGAAATTCGGCGTGTCGAACCATGCCGCCCATGCCTGGCACTGGTATCAGCCCGCTTATGGCTATGATCCGGTCGGCCCGCAAAAGGGCGTGCGCTATGACGCCTATACGCTGCGAAAGGCCGATGGCGTCGGCCAATGGTGGGATGGCCTCGACCCGCGCGAACTTTATACCGGCGGCCATGCCGTGCTGCCCGACGGCATCGACACGATCGAGGCGATGGACAAGTGGCACGACGTCCATAACGGCCAGTGGATCGAGACCGGGCCGAAGGATGACCCGGCCTATGTCACCCGCTGGCTGCTGCGCCAGACCGACCTGGTCGCGAAATACAAGCCCGACATGGTCTATATGGACGATCATGAACTGCCCTTCGGACCCGTAGGGCTGGAAGCGGCGGCGGACTATTATAACCGGTCGATCGAATGGCACGGCAAGATCGACGTGGTCATGACCGGCAAGCAGCTCAAGCCCTATGCCCGGTTCGGCATCGTCCAGGATGTCGAGCGCGGCTATACTGACCATATCTGGGACGAGCCGTGGCAGACCGACACCTGCATCGGCGACTGGTTCTACAATATCGCTCGCCTGACCGACAAAAGCTACAAGAGCGCCGAGCAGGTGATCCAGCGGCTGGCCGATGTCGTGTCGAAGAACGGCAATCTGATGCTGTCCATCCCACAGCCCGGCGACGGTTCCATCGACAGCGAGGCCGAGAAGATCCTGGACGCGATGGCGGGATGGATGGTGCATGGCAGCGAGGCGATCTTCGGTTCGCGCCCGTGGAAGCGCTATGGCGAAGGGCCGACCCAGGCGATCGTGGGCATGCAGAATGAGGAGAAGGCCAAGCCCTTCACCGCGCAGGACATCCGCTTCACCACCAACAAGGGCGCGCTCTATGCGCTGTTCCTGGGCAAGCCGGCCGGATCTACGACCATCCGCTCACTGGCGCGCAGCCAAGGGACTGGCACAATCGAGCGGGTGACGCTGCTCGGCGGCGGCCAGCTTGCCTTCCATCAGGATGGCGCGGGCCTCCACTTCACCATGCCGCACGGCATCGATTTCGTCCCCGCCGTCCGCATCGACGGCCGGGGTCTGGTTTAATGCAAGTACAGGGAATGACTGGGATGATCGCAAAGGGCTTCAAGGCAAGACTGGCGGGGATCGCATTGGGTGCATCCTGCATCGCCATCGCCGCACCAGCGCTGGCCGCACCGATGGCGCTGCTGGACCGCAATGGCAGCCGGGTCGCGATCGAACCCTATGCCCCCAATATCGTGCGCGTCACCATCGCGATGGACCCGGACCTGGCGCAGGCGGCACCAGGCGAAGGCCCCAATGCCAAGGCCGATGCCAGCGGCTGGACCCATAGCAGCGACGCGACCGGCGACATCTTCACCTCCTCGGCGATCTCGCTGACCATCGATGCCCAGCCCTGGCCCGGCGCGCCGACCCAGATGCAGCGCTATTTCGCCCCGGCCCTGCCGCCGGTCAGCCTGTCGGTGAAGGATGCCAGCGGCACCGTCCTGACCAAGATGACCGGCTGGGAAATGGCGCCGGTGACGGTCAATGGCGAGAAGACCTTCAAGGTCGGCGCCAGCTTCGACGCGCCGCTGGACGAGCATTATTACGGCCTGGGCCAGAACCAGGAAGGCTATATGGATCTGCGCGGCAAGCAGATCGACTGTTCGCACAGCTATGACGCGCCGGCCGGCGAGACCGTCTGCGTTCCCTTCCTGGTCACCAACAAGGGCTATGGCATCGTCTGGGACAATCCGGCGCGCACTTTGGTGTGGCCGGGCCTGCACAATTCGACCCGCTTCCAGAGCCAGGTCGGCGAACGCGTCTCCTTCTTCGTCATCACCGGCAAGACGACCGATGACCTCTATGCCGGCTATGCCAAGCTGACCGGCGCGACGCCGCTGCCGCCCAAGGCCGGTTTCGGCCTGATCCAGAGCAAGGCGCGCTACGAGAGCCAGAAGGAATTGCTCGACGTCGCCAATGGCTATCGCCAGCGCAATCTGCCGCTCGATATCATGGTGCTGGACTGGTTCTACTGGACCCGTATGGGCCAGCTCGACATCGACCGCACCTATTATCCCGACCCCAAGGGGATGAACGACCAGCTCAATGCCATGGGCATGCGGTCGATCATCAGCGTGTGGCCGCGGTTCGAGCGCGAAGGCCGCTATTTCGAGTATCTCAAGTCCAAGGGCTGGTTCCTGAAGGACAAGGACGGCAATCCGGTCGATGGCCTGCCGATGCGGTCCGACCGGGCCGGCGCGCTGATCGACAGCACCAATCCGCAAGCGCGGGAATGGTTCTGGGGCAAGCTGCGCGACAATATTGCGAGCCAGGGCTTCGACTGGTTCTGGCTGGACGAGACCGAGCCCGATCTGGTGCCGGACGGCTATTTCTACTCGATCGGTTCGGGCGACCGCTATCATAATCTGTTCCCGCTGGTGCATACGTCGGGCGTGGCCGAAGGCTCGGAGCGCGACCGTCCCAATTTCCGCAACATGATCCTGGCGCGCGCCGCCTATCTGGGCTCGCAGCGCAATGGCGGCCTGTTCTGGTCGTCGGACATCAAGTCGACCTGGGAAGCGCTCGACCGGCAGGTGCCGGCCGGCCTCAACTTCACCGCGTCGGGCCTGGCTTATTGGGGTAGCGACATTGGCGGCTGGCAGTGGCCGAGCGGCCCCAAGGCGCAGCATCCGGTGCTGCTCGATCCGGCCGGCATGACGGCGGCGGGTGCGGATTATACCGATTATCCCGAACTGTTCGTGCGCTGGTTCCAATATAGCGTGTTCACGCCGACGCTGCGCATCCATGGCCAGCGCCCGGACACGGAATTGTGGACCTATGGCAAGGCGGCCGAGCCGATCCTGGCCGACTGGCTGCGCCTGCGCTACACGTTGATCCCCTATATCTATGCGCTGGGCCGCCACACCTATGACACCGGCGCGCCGTTCATGCGCGGCCTGTTCATGGACTTCCCGAACGATCCCAAGGTGTCGGCCATCGGCGACCAATATATGTTCGGCCCCGCCTTCCTGGTCGCCCCGGTGACCAAGCAGGGCCAGACCAAGCGGTCGGTCTATCTGCCCGCCGGCACCGCCTGGTATGATTATTGGACCAACCAGAAATATGAGGGCGGCCAGACGATCGAGGTGGATGCGCCGATCAACCGCATGCCGCTGTTCGTGAAGGCCGGTTCTATCGTGCCGATGGGCGTGCAGGTGAAGAGCACGGCCGAGAAGCAGGCCTTGGAAAGCATCCGGGTTTATCCGGGTGCCGACGCGCGCTTCACCCTTTATGACGATGACGGCACGACCAATGCCTATCGCAAGGGGGGCATGAAGGCCGAGTTGGTCTGGGACGACAAGGCAAAGACGCTGACGAGCAAGACGAAGCTGCCCACCGGCCAGGCCATCAGCGGCCTGGTGCAGATCGTCGGTCAATAAGGAGACAAAGAAGATGACGGGTATCAATCGCCGCGAACTGGGCCTGGGCCTGGGTGCCGCCGCGCTGGGCGCGGGCCTGGCCGGGTGCAGCTCCGCGAGCACCCAAAATGCGGCCGGGGCCGCGCCGCAAGGCGATCTTGCCTTCCCCGCCGACTTCCTGTGGGGCTGCGCCACCGCCGCCTATCAGATCGAGGGCGCCGTGAACGCCGACGGCCGGGGCCAGACCAACTGGGACGTGTTTTCCCACACGCCCGGCAAGGTCGCCAATGGCGACACCGGCGACATCGCCTGCGACAGCTATAACCGCTATCAGGACGATATCGCCCTGTTGAAGGCGCTGGGCGTCAAGGCCTATCGCTTCTCGATCGCCTGGTCGCGCATCTTTCCCGATGGCCGGGGCCAGCCCAACGCCAAGGGGCTGGACTATTATAATCGTCTGGTCGACGGGCTGCTGGCGGCGGGCATCACCCCGCATGTCACCATGTTCCACTGGGATCTGCCCGCCGCCCTGCCGGGTGGCTGGCAGAATCGCGACACCAGCTACGCCTTTGCCGACTATGCCGGCTATACCGCCGGCAAGCTGGGCGACCGCGTGAAGAATTTCATGACGCTCAACGAACTGCGCTGCTTCACCGATTTGAGCTACATGACCGGCGGCAAGGCGCCGGGCCTGAAGCTGCCGATGAAGGAAGTGAACCAGGTGCGCCATCATGGCGTGCTGGCCCATGGTCTGGGCGTGCAGGCGATCCGCGCCGCGACCAAATCGGGCACGCAGGTCGGCATTGCCGACAATCCCAACATCTATGTCCCCGCGATCGAGACGCCCGAACATATCGAGGCGGTGAAGAAGGCCGTGCGCGAGGAGAACGCCATGTTCCTGACCGCGATCATGGAAGGCCGCTACATCGACAGCTACCTGACCGCGCAGGGCAAGGATGCGCCGGTGGTCAAGGATGGCGACATGAAGCTGATCGGCGCGCCGCTCGATTTCCTGTCGGTCAACGTCTATACCGGCAACACCGTCCGCGCCGACGAGACCGCGCCGTCGGGCTACAAGATCCTGCCCCATCCGGGTCAGGCGCCCCGCATGCCCTCCCCATGGCTCTATGTGACGCCGGAGGTCATCTATTGGGGGATGCGCGCCATAGCCGAGAACTGGAAGCCCAAGGGCCTCTATATCTCCGAAAATGGCTGCTCGGCCGACGACAAGGTGGCCGAAGACGGCAAGGTCTATGACACCGACCGCGTCATGTATCTGCGCAACTATCTGACCCACCTGCAGCGCGCGACCCGCGAAGGCATTCCGGTGAAGGGCTATTTCGTCTGGAGCCTGATGGACAATTTCGAGTGGGAGGATGGCTATACCAAGCTGTTCGGCATCCACCATGTCGACTTCAAGACCCAGAAGCGCACGCCCAAGCTCAGCGCCGACTGGTATCGCGAACTGGTGCGCACCAACAAGCTGGTGTGACCCGAGCGCCGCCGCCGTCCCCTTGCGGATGGCGGCGGCGACCTAAAATTCCACGCCATATCGACATATGGCGTCGCATGGGCATTATCCCCTCGCATTGCCGGCCGCTGACTCGCGCCGCGCAATATTCAAGAGAGATAAGGAGTTACCCATGACGATGTCGCCGCTGTCCCGTGCCTCACGCGCCGCCTGGCGGACGCTGGCCTGTGCCGGGCTGCTGTCCGCTTCCGCCCTGGCCGTGGCGGCCACGACCGCGCCGCAGTTCGACGTCGCGCGCATCGTCAACGACATCAAGATCCTGGCCAGCGACGAGTTTGAAGGCCGTGGCCCGGCGACCCGCGCCGAGACCAAGACGATCGACTATATCGCCAAGCAGATGGCGGCAGCCGGGCTGAAGCCCGCCGGCGACAAGGGCACTTGGTTCCAGGACGTGCCGCTGCGCATGTCGAACATCACCGGCACGCCCAGCCTGTCGATGACCGTGGGCGGCGCGGCCCAGCCGCTGACCCAGGGCACGGAAATCGCCGTGCGCGCGGCCGAGACCGGCCAGTCGGCGGTCAAGTTCGCCAACCTGCCGCTGGTCTTCGTTGGCTATGGCGTGAAGGCGCCGGAACGCGGCTGGGACGATTTCAAGGGCGTGGACCTTAAAGGCAAGATCATGGTCGTGCTGGTCAACGACCCCGATTTCGAGGGCGGCGAAGGCGATTTCGGCGGCAAGCTGATGACCTATTATGGCCGCTGGACCTACAAATATGAAGAAGCCGCGCGCCAGGGCGCGGCCGGCGTGCTGGTGGTGCATGAAAGCGAGCCCGCCTCCTATGGCTGGGCGACGGTCAAGAACAGCAACACCAACACCATGTTCGACATCGTCCGCGCCGATCCCAAGAGCGCGCACACCCAGATGGAAGGCTGGATCCAGAAGGATCTGGCCGCCAAGCTGCTGGCCGCGTCGGGCGTCGATTTCGAGGCGGCCAAGGCGGCCGCGCGCAAGAAGGACTTCAAGCCCATTCCCCTGAAGGCGACGATGAGCGCCGACTATGCGGTGAAGTCGGAAATCATCACCTCGCACAATGTCGCGGGCATCCTGCCGGGCAGCAAATATCCCGACGAGACCATCATCTATTCCGCGCACTGGGACCATCTGGGCATCGGCGCGCCGGACGCGAAGGGCGACACCATCTATAATGGCGCGCGCGACAATGCGTCGGGCACCGCCGCCCTGCTGGAACTGGCCCGCGCCTATGCCAAGGGCCCCAAGCCCGAGCGCAGCGTGCTGTTCCTGGCGGTGACGGCCGAGGAGAAGGGCCTGCTGGGTTCGGAATATTATGCCGACAATCCACTGCGCCCGCTGGCGACCACGGCCGGCGTCATCAACATGGACGGTCCCTTCGCCGCCGAGAAGACAGTGAACTTCTCCATCTCCGGCGCGGCGAAGCTGGACCTCTTGACCCTGCTGACGCAGGAAGGCGAGAAGCTGGGCCGCCATTATACGCCGGACGCACGGCCGGAAGCGGGCAGCTTCTACCGCTCCGACCATTTCCCGATGGCCAAGCGCGGCGTGCCTGCCATCTCGTTCAACCCCGGCCGCGAACTGGTGAATGGCGGCGCGGCGCGCGGCAAGGAACTGGGCGATATCTATACCCGCGATCGCTATCACCAGCCGGCCGACCAGTATGACGACAGCTGGAATACCAGCAGCTGGGAGGGCGACATGACCCTGCTCTACAATGTGGGTCGCCGCGTGGCCGACGGCCATGACTGGCCCAACTGGTCGAACGACAGCGAATTCCGCGCGGCCCGCGACGCCAGCCAGGCGCAGCGCAAGTAAGATGTGAGGCGTGGCGGCCGATGCCTACCGGCCGCCATGTCATATCGGCAGTTCGTGGGTCGACTTGATTTCGGACAGGGCGACGGTCGAATTGATTTCCTGGACGCCGGGCAGCTTGCTCAGCCGTTCGAAGAAGAAGCGTTCATAGGCCTCGATATCCTTGGCCACGATGCGCAGCATGAAATCCATCGTGCCGAGCAGCACGAACGCCTCCAAGACTTCGGGAAAGCCGCCGATCGCGGCGCTGAATTCGTCCAGATTGGCGCGGCCATGGGCGTTGAGCTTTACCTGGGCAAAGACCTGGGCATTGAGGCCGACCTTGCGCCGGTCGAGCAGGGCCACCCGCTTGCGGATCAGCCCTTCCTTTTCCAGCCGGTCGATGCGGCGCCAGCAGGGTGACGGGGTCAGCCCGACCTTGTCCGCGATCTCCGCCGTGGTCTGGCTAGCATCGCGCTGCAATTCGCGGAGAATCTTCCGCTCAAAACGGTCGAGTTCGATCATATTTTCCTACATATCGACGATGACAGGATAATTCATCCTCATATTGGCGATATCGGGCTTCAAATCAGGCAAGATTCTTCTCTGGAGACCGGCGATAAGGCGGCATCATCCCGAGGAGAAGAATATGGTTTCCCGTCCTGCCCGCCTGAACCCGCCGATGCAGTCGGTGCGGCTGCTTGATCCCGCCAGCGGGCTGGACGGCGTGATTGCCATCCACAGCACCGCGATCGGGCCGGGCGCCGGCGGCTGCCGCTTCTGGCATTATGCCGACATCGGCGCGGCGCTGGACGATGCCTGCCGCCTGGCCGAGGGCATGAGCTACAAGAATGCCATGGCCGGCCTGCCCTTCGGCGGCGCCAAGGCGGTGCTGCGCCGGCCCGAAGGCGAGTTCGACCGGGTCGCGCTGTTCCAGGCGTTCGGCCGCGCGGTCGAGGAACTGGGTGGCACCTATGTCACGGCCGAGGATGTCGGCACCAGCGTCGCCGACATGCAGGCGGTGGCCAGCCAGACCCGCCATGTTGCCGGGCTGGACGTAGCCGAGGGCGCTGCCGGCGGCGATCCGTCGCCTTGGACCGCGCTGGGCGTGTTCGAGGCGATGCAGGCGGCCGCCCGCCAGTCGCTGGGTGCCGAACTGTCCGACCTGACGGTCGCGGTGCAGGGCACCGGCAATGTCGGCGCGGCGCTGTGCCGTCGCCTGGCCGATGCCGGCGCCCGCCTGGTGATCGCCGACATCGATCCGCGCCGCCGCAACACCCTGGCCGCCGTGCTGAACGCGAATGTGGTGGACGTGGCCGACATCGCCGCGGTCGAGGCGGACATCTTTGCCCCCTGCGCCCTGGGCGGCGCGCTCGATCCGCAGAGCGTGGCGGCGATGCAGGCGCGCCTGGTCTGCGGCGCGGCCAACAACCAGCTGGCGACGCCCGATGTGGCGGAGCTGCTGCGGGCGCGCGGCATCGTCTATGTGCCCGACTATGTCGCCAATGCCGGTGGCATCATCAGCGTGTCGGCCGAATATCTGGGCGAGGACCGCGCCAGCGTCGCCGCCCGCGTCGACCAGATCGGCGGCCGGGTCGCCCAGATACTTGACCAGGCCAAGCGCGAGGAGCGCTCCCCCGCGCTGGTCGCCGACGAAATGGCCGAAGCCATCATCGGCGAGGCCGAACGCCAGGCGGCGTGATTGCAAGCCGCAATGATGCTGCGCATCAGCGGCTTGCAACGCTCAGACGCCGCGCGGGCTTGATCAAGGCGTGATGTGGAAAACCCATCACGCCTTGATAGTCCCCCTTCCCCTCTGCGCTGTCGGTCAGTCCCGGCAGCGCAGGGTGGCAAGCGCCGCCAGCAGCATGACGGCGCCGGCAAAAGCCATGGTCCAGATCGGTTCGGTCGGGAAGAAATGGCGCATGATCGTGCCCATCACCGTCGCCACCAGCAATTGCGGGATGACAACGAAGGCGTTGAACAGCCCCATATAGATGCCGAGCTTGGTCTGCGGCACGCTGGAGGCGAGCATCGCATAAGGCATGGCAAGGGTCGAGGCCCAGGCGATGCCGATCGCCACTTCCGACAGTAGCAGCGCCTGTGCATCGCGCAGGACCAGGAAGGACAGGAAGCCGAGCGCGCCAAGCGTGAGCGCCAGCGCATGGGTCCGGGCCTGGCCGATGCGGCAGGCGAGCGGCTGGAGCAGGAAGGGCGCGGCGAAGGCGGCCACGCCATTATAGGTGGCGAACAGGATGCCGACCCAATTGCCCCCTTCATTATAGGCGGCGCTGGTCGGGTCGGCCGACCCGAACACATATTGGGCGACCACCGGCGTGGTATAGATCCACATGATGAAGAGCGCCGACCAGGTGAAGAACTGGACCAGCGCCAGCTTCTTCATCATCGCCGGCATGGTCGCGAAATTGCCGACCACATGGCTGAGCAGATTGTCGGTCCGGCCCTGCGCATGGAGGCCCCGCGCGACGATACGGGCGATGCCATAGGCCGCGAGCAGCCCGCCCAGCAGATACAATTCCTTTTCCAGTGCCCAGCCCCAAACGGCGGCGATGATGGCAAGGCCAGCGACGATCCAGAGCGGACCGCCGGCGGGGACCGGCGGCGCCTCCTCTTGCCTTGCCGCTTCGCTGGCCTGGGCAAAGCGGGCCATCTGCTCGGGCGAATATTCGCGGGTGGTGAGCACGGTCCAGAGCACGGCGAGGAACAGCGCGGCGCCGCCGATATAGAAGCTGACGCGCACCGTGTCGGGGATCATGCCGGCGGACGCGACATTGGAGACGCCCATCTGGTCGAGCAGCCAGGGGGTGGAGGAGCCGATCACCGCGCCGGTGCCGATGAAGGCGGTCTGGATCGCATAGCCGGCCATATGCTGTTCCTTCGCCAGCATGTCGCCGACAAAGGCGCGGAACGGCTCCATCGAGACATTGAGCGAGGCGTCGAGAATCCAGAGCATCAGCGCGGCGGCCATCAGGCCGGGCGCATTGGGCATGCCGAACAAGGCGAGCGCCGCGAACAATGCACCGGCGAAGAAATAGGGCCGGCGCCGGCCGAGGCGGCACCAGGTGCGGTCGCTATAATGGCCGATCACCGGCTGCACCAGCAGGCCGGTCAACGGCGCGGCGATCCACAGCAAGGCGAGATTGTCGAGATTTTCGCCCAGCGACTGGAAGATGCGCGACATGTTGGCGTTCTGCAGCGCAAAGCCGATCTGGATGCCGAAGAAGCCGAAGCTGATATTCCACAGCCCCCAGAAGCCCTGGCGCGGCCGGCCATCGGACGTCGTCGCGCCCGGTTCCAGCCCCATCTCATTCATTCCGGCCATCCCCATCCTTCGCCTTAACTTCGCACATTTCCCGCACATTTTGATATTAAGTTGCGAGCACCTGATCCTATCGGAAAGTCTGCGTGCATGCGGTCACGCAGCCTATCAAGCGCTGGCGGAATAGGACAGCCGGGGGCTGTTGATCGCGCCCTTCGATCCTGCGTCATCCTGACGAAAGTCAGGATCCATTCGGCGCGACATCTGCGAGCGAGCGCTGAATGGATCCCGGATCAAGTCCGGGATGACGGTAGGAACAGAAGAGGCGTCAGCCTTCACCGCTTGCGCTTGCCGCCGCTGGCGACGAAGCGGATTGCCTGGCCGCCGCCGGGCGCCAGGTCGAGGCTGAGGACGTCGCCCTTCTTCACCTGCTTCTTTTCGATCACGATCGCGTGGCGTGCCTCGGTGCGATAGTCGGCGCCGGGGCCGTCGCGATAGATTTCGGCGGTATAGCTGCGGCCGGCATCGAGGAAGTCGAGCGTGACCTTGGACGAGCGCGCCTGTTCATCGCCGACCGCGCCCAGATACCAGTCGTCGCTGCCCTTCGCCTTGCGCGCGATGGTGACATAGTCGCCGACCTCGCCATTCAAGGCGCGGGTGTCGGACCAGTCAGTCGGCACATCCTTGATGAACTGGAAGGGGCCGGGATATTTGGCGTAATTTTCCGGCGTGTCGGCCGCCATCACGACCGGGGAATAAAGGACGACATAGAGGGCGAGCTGCTTGGCGATGGTCGAGTGGATCGTGCTGCCTTCCGAACCCGACAGGCTGAGCACGCCCGGCGTGAAGTCCATCGGGCCGCCCAGCAACTGGGTGAAGACCAGGTTCGCCTCATGCTCTGGCGGGTTCTTGCCACCGACCCAGGCATTATATTCCATGCCCCGGCCGCCTTCGCGCGCGACCCAGTTGGGATAGGTGCGGCGCAGGCCGGTATCCTTGACCGGTTCATGGCTGTCGATGCTGACATGATATTTGGCGGCGGCCTGCACGACGCGCAGATAATGGTTCACCATCCACTGGCCTTCATGCCATTCGCGATGCTTCGCGCCATCGGCGTCGACCCGCTCGATCTGGCCGGCATCGGTGACATAGCCGGTCTTCACCACCTGCTCGCCATGGTCGGCCGCCCATTTGAAGGCACTGTCGAGCTGACCGTCATAATGGCTGGCCGATCCGCCCGTTTCATGATGGCCGATCAGGGTGACGCCCTTGGATTTCGCATAGGCGGCAAGGCCATCGGCGTCGAAGTCCTCGGTCGGCTGCGAGAAGTTCATTGCATTGCCGTTGCCGAACCAGTTGCCGTCCCAGCCGACATTCCAGCCCTCGACCAGCACGGCAGGGATGCCGCTGGCGGCGGCGAAATCGATATAGCGGCGGACATTGGCGGTGGTGGCGCCATGTTTGGGACCGCGCGCCCAGCTCCATTCGCCCTTGATCATGTTCCACCAGACGCCGACGAATTTGCCCGGCTTGATCCAGCTTGAAACGTCGCCGAGCTTGTTGGGCTCGTTCAAGTTCAGGATCATGTGATTCATGTAGAGGCCGGCGGCATTGTCGGCGACGGCAATGGTGCGCCAGGGGGTGGAGAAGCCGGCGTCGCGCGACACTTTGGGGGCGCCCGCCCCCGGCGTCAGATCGGCGCGGAAGGTGTTGCCCTCGGCGCGGGCGAGATTCATGCCCGCATAATCGACCAGCGCGGCCTCATGCAGGGCGACATGGGTGCCGTCGGCCAGCTTCACCGTCATCACCGTCTGGGCGGTGCCGACCGCGTCGAGCGGGGTGCGGTTGTAGAGATATTCCTCGCGGTTCCACTCATAGGCGGGCTTCCACCAGGCCGTGCCGCCCTGCGCGAAGGCGAACTGGGTCAGTTCCTCGGCAATGTTGGCGTGATGGAGATTGGCCTGATCGGGCAGGCTGTAGCGGAAGGCGACGCCATCATCGAACAGGCGGAAGGTCACGTCCATCTCGCGCTGGAGATCGCCCTTCTCGCGGAAGACCAGCGTCAACTCATTATGATGGTCGCGGATCCTGGTCCATTCGCCCCAGGGCTGCGTCCAACTGGTGTCGCTGCTCGCCTGCTTGCTATCGGCCAGCGTCAGGTTGCGCTCGATCTTGGGCGCGTCGGTGAACATGAAGCCCAAACGGGAATCGGCGATCAGCGGCTTGCCATTGCGCTGCACGGCATAGCTGGGGCGCCCCTCGCCATCGAGGCTGATGGTGAGGGTGATATGGCCGTCGGGCGAGGCGGCTTTGGCCACCACATCGGCGCGCGCGGCGGTGGGCGCGAGCGCCAGGGCAATGAGCGGGAGAGCGAGCGCGGTCAGTCGCGTCATGGGAACGTCCTTAAACTTGGAAGGCGGCGACGAGGCCGGATGCGGGGGCGAAATTCCAGTCGGCGATGCTGCCGGTCGACAGTTCGACCTGCCAGCGGTCCGCATCGGCCGGGCGCCAGGCGACGGGGCTGGTGCCGAGGTTGAAGACGCAGAGGCGCTGCTGCCCGTCCTGCGTCCGTTCAAAGGCGAGCAGATCGTCCGGCGTATCGAGAAAGGTGATCGTGCCGCTGCGCAGCGCCGGGGTGGCGTTGCGCAGGGCCAGCACCTCGCGCGTCCAGTGGAGCAGCGAGGCGGGGTCGGCTTCCTGCGCGTCGACGGCGAGCGGGCGATGCGCCTCCCCCACCGGCAGCCAGGGCTTGGCATCGGAAAAACCGAGCCACGGGGCCGCGCCGGTCCAGGGCATGGGTGTGCGGGCGCCGTCGCGCGACAGGGTCAGCGGCCAGTTGGCGATCGCTTCGGGATCCTGCAGATCCTCGAACGCGATATCGACCTGCGGCAGGCCCAGTTCCTCGCCATAATAGAGGAAGATATTGCCGCGCAGGCAGGCCAGCAGCAGCATCTTCATCCGGCAATAGGCATGGGCGTCGATGTCGCCGGCCCATCGCGAGACGGCACGCGGCGCGTCATGATTTTCGAACGCCCAGCTCGGCCAGCCAATCCCCTGCTCCGCCGGCCAGCGCGTCAGCGCGTCTTTGAGGAACGGCGCGGTCAATTTGGGCGCGTAGAGGAAGTCGAAGCCATAAGCGGTGTTGAGGCGATGATCGCCCTGGGTGAAGGCCTTCATCTCCGCATCGCTGTCATCCCCGCCGACTTCGGCGACGGTGAAGCGATCGGGATATTCGTCGAACACCGAACGCACCTTTTCCAGGAACAGCGGAATGTCCGGGTGGCTCTGGCTGTAGCGCTTGATCTGGAAATCATAGGGGCGCGTGCGGATGCGACCGTCTTCGGGCGCGGGCGGATTGTCGCGCAGTTGCGGGTCGGGCATCGAATGGTTGATCGCATCGATGCGGAAGCCGTCGACGCCGCGGTCGAGCCAGAAGCGGACAATATCCAGCACCGCCGCCTGCACCTTTCCATTGTGCAGGTTGATCTGTGGCTGCTCCTTCAGGAAATTGTGCATATAATATTGGCCGCGCCGCGCGTCCCAGGTCCAGGCCGGGCCGCCGAACACCGACTGCCAGTTGTTGGGCGGCGTGCCGTCGGGCTTGGCATCGGCCCAGACATACCAGTCGGCGTGGTCGTTCTGGCGGCTGGAGCGGCTTTCGATGAACCAGGGATGTTCGTCGGAGGTATGGGCCCAGACCTGATCGACGATGATGCGCAGGCCGAGGTCATGGGCGCGGGCGATCAGCGCATCGAAATCGGCGAGTGTGCCGAAGATCGGATCGACATCGCAATAATCCGACACGTCATAGCCGAAGTCGCGCATCGGGCTCTTGAAGAAGGGCGAGAGCCAGATGGCGTCGACGCCGAGCGAGGCGACATAGGGAAGATGGGCGGTGATGCCGGCCAGATCGCCGATGCCGTCACCATTGGAGTCGGCGAAGCTGCGCGGGTAGATCTGGTAGATGGTGGCGCCGCGCCACCAGGGGGTCAGTGCGTCGGTCATTGCGGATTAGCGCTCCGTACAGCGCAGACGCTGTAGCCAAGGGGAGGAAGGTCGAGGGAGAGGCTGCCGGGCGCGGACGCGCGCGGGGCACAGGCCGCGCCGGCAAGGGTGTCGAAGGCGGTGGAGGCTATATCCACCTGGACCTGCGCCCTGATCGGCGCGGTCGATGTGTTGAAGGCGATCAGATATTCCGCGCCCGTATCGGGATCGAAGCGGGAGACGGCGAACAGGCCGGGTTCGTCGCCGCGCGCCCGGATCGTTTCGCTGCCCCGGCGCAACGCGGCATGGCCAGTGCGCAGGCGGGCGAGCGCCGCGATCTCGCGATAGAGCGGATGGGCAGGATCGAAGCGCGCGGTGGCGGTGGTGGCAGTGCTGCCGAGCAGGCGATTGTCGTTATAGCTCGCCACCTGGCTGCCGAACATATCCTCGCGCGCGTCCTGATCGCCGCCATCGCCGACGAAACCCTGTTCATCGCCATAATAGATGGTCGGCACGCCGCGCAGCGTCAGCAGCATGGCGTTGGCGAGCATCACCCGGCGCAGCACCTCGTCCTCGCCGGCCTGCGGGAAGGCGCGGCGGACGAAGGTGGCGAAACGGCCGGCATCATGATTGCTGACGAAAGTGGGCAACTGGCGCGCAGTGGCGGCGCCACCCTGATAGAGGGCGTCGCCGGTCAGCATGCGTTCCCAGGTCGCGGTCGCCGCCTTGCCCGCGACGGTTTCCAGCGCGGCCTGGCGGAAGGCGAAGTCGAGCACGGCGGGAAAGCCGCCTTCGCGGGTGTGCCAGGCGAGCGGGCCGGCATCGACCGTCTCGACATAGACTTCGCCGAAGACATGGAAATTGGGGATGCCCCGCGCCTTGGCCCGCGCCTGCATGGCGGGGACGAACTGCTGCCAGAAATGCGGGTCGACATGGCGGGCGGTGTCGATGCGGAAGCCGTCAATGCCGAAGCGGTCGATCCAGCCGCCGAAAATGTCGATCATGCCGGCGATCACGCGCGGATGTTCGGTCATGAGATCGTCGAGCCCGGCAAAGTCGCCCATGGTCGCGCTCTCGCCCGAATAGGTCGTCTCGCCGCGATTATGATAATAGCGCACATCGTTGAGCCAGGCCGGGTTCTTCACCGCCTGCTCGCCCTTCGGCACGAAGGGGGTATAGGCATAGGCCGGGTCGGTGAGCTTGCCGAAATTGGCGGCGCTATGATCGGCGTCGCCGGCAAAGCCCGGATTGATCGCCGGGCCGGCCACGCCGCCGCGGCGCTGATAGGGATAGTCGGCGCGCGAGCGATAGGGACAGGGCCGGTCGGCGCATTCGCGATATTGGATCACGTCGGCCGTATGGTTGGCGATGATGTCCATATAGACTTTCATCCCCCGGCCATGGGCGGCCTTCACCAGCGCAGCGAAATCCGCGTCGGTGCCGAAATGCGGATCGACATGCTCGAAATCGGTGATCCAGTAGCCGTGATAGCCGGCACTTTCCTGGCCCTTGGGGCCCTGCACCGGCTTGTTGCGGAAGATCGGGCCGACCCAGATGGCGGTGGCGCCCAGCTCCTGAATATAGTCGAGCCGGCGGATCAGCCCCTGGATATCGCCGCCATGGTAGAAGCCCTTGGACGCGGGATCATAGCCGGTCTGGAGCCGGTCGCCCTTGAGGCCGCCCTTGTCATTGGCCCGATCGGCATTGTCGAACCGGTCGGGCAGGACGAAATAGATGACTTCATCTTCGGGCAAGCGGGCGCGAAAGCCGTCATCCTGTGCCATCGCCGGAGCGGGAAGCGCGCAGAGCGCAGCCAGCAGCATTGCCGTTCGTCCGCGCATGGCCTTCATCCCTCCCATTGCCGCTTGTGCCCGATTGCCGCGGCTTGGCCCCTTCTTAGTCGGCGGGGACAGGGCGGGCCAAGGGAGCGGCATACGTATTCAGACCGGTTTCAAACCCTTCTATTCCCAATGGAGACTCGCTGGCGTAGGGTCGCGCCATGGCCGCCAACGACAAAGTGACATCCTTCGACATCGCCACGCTGGCCGGCGTGTCCCAGCCGACCGTGTCGCGCGCGCTGCGCGGCGACAAGACGGTGAGCGAGGCGACGCGGCTGCGGGTCGAGGCGATCGCCCGGCAGCTCAATTACACGGTGGACAAGAATGCATCCTCGCTGCGGCGGGGCAAGAGCAATACGCTGGCTCTTTTGTTCTTCGAGGATCTGCTGCCCGACGAAAGCTGGATCAACCCCTTCTTCCTGTCGATGCTGGGGCCGATCCTGCAGACCTGCGCCAAGCGCGGCTATGATCTGCTGACCAGTTTCCAGCAGTTGTCGACCGACTGGCATGTCGATTATGAGGATAGCCGCAAGGCCGACGGCATCATCCTGCTGGGCTATGGCGACTATGAAATCTATCGCACCCGGCTGGAGCAGCTGGTGGCGCAGGGCACGCATTTCGTGCGCTGGGGGTCGGTCGACCAGCATGCGCTGGGGATGACGATCGGCTGCGACAACCGGCGCGGCGGGCGCGATGCGGGCGCGCATCTGATCGCGCGCGGATGCAGCCGGATCGCCTTTCTGGGCGACGCATCGAGCCATTATCCCGAATTTCGCGACCGTTATGCCGGCCTGTCCGACGTGCTGCGCGAGGCCGGCCATGCGGTCGACCCCGGCCTGCATGTCGATGCGCTGTCGACCGAACAGTCGGGTTATGAGGCGGCGAGCCGCCTGATCGCGCGCGGCGTGACGTTCGACGCGATCTTCGCCGGGTCCGACCTGATCGCGATCGGCGCGATGCGGGCGCTGGACGAACATGGGCTGTCAGTGCCGGGCGACGTCGCCCTCATCGGCTTCGACGATATCCCTGCCGCCAGCCTGACGCGGCAGCCGCTGACCACCGTGGCGCAGGATTATCTGCGGGCGGGTGAGGTGCTGGTCGACGCGCTGATCGGCCAGATCGACCGCAAGCCGGTGACGCCGACGCTGCTGGCGCCCCGGCTGATCACGCGGATGACGGCTTAGGGCCTGAGTATCGTGCGATCATCTACCGCATCCTCCATTCGGTCGCTTGCTCTGCTTCCCCTGAGGATGGTCGGTTTCTTCGTCATCGTTCCTGTAGCCTTGGTCCTCAAGCTGGCATTGCTTCCTTTCGAAAAGCCGGCCGAACGATCTCCGCAGGAGGTCGCCACATATCTTCGGGATTTCCTCGAAGGTAAGGGCGGCTCTGGTGATTGGGATTATTTCACATCTACCGAAATAGCTGATCCACGATTGAACGATATCCGCGGGCGTGCCGCAAACCTCAATCTGCCATTTGGCGAGGAAGAGGAGGCCCTTCTGGAAGAACTTATCAGGGAAGTTATGGAAATTGTGGCCGAGGAAGCCGCGTCCTGAAACGGATTCATTCGACTTTTCGTTTTGGGAGTGTCGAATGGACCCCAGATCAATTTTGGGTGACATTGCCTTATAGTAACCACGCGCTTCCCTCCCCTCCCTCTCAGGGAGGGGTTGGGGGTGGGTAGGCGAGCGGAGCGAGCCTTGCTAGCTTGGCCTCATGCGCCGCGTTCCTGAACATATGACGGCCAATGCCCGCGCGCTGCGCAACGGCCAGACCGATGCGGAGCGGTGATCTGGTTGCGCATATCCCGCTATCGCCCGCGCTTCACGAGGCAGTTGGTCATCGGCCCCTATATTGTCGATCTGGCATGCCGTTCGGCGAAACTGGCGATCGAGTTCGATGGGAGCCAGCATCTGGATGCGCAGGCCTATGACGAACGTCGCTCCCTGTTTCTAAGGGGACAGGGCTGGACGATGTTGCGCTTCTGGAATGGCGACGTAATCGAGAATCCGGATGGTGTGGTGGAGGCTATCTTGAACAGGGCCACCGAGTGCCTCGGCGGTACCCACCCCCAACCCCTCCCTGGAAGGGAGGGGAGGAAGAAGAGCGGCTGAGTCCATGCCCTCCTCCCTCCAAAGAAAAACGGACCGCCCTCCCCTCTAAGGGGTGGCGGTCCGGGGAGGGGGATTACCCGCGTGCAGTCGGGCAATCCGGGGAGGAATTTCAGAACTTGCCCGACCGGCGCAAAGGCCGGTCAGAACTTGCCCGATCGGCCGCAGGCCGATCAGAACTTGTAGGTCAGGCCCAGATAATAATCGCGGCCGTAGCGCTGATAGTCGATGACCTGGCGCTTATCGCCATTCTGATACGTGACGAAGGGCTGGTCGGTGAGGTTCTTGCCCTGCAGCAGGATCGACAGGCCGGTGAGCGGCCCCGACTGGAATTCATAGCCGATCTGCGCGTCGAGAATGCCCTCTGCCTTGGCGGTGCGGAAGGTCGGCGCGGCCGAGAGGCCGGCGACTTCGCCCAGGAAGGAGGAGCGATAGCGATAGGAGACGCGCGCCTGGAAACCGCTCTTTTCATAATAAGCGGTGCCGCTGGCGACCCATTTGGACAGGCCCGGCAGGGTGACGACATCGGTCGGGTTGCTGCCATATTTGACTTCGCTGTGGGTGTAGGAACCGCTGGCGAAGATGCCGAAGCCGTCGAGCGTTTCGCTGAATACCTTGAACGGCAGCGAGACGGTGCCTTCCGCCCCCATGATCGTGCCCTTGCCGGTGTTGGCCGGGGCCTTCAGCAGGCCGATATAGCTGCCGTCGGCGATGATCTGGTTGCGGATGTCGGCAGGCAGCGAGGCCAGCACGTCCGAGAAATCATAGGCGATATTGTTGTTGGGATCGACGAAGTCGGTCAGATTCTTGAAATAGCCCGCGAGCGAGACATAGCCGCCGCCCGGAAAATATTTCTCGATCGACAGGTCGATATTGGTCGACTGATAGGGACGCAGCGCGATGTTGCCGCCATTCGAGCTGAACGGGCTATATTGCGGGTCGGAGCCGAGGCCGACATTGGCCAGGTTGAAATTATATTCCTGGTTGATCCGTTCCTGGTCCATACGCGGACGCACCATGGTCTGGGCCGCGCCCATCTTCACGAAGAAGCCGGGTTCCAGCTCGACCGAGAACTGCGCGCTGGGCAGGAAATTGGTGAAGCTTTCCTTGCCCGAGGCCGGGACGACGGTGACGACGCCGTTGGAGAAGTTGGAGATGGTGCCGGTCGATGCCTGGCGGGTGTGGATCACCTGCACGCCGATCGCGCCCTTGAGCGGCTTGCCGCCCAGATCGCCATCCAGCGTCATCTTGGCATAGCCGGTGAAGACATCTTCCTTCACGACATTGTCGCGCACCAGCGACGAGGGGCGATTGTCGAACACGGCGTCGAGCGTGTTGTTGTAGAGATAGAGCGGATCGAGCGTCAGCATCGCCGGCACGCCCAGATAGTCGAGCGAGACATTCTTGCCGAGCAGTGCCTCCTGCGGCACCGGCGCCGAGCCGGGCGTGCCATTGGCGATGGTGCAGTCCGTGCCGCCGGTGGGGCAGAGGAAATAGCTGGTATAGGCGCTGGTCTTCTTGCGCCGGCTGTAATTGCCGCCGACTTCCCAGTTGCTGAAGATGCTGCCCGAAATGTCACCGACCAGGTTGGCGCGGAACGACTTCATGTCGTCGATGAACTTGGGCCGGTTGAGGAAGCCCGCCTGCACGACGGCGGTGGTGCCGTTATAGCCCCAGCCATTGGGGTCGGTCAGGCTGATGACGTTGGTGTCGGTATAGTCGAGCGTCGGCACGATGCTGAACAGGCCGTTAGACTGGCGCTCGACGCGCACCGTGTCGGACACGCCCGACCGCAGATAGCCGGTGCCCGAATAGGTTTCGAGCAGGAAGTCGGTGCGCTTAGCGCGCGACCAGCTGGCGTCGACATTGAGCTTGAGCCGATCGTTCAGGCGGATGTCGTTGTTCCAGCCGAGCGAAATGGTGTCGGCCTTGCGCTTGTTATAGTCGTTGCGCTGAACGCCATAGACGTTGGAGAAGGTGGCGCCGGTGACGAAGCCATTTTCGACCGTCACGTCGCTGACGCCGACGTCCGTGCCCCAGACGAGCGGAAATTCGATGCCGCGCAGCCGCTGTTCTTCCTCGAAATGCGAGGCGAGGACGTCGAAGGTCGAGTGAAAATTATCGCTCGGCTGCCATTCCAGCGTACCGACCATGCCATAGCGCTTGAGCAGGTTCGACTGCACATAGGGCTTGGCGCCGCCGATGATCAGATTGCCGTCGGCATCGGTGGGATAGCCCCAGGCGTTGAAGCGCTCATTCTGCGACGGGGTCTGCGAGGCGGCGAAGCCCAGCGACAGGCCCAGCGTGTCGTCGGCGAACTGATCGACATAGGTGGCCGAGGCGCGATAGCCATAGCGTTCGCCATCGGGATTGAGCTTGTCCATGCCATTCATCTGGCCGCGCAGCGACACGGCGAGGATGCGGTCATTCTTGTCGAGCGGACGCAGCATGCGCAGGTCGACCGTGCCGGAAATGCCGGCGGCGATCAGCGCGGCGTCGGCGCTCTTGTACACATTGACGTTCTGGAAGAATTCCGAGGGATACTGGTCATATTCGACGCCGCGATTGTCGCCGACGGTGACCTGTTCGCGGCCATTGAGCAGGGTGGTCGAGAAGTCCGGGCCAAGGCCGCGGATCGACAGGCGCTGGTCGCGGCCTTCGAGGCGCTGGGCGGTGACGCCGGGCAGACGGGCGAGCGAGTCCGCGATCGACACGTCGGGCAGCTTGCCGACATCTTCGGCCGAGATGGAATCGACGATCAGCACGGAATCGCGCTTCACCTTGGCGGCGGAGGCGAGCGAGGCGCGGATGCCGGTGACGACGATGCCTTCGGATTCGCCGGCGGCGGGTGCGGCGGGCGTCGCGGTTTCGGCGTCGGTCTGCGCATGGGCGACCGCGGCGAACGAGAAGGAAGCCCCTGCCAGCAGCGCAGCGCGCAGGACGGTATGACGGAATTGATGCATGACAGTGATCCTCCCCAGGACGCATCTTGAGCGTTTCTTGCCGACATGTGTCGGTCTGGTTCAAATAGCGCCGCCCCCGACCCTCTGCACAGATTCCAGCATACGTATTCAGCCATATTCACGACATGCCCGGTTACCGTAGGGGAAATGGCCGAAATAGCGGGTTCAGCCGTGCGATAGGGCCGATGGCATGGGCGCGGCCGACGACAAAAATATGCGGCTGATGCTTGAAAGCCACGCGCACTTTCCTAGATTGGTCCTGTCACTCTTCCCCCCTTTGGAGTGACACCTCCCTGAACCTGGCCCCGTCGTCGAGCTTGCTCCGGCGGGGTTTTCTTTTGCCCGCCAGAGCGGGTCAGGACGCGGGCAGGAAGCCGGCGCGTTGCAGCCGGGCGACCGAATCGCGCGCGACGGGGACGCTGAGCCCGCCATCCAGGGTGATGAGCCAGCTGCGCCCGGCGGGATCGCAGCGCAGGATGGCGCGATGGGCGATCCACCAGCTGCGATGCACCTGTGCCCCGGCCACCCCCTCCATCTCCGCAATCGCGTCGCGCAACCGCATCAGCAGCAATTCGCTGCCGCCTGCGCCATGGACGCGGACATAATGATCCTCGCTCTGCAGCGCCAGGATCGGCCCGGCAAATCCGGCCGACAGGCGATGGCGCAGGGCGGGTTCGGCCGGGGATGTGGCGGCGGCGCCTTCGGGGTGCGGGGCATCGGCGGGCGGCGGCAGGATACCTCGCTGGGCCAGCCGCCGGTCGGTCTGTTCGGCCCAGTGGGTGACGACCAGCACGGTGAGCGCGCAGAGGAAGGAAAAGGGCAGCAGGCCGGTAAAGCCGTCCAGGTCGCGAAAGGCGGTGCGGCCGACATTGCGCCAGAGGAAGGCCAGCGGCACGACGCAGAGCGACACGCCGGAAAAGACGGTGATCGACACCGAAAGGTCGATCCGCAGCGCCAGCCGGCGCAGCAGCCAGATCACCGGCCGGACGAGGATATAGGCCCCCATCAGCAGCAGCCACCAATGGCCGATCCGCCCCGGCAGACCGTCGCGCATATAGGTGCCGAACGGCCCCATGAAGCCGATGATGCCGGCCAGCAGCAGCATCGCCCACAGCTCCAGCAAGATGCGTCGGTTGAAAATCGGCTGTTCCCCTCTCCGTCCCGCTTGTCGCCCTGCCCGTTCGCGAAGCGCCGGCTGGAAAATGCCCGGTTTTGCGGGACATTGGCAAGCCCCCTTTCCGCGTAACGGATTGGCGCTTGCCGGCCGGCGGGCTGGTGCCATCAGCAGGGTGGACGGCCGCCCGGTGCCCCTGGGCCAAGGCCGAGACGAGGAGAGAATTTGGTGACCAAGCCCCCTTCCCGCCGGCTGCCCATGTTGGCGATGCTGCCCATCCTGATCGGCGGACTGGCGCTGGATGGCAGGCCGACCCTGGCCCGGCCTGGGGCGCAAGGCGCGCTGTTCGGCCAGCCGGTGATCCGCACCCTGCCATTGCCCGCCGACATGCGGCCGCAAAGCGCCACCTACACGCCGTCGGGCCGGATATTGCTGACCTATGCCCGGCCAGGCGAGAGCGATCCGCGGCAGATCAACCTCGCCATCATGGACGATGATGGCAGCCATATCCGCCCGATCTTCAGCGGGACGATTCCCGCCCGGCCGAAGGATAATGGCATCCGCTACATGGTGTTTGCCGACAATAAGCGCATCTTCCTGGGCGATTTCGTGATCGAATGCCCGACCAGCCTGGACGATTGCACGCAGGCGCAACTGGTGCCCGTCACCTATCCGCCGCAGGTGGCCGATGGCGCGCATATCTGGCATCGCTGGTCGGAAATGGTGGTGGCGCCGGACAATCGCCATATCGCCTGGACGACCCTGCTCGCCAATTATTCCGCCGCCGTGCTGACCGGCGAACTGACGCGCGGCCCGGACGGCTATGTCGTCACCCGGCCGCAGATCATCAGCAGCAGCGATCCCTTTCGCCCCGATCCGGCCCATGCCGATGGCGTCATCCCGGCGCCGATCCGCGGCGGCGAGGTGAAGCAGTTCGTCCATGGCGGCAGCGCCCTGTCGCTGGTCGGCGCGGTGAAGCGCGACCTGCCCGATTCGGTAGTGATGGACCTGATGAGCGGCAAGGTGACGCCGATCACCGACACGCCGGGCTATACCGAAACGACGATCTTCTCGCCGGACGAGCGGTTGGGCATGGTGATGACCACCCGCTTTTCGCAGACCGACCCGGCGATATTGGGGCTGATGCCCCGCCCCTATCCCGACAGCCTGAACATGGGGCTGAGCATGTTCGCCTATACCTATGCCGTCACCGGCGTGCGCACGGCGCGGCCGGGCAATGTCGGGCCGGCGCTGATCGACATCGCCCGGTCGCAGCGCGAGGATGGCTATCTGGGCGCGAACCTCAGCAGCCAGGCCGACTGGGTGTTTCATTCGCCCATGTCCTGGCATCCCGACAGCCGCCGGGCGACCTGGATCGAGGGGCTGCGCGGCAGCGAGACCAAGCGGGTCCAGATCGTCACCCTGCCCGAATACAAGGCCGGGCCGGCGGTCGCCCCGCGCGCCGTGCCCGACAGCCTGCCCTATGGCGATAGCGACCTGTCCACCCTGCCGGCGCTGGCGGGCAAGAGCCAGAATATAGACGTGAAGGTCTATGGCCGGCGGTCGGGCCATATCCTCTATCGGCGCACGAGCGGCGCCATCGAGAAAATCTATGTCAATTTCAGCAACGACGGGAAGCAGGTCTATAGCGGGCGCGAGACGACGCAGATCAACATGCGCGGCCAGTCCAGCTACGAAGCGGATATCCGCCTGACCGGCCCCCGCCCCGGCGTCATGAAGCTGCAGATGACGTTCGGACCGCTGGGCGGCCCCAAGCCCGCCGCGATCGACTTCACGCCCCAAGCCGATGGCCAGCCGCACAGCCGGGGCTTTGCCGAATATGGCGGCCGGCGCCTGAGCGTGGACCGGCTGGCGCCGTGAAGAGCGGCCGGACGATCAGGCCATGGCGCTGATCGTCCGGCGGAAGCGGGTGAGTGCGATCAGGAAGAAGGCGACGCCGATCGCGGCGGTGGCGGCGAATTGCGGCCAGACGACGCCGATGCCGGCGCCCCGGAACAGGATCGCCTGACCCAGTTCGACGAAATGGGTGGTCGGCGCGAACAGCATCACATCCTGCACCAGCTTGGGCATGGATTCGCGCGGGGTGGTGCCGCCCGACAGCATCTGCAGCGGCAGCAGGACAAGGATCATCAGCATGCCGAATTGCGGCATGTTGCGCGCCAGCGTCGCGAGGAAAATGCCCATCGAGGTCGTGGAGAACAGCACCAGCGCAGCGCCCGCGAAGAAGAGCGCCAGCGATCCGGCGACGGGCACGTGCATCAGCCCCTGCACCACCAGGTTGATCGACAGAGACGAGGCGAGCAGCACGACCAGCCCCATCGACCAGACCTTTGACAGCATGATCTCGAACGGGGTGACCGGCATCACCAGCAGATGCTCGATCGTGCCATGTTCCCGCTCGCGGATCAGCGCCGCGCCGGTCAGGATGATCGACAGCATCGCGATCTGGTTGATGATCTGTGCCAGCGCACCGAACCAGGTATGGTTGAGCGTCGGGTTGAAGCGCGCCCGCACCGCCAGGTCGACCTTGGGCACGCTGTTGGCGCGATAGCGGTTGACGAATTCATTCACCTCGGCGGTCGCGATCTGCTGCACATAGCTGCTGCCCGAGAAAGCCTGGCTCATGCGCGTGGCGTCGGTGTTGAGCTGGATTTCCGCCGTCCGGCCGGCCAGCACGTCGCGCTGGAAGCCATGGGGTATGTGGAGGACGAAGGTGAAATCGCCCGCGTCCATGCCCGGATCGATCTGCGCCGGCGCAATCATCCGGGGCAGCGTGAATTGCGGCGGATAAAAAGCGGCGACGATCCGCTGTGACAGCGGCGATTCATCCTCATCGACGATTGCGATGGCTGCATTGTGCAGCGTTTCCGGCTTGGAATTGGCCGAGGTATAGATGGAGACGGTGAAGACGAACAGGATCAGCACCAGCATGATCGGGTCGCGCCACAGGCTCCACAGCTCCTTTACGCCCAGCCGGTAGATGTTGGAAATCGTCGCCAGCATCGACGTCAGGCCTCCTGCTTTTTGAGCAGCATGATCGCGATCCCGACGATCAGCGGCGCGGAAATGGCGAGCGGCAGGAAGGAGCCGGCCAGGTCCGAAAAGCCCAGCGCCTTGGCAAAGACGCCGCGGCTGATGGTGAACATGTGGCTGGCAGGATAGATGTCGCCGATGATCCGCGCGCTGCCCTCCATCGAGGAGACGGGGTCGGTCATGCCGCCATAGGTGGTGGCCGGGATCATCGTGCCGATCATCGCCAGGAACATCGCGGCGATCTGGCTGCGCGTCACGGCCGAGGCGAGCAGGCCCATGCCGGTCGCAGTGACGCAATAGATGGCGGCGGCCAGCAGCAGGGTCGGGAAGCTGCCCTTCACCGGCACGCCGAAGATGAAGATCGCCATCAGCACCATCAGGAGGAAGTTGACAAGCGCCAGCACGACATAGGGAAGCTGCTTGCCGAGCAGGAATTCGCTGCGGCTGACCGGCGTCACATAGAGGTTGATGATCGACCCGATCTCCTTTTCGCGCACCACCGCCAGCGCGGTCAGCATCGCCGGCAGCATGAGCAGCAGCAGCGGGATGACGATCGGCACCATCGCCGGCAGGCTCTGCACATCGGGGTTGTAGCGATAGCGGTTCTCGATCGAGAAGCTGCTGCCGACCGCGCTGCCGCGCGCGGCGGCCTGCTGGCTCAGCCAATGCTGATGCAGCCCCTGGATATAGCCCTGCACGGTTTCGGCGCGCTGCGGATTGGCGCCGTCGAACCAGGCGCCGACCGTGACCTGGCGCCCGGCCGCGATATCCCGGCCAAAGCCCGGCGGAATCTCGATCACCAGCGCCAGTTCGCCATCCTTCATACGCCGGTCGAGATCATCATAATCGCGGATCGGCGCATGTTCGACGAAATAGGAGGAGCCGGAAATGTCGAGCGCATAATTCTGGCTGAGGATGCTGTTGTCGCGATCCAGCACGGCATAGTTCAGCTCGTTGATGTCGGTGGTCATGCCGAAGCCGATCACCAGCATCAGGATCAGCGAACCGATCAGCGCGAGCGTCGCACGGACCGGATCGCGCTGCAGTTCCAGCGTCTCGCGCCAGGCATAGGTGAGCGCGCGTTGCGGGCTGAAGCCGCGCCTTATCGTGCCATGTTCCGCCTGGGCCATGTCCTTGAGCGCGCTTTCCTCGTCGGGCGGGCGGGTGTCGCCGCCGGCATCGACCAGATAGCCGATGAAGGCCTGTTCCAGATCAGGGGCGCCGCGCTTCTCGATCAGGCGCGCGGGCGCATCGCTGTCCAGCACATGGCCGGCATGCATCATCGACATGCGATCGCAGCGCATCGCTTCGTTCATGAAATGGGTGGAGATGAAGATCGTGACCTTGTCGCGGCGCGACAGCTCCGCCAGCAATCGCCAGAAGCCGTCGCGCGCCACCGGATCGACGCCGGAGGTCGGCTCGTCCAGGATCAGCAGTTCCGGCTTGTGGACCATCGCCACCGCAAGGCTGAGGCGCTGGCGGATGCCGAGCGGCAGGCTGTCGGGCAGTTCCTCCATCACCGGGCCAAGATCGAACCGAGCGGCCATTTCCGCGACGCGGGCGGGAATATCCTCGCGCGCGACATGGAAGAGATGAGCGTGAAATTCCAGATTCTGGCGGACGGTGAGTTCGGTGTAGAGCGAGAAGGCCTGGCTCATATAGCCGACCCGCTTGCGCGTGGACATGTCGTCCGGGTCCACTGCATTGCCGAACAGCCAGGCCTTGCCCTCGGTCGCGGGCAAGAGGCCGGTCAGCATCTTCATGGTGGTCGACTTGCCGCAGCCATTGGACCCCAGAAAGCCGAATATCTCGCCCCGGCGAATGCGGAAGCTGACATGATCGACCGCGGTGAAATCGCCAAAGCGCATGGTCAGGCCCTGCGCCTCGATCGCGATGTCATCCTCGCTGGCTTCGAGCGGCGGGATGATGACCGGCTCATGACCGCGCTTCTTCTCCTCGGGCAGCAGCGCGATGAAGGCTTCCTCCAGCGAACTGGTGCGGGTGCGCGCGAAAATCTCGGCCGGGGTGCCGGTGTCGAGGATCTGCCCGTCATCCATCGCCACCAGCCAGTCGAAACGCTGCGCCTCGTCCATGTAAGCGGTGGCTACGATGACGCTCATCTGCGCCTGGGTCTGGCGAATGTCGTTGATGAGATCCCAGAATTGGGCGCGGGCCAGCGGATCGACGCCGGTGGTCGGCTCGTCCAGGATCAACAGGTCGGGATCATGGATCAGCGCACAGCACAGGCCGAGCTTCTGCTTCATGCCGCCCGACAGCTTGCCCGCCGGCCTGGCAAGGAACGGGTCAAGGCCGGTCGCGCGGGTGAGCGCATCGATCCGCCGTCGCCGCTCCGCCCCGTCATGGCCGAACAGGCGGCCGAAAAACTGCAGATTCTCCTCGACCGACAGGGTGGGATAGAGATTCTTGCCCAGCCCCTGCGGCATATAGGCGATGCGCGGGCAGACATCGCTGCGATGGCGCTTGTCGCGCATGTCGCCGCCCAGCACATGGACATCGCCATCCTGGATGACATGGGCACCGGCGACGAGGGAGAGCAGGCTGGACTTGCCCACGCCATCGGGTCCGATCAGGCCGATCATCCGCCCACCCGGTATGTCGAGATCGATGCCGCGCAGCGCCTGCGTCTTGCCATAATGGAGGCGGACGCCGGACAGGCGGACGACCGGATCGACCGTTGGCGCGCCGATGGGGGCGGGCTGGTTCACTGGACCGCCCGCGATCCTTCGGGAAGGGCGCGGACCGCGAGCGAGGCGGGCCAGGCAACGCCCGGATTGATCCGGACATAGGCCATGCCGGGCAGGCCGGTCTTCACCTGGGCGATATGCTTGCGCAGCAGCGCCGGATCGATCCGGGCTTTGACCCGGAACATCATCTTCTCGCGCTCGCTCTGGGTTTCCACCGTCTTGGGTGTGAACTGGGCGACGTCGGCGACGAAGCTGATCCGCGCCGGGATCGGATAGTCGGGGATGGCATCGAGCACGATCCGCGCCTCGCTGCCGATGGCGACACGGCCGGCGGCGGTGGCAGGCAGGAAGAAGCTGATCGTCACGTCGGACAGGTCGACCAGGCTCAGCACCCGGCCACCGGCCGTCACCACCTCGCCGGGCTGGGCGACGCGATACTGGACGCGGCCGTCGCGTGGCGCGCGCAGGCTGCTGTCGTTGATGTCCGCCTCGATCCGCTGGATGGTGGCACGGCCGGCCTCCGCGCGGGATCGCGATCCGATCACCTGGTTGCGGGCATTGGTGATGGCGACCTCTGCCGAGGCAAGCTGGGCACGGGCCGCCTCCACGGCGGCGGCGGCGCCTTCGGTCTGGGCGGCGTCGTCATCGCGTTCCTGCACTGCGGTCGCGCCTTCGCGGGCCAGGGTTTCGGACCGGGCGAGGCGCTTGCGCGAGGCGTTGAGTTCGGCGATGCGCTGGCGCACCACGGCCTGGGCCGCGGCCTTCTCGCTCTCGCGCTGGGCGACCTGGGTCTGAGCGACGAGGACGGCATTCTGCGCCTCTGCCAGTTGCGCAACGGCCTCGGTCCGCTGTGCGTCCAGCACGTCGACATCCATATGGGCAACGATCTCGCCGGCCTTCACCAGCTGCCCCTCATCCGCGACGATATCCTTGATCCGCCCGGCGGATTTGGAGGCGACGTCGATCTCGGTCGCTTCCAGCCGGCCATTGCCGCCGACAATGCCTTCGGGCAGGCCGGCCGGCTTCAGCAACGTCCAGAGCAGGAAGGCGATGCCGGCCACCGCCGCCACGATCAGCCCCCTGACGATCCAGCGCTTGCTCATGCTCATGGTTCCCCCTGGTTCCCGGACGGGGCGGCCGCGATGCCGCGATTGACCACAAAGCCGCCGCCCAGGGCGGCATAAAGGCTGACGATGCTGGAGAGTTCCCCCCGGCGAAGCTGGACCAGCGCCTGTTCCGCATCGAACAGGTCGCGCTGGGCATCCAGTACTTCCAGATAGGTGGAGCGGCCATTGTCGAACCGCAACTGGGCGAGGCGCGCGCGTTCCCGCTGGGCATCGACCAGCTGGCGCGTGGTGCCGATCTGCAGGGCGATCTGGCGCCGCCGGACCAGCGCGTCGGACACGTCGCGAAAGGCCGACTGGATCGTCTTTTCATAAGTAGCGACGGCCTCGTCCCGGCGCGCCTGCGCCACGTCCAAATTGCCCTTCAGCCGGCCGGCGTTGAACAGGGGCAGTCGGATCGTCGGCGAAAAGCTCCACACCTCGCTATTGCCGCCGAACAGGCCGTCGAGGTCCGGGCTGGTCGTGCCATAGGCGCCGGTCAGGCTGATATTGGGGAAGAAGGCGGCGCGGGCAGCGCCGATATTGGCATTGGCGGCGCGCAGCTGATGCTCGGCCGCGACGATGTCGGGCCGGTTGGTGAGCAGTTCGGACGGCAGGCCGGCGGGCACCTGATAATCGCCGCCCGGTCCGGCCAGCCGCAACGATCCGGGCGCGATCTCCACCGGCTGGCCGACCAACAGCGCCAGCGCGTTGCGATTGACCGCGCGGTCGAGGTTCAGCACATGCATGGTGGTATCCGCCTGCGCCAGCAGCACCTGGGACTGGGCCAGGTCCAGCTTCGACCCCGACCCCACCTCATAGCGGCGGCGCATGATCCGCAGCGTTTCCTGCCGGGTGGTGATCGACTGCTGGGTAAGGGCGGCACGCTCCTCATATTCGCGCTCCAGCAGATAGCCGAGCGCCACCTGCGCGATCAGGTCGGTCGCGACCGCCCGGCGCGATTCCTCGGACGCCAGAAACTGTTCGCGGGCGGCCTCCTTCAGATTGCGCAGCCGGCCCCAGAAATCGATTTCCCAGCTGGCGCTGAGTTGGGCGGTGATCGATTTCACGTCGACGATCTGGTCGCCGATCACCGGCAGGCTGTAGAAGGCCTGACCGCGCGTGCCCGTCGCCACCACATCGAGCTGGGGATAGAGCGAGGCACCCTCGATCCGCCAGGCGCCGCGCGCCTGCGCCACGCGGGCGGCGGCGATGCGAATGTCGCGATTATTGGCCAGCGCCTGGGCGACCAAGGCGCGCAATTCGGGATCAGGGAAAACCTGCTCCCAGTCGCGCCCGGCCAGCGAGCCGCCTTCGGGCGTCGCTACGGCATAGCTGTCGGGCACCGGCAGGGATGGCTGGACATAATCGGGTACAAAGGAACAACCGGCCAAGTAAAGAGCCAGAAACATCGCCAAAGCTTCAGGGAAAACCCTCCCCAACGAGCCATGATCTATCGCAAAATCGGAATTGCCAAGCGACACCAAGCACCCCTTTTCGAGCAACATGGACCCGTATTCAATCGATATAGCATCGACCGATTTCATCTATTCTCGATTTTGTGAGACATGATGTTTCAAAACACCACAAAGACTCACGAACAACTTATACCTTTAATATATTTGTGTTTATCGACCACAACCAGTATCGTCAATCGCACCTGACCTGACCGCTCGCGCCGTTGCGAGGGGCGCAACGCGACAAGGGACGCAGGATGATCCACAACCGCCGCGCGCAACCACGACGCTTGCCTGCCCCCTGGTCGAGCCTGGCATGGCTGCTGGTTGGCCTGTCGCCTTCTTTTGCGACAAGCGCCCTGGCCGGGGAACCCGTAGAAACCCTGATAGGGCGGATCGCCCTGCCCGATGACCAGAATATGGCGAGCGTGGAGCTGCGCTTCCTCAACATGGGCGCGGCGCCCGCCACCATGCCGCTGCCCGACCGGGTCGAGGCGCTGGTGGAACAGGATGGCGCCGCGCGCCGGCTGTGGCTGCGCCGGGCGCCGGGCGTGCCGGAGACGGTGGAGATTGCGCCGGGCGGCTTTGCCCAGGCGCGCTATCAACTGGCCGCAAGCGACATGGCCGAGGGGACGTTGCTGTCGATCCCGGCCTGGAATTCGCCGCAGGTTGCGCTGCATGGCGCGGCTGCCTCGCGGATGGCGGCCGCTTCGCCGGTGCCTGTCCCACCGCCGCCGCCGCCGCCCGGAACCCCGGTGCCGCCGCCGGTCGCGCCGCCGGCCGATCGCAGCGCCGGCAATGCCTTCATCGGCAATCTGGCGCCCTATGAGCCGATCTATGCGGTCTATGGCCCCGGCACCAATACCGATGCCCGGTTGCAGTTGAGCTTCGAATATCGACTGTTCGGGTCGCGCGATGCCGCGCACCTGCCCAGTTCCTGGCGGGACGGCCTGCATTTCGCCTATACCCAGCGCATGTTCTGGGATCTGGGCGCCAATTCCATGCCCTTCCGCAACATCGATTATCAGCCAGAGATCATCTATGTGACGCCGACCCGGATGCTGAAGAACGGCATGTCGCTGGCGCTGCAGGGCGGGCTTCGGCACGAATCCAACGGCCGGGACGGCGATGCGTCGCGCAGCATCAACAGCTTCTATGTCGCGCCAATGGCGGCCTTCTCGCTGGGCGAGGAACGGCGGCTGCTGGTGGCACCGCGCCTGACCTTCTATGTCGGCGACAAGTCCGACAATCCCGATATCGTCCGCTATCGCGGCCATGCCGGCCTGTTCCTGCAGGTCGGCGATGATGACGGGCTGCGCCTGTCGACCAACAGCCGATTCAATTTCGGATCGGGCAAGGGCGCGATCAACGCCGACCTGTCCTATCCGCTGCCGCGTCTGCTGGGCGGCGGCCCCGATCTCTATTTGTTCGCTCAGGGATTTGCCGGATATGGCGAGAACCTATTGGACTATAATCGTTCCATAACAAGATTGCGGATCGGCTTCGCGCTGGTGCGCTGACCGCCGGGTGGCTTGCCCCCGGCCGCTCGACGCGACTGAAAGGGAAGCCGATGTCCTCTGCCCCGCCCGTTGCCTGGCATGCGCTGCCGCCCGAAGAGGCGCTGGCAACGCTGTCCGTCGAAGCGACCGGGCTGGACCAGCGCGATGCCGAGGCCCGGCTGCGGCGCTATGGTCCCAATGCCCTGCCCGAAGCGCCGCGCCAGCATCCGCTGCTGCGCTTCCTGGCGCATTTCAACAGCGTGCTGATCTATTTCCTGCTGGGTGCGGCGCTGATCGCGCTGCTGCTGAACCATGGCATCGATGCCGCCGTGATCCTGGCTGTGGTGCTGGTGAATGCGGTCGTCGGTTTCATCCAGGAGGGCAAGGCCGAAGAGGCGCTGGGCGCGATCCAGGACATGATCGCGCCGCATGCCATGGTGCTGCGCAGCGGCGAACGGCGCGTCGTGGCGGTGCCCGATCTGGTGCCGGGTGACATCGTGCTGCTGGAAGCGGGCGACCGGGTGCCGGCCGATATCCGGCTGCTGCGCGCCCGCGGCCTGCTGATCGACGAGGCGGCGCTGACCGGCGAATCGGTCGCGGCGGAAAAGCATCAGACGCTGATTGCCGCCGACGCCGGCATCGCCGACCAGAGCAACATGGCCTTTTCCGGCACGCTGGTCGCCGCCGGCCAGGCGACCGGCCTGGTGGTGGAGACCGGCAGCCACACCCAGATCGGCCGGATCAGCGGCATGCTGAAGGCGGTCGAGGTCGGCAAGACGCCGCTGGTGCGGCAGATCGACGATTTCGCCCGGCTGATGACCTGGTCGGTGCTGGCCGGCGCGGTCGTCCTGTTCCTGTTCGCGGTGCTGGCGCGCGGCTTCCACTGGATCGATGCGTTGATCGCCATCGTCGCGCTGTCGGTCGGCGTCGTGCCGGAAGGACTGCCCGCCGTCATCACCATCACGCTGGCGATCGGCGTGCAGCGCATGGCCGCGCGCCAGGCGGTGATCCGGCGCCTGCCGGCGGTCGAGACGCTGGGCGCCACATCGGTGATCTGCACCGACAAGACCGGCACGCTGACGCGCAACGAGATGACCGTGCGTCACCTGCTGCTGCCCGGCGGCGACCTGCATGTCAGCGGATCGGGCTATGCGCCGACGGGCGCCATCAGTGTCGCTGGCGGCGGCGACGATGCGGAGGGGCTGGCCGATGCCGCGCCAATCCTGCGCTGCGGCCTGTTGTGTAACGATGCCCTGCTGCGCCAAGCGGATGACGGCTGGACCGTGCAGGGCGACCCGATGGAGGGGGCACTGGTCGCGCTGGCGATGAAGGCGGGGCTGAGCGCTGACCATGTGCGCGACGAGTGGCCGCGGATCGACGAAATCCCGTTCGACGCCGCCTATCGCTTCATGGCGACGCTGCATCGCGCGCCCGATGGCAGCAGCGCCATCTTCATCAAGGGTGCGCCCGAAGCAGTGCTGGCGATGGCCGGCGCGGATATCGTCGCCTGGGACGCGCGACTGTCGGCCGCGGCCGACCGGGGCGAACGCCTGCTGGGCTTTGCCGTCAAGCGGATCACAGGGGCGCCCGACCGGATCGGCTTCGACGATCTGAAGAACGGGGTCGAGCTGCTGGGGCTGATGGGCTTCATCGATCCGCCACGCGACGAGGCACGCCAGGCGATCGCCCAGTGCCGGTCGGCCGGCATCGCCGTCAAGATGATCACCGGCGACCATGTCGGCACCGCCATCGCCATCGCCCGCCAACTGGCGCTGGACGATGATCCCCAGGCGATGAGCGGCGCCGAGGTCGAGGCGCTGGACGATGCTGCGCTGGCGGCGCGGGTGCGCGATGTCGATGTGTTCGCCCGCTCCTCCCCCGAGCACAAGCTGCGCATCGTCCGCGCGCTCCAGTCGCACGGGCTGGTCGTCGCCATGACCGGCGACGGCGTCAACGATGCGCCGTCGCTGAAACAGGCCGATGTCGGCACGGCGATGGGGATCAAGGGCACGGAGGCCGCCAAGGAAGCGGCCGAGATGGTGCTGCTGGACGATAATTTCGCGTCGATCGTGGCGGCCGTGCGCGAAGGGCGCACCGTCTATGACAATATCCGCAAGGTCATCAGCTGGACGCTGCCGACCAATGGCGGCGAGACGCTGGCGGTGGTGATCGCGATCATTGCCGGCTTTGCCCTGCCGATGACGGCAACGCAGATATTGTGGATCAACCTGGTGCTGACGGTGACGCTGGGGCTGGTACTGGCGTTCGAGCCGACCGAGCCGGGAACGATGGAGCGGCGGCCGCGTGCCGCCGGCGCGCCGCTGCTTTCCCCCTTCCTGCTGTGGCGCATCATGCTGGTATCGGTGCTGATGGGGGCGATGGCGCTGGGGATATTCTTCTATGCCCAGCATGTCGGCCACGACATCGACACCGCCCGGACCATGGTGGTCAACATGCTGATCGTGGGCGAAATATTCTATCTGTTCAATGTGCGCTTCCTGCACATGCGATCGCTGACGCTGCGCGGCGCGATGGGCACGCCGGTCGTGCTGGCGGCTATCGTGGCGGTGGTGATCGCCCAGTTGCTCTTCACCTATGCGCCGTTCATGCACGATATTTTCGACAGCCGGCCGCTGTCGCTGACCGACGGGCTGATGATCATCGGCCTGGGCGCGGCGATGTTCGCCGTGCTGGAACTCGAAAAGCTGGCCGCCCATCGGCTCGCCTGGTTCGAGGATATCTGACCGCCATTATCCACAGTCCAACAGCCGCAGAAGAAGGAGGAAATGATGCCGACGACCATGCGAGCCGCGATTGCCAGGACGTTCAAGGCGCCGCTGACGATCGAGGAGATAGCGATACCCGAGCCGGGGCCTGGCGAGGTGCTGGTGAAGATCGTCGCCAGTGGCGTATGCCATACCGATCTGCACGCAATCGATGGCGACTGGCCGGTGAAGCCGACCCTGCCGCTGATCCCCGGCCATGAGGGCGTGGGCCATGTCGTGGCACTGGGTGCGGGTGTCACCGACCTGAAGGAAGGCGACGCCGTCGGCATCCCCTGGCTGCACGACGCCTGCCGCGCCTGCGAATATTGCGAGACCGGCTGGGAAACGCTGTGCGAGCGGCAGCATAATACCGGCTACAGCGTCAACGGCACCTATGCCGAATATGCGATTGCCAGCGCGCCCTTTGCCGGCCGCCTGCCCGACAGTGTCGATTTCGTGACGATGGCGCCGATCCTGTGCGCGGGCGTCACCGTCTACAAGGGGCTGAAGGAAACCGAGGCGAAGCCGGGCGAATGGGTGACCATTTCCGGCGTCGGCGGGCTGGGCCATGTCGCCGTGCAATATGCCAAGGCGATGGGCCTGCATGTCGTGGCGCTGGACATTGGCGAGAGCAAGCTGGAGCTGGCCCGGTCGCTGGGCGCCGACCTGGCGCTGGATGCGCGGGCCGACAATGTCGTGGCGGAAGTGCAGAATGCGACCGGCGGTGGCGCCCATGGCGTGCTGGTGACGGCGGTGTCGCCCCCCGCCTTTGCCCAGGCGATCGCCTGCACCCGCCGGCGCGCGACCGTCAGCCTGGTCGGCCTGCCGCCGGGCGATTTCCCGACGCCAATCTTCGACGTGGTGCTCAAGCGCGTGACCGTGCGCGGGTCGATCGTCGGCACGCGGCGCGACCTGGCCGAAGCGATCGCCTTCGCGGTCGAGGGCAAGGTCAAGGCACATGTGACGCCCCGGCCGTTCGACGATGTGAACGCCGTGCTGGACGAATTGCGCGCCGGCAAGGTGGACGGGCGCATCTCGCTCACCCTGTAACGGGCGGGTGACGGCCGGGCGCGGGCGGTGCATGCCGCCCGCGCCGCCGGTCAGCGGCGTGCTTCGAAGATGGAGATGCGGCGCGGCTGGCGCGGCTGCACCGCCTGGCCCAGTTCGCGTTGCAGCATGGCCAGCATCCAGGCGCGGTGCCGGGCCATGAATTCGGGGAAACCCTCTGCCCTGGCCGGGTCGAACACGGGCACCTGCCAGTCGGCCGGCTGATCGAGATAGGGCGGGATCACGTCGCCCGCCGCCTCGGCCGGCAGGTCGACATGGCTGCCCCAGTATCGATTGTCGCGGAAGCGGATAAATTGGGCCGGGGCGAAGCCCGCCTTGATGAGATAATCGGGGCCGGACCGACCGCTTTCGCTGCCATAGCGGGCGGTGCCGGCAACCTTGAAGTCATTTTCGACGATGCGGACATCCTGCGCCCAGCCGTCCCAGTTGGTCGCCACCACCATCTGCACATCCATGCCCTTGCCGACATGGATCACATTCTTCTCCACCAGCACGTCAGAGACATTGCCGGCGAGCTGGAAGATGCGCAGCGCGTCGTTGCGGCTGACATTGTAGCGCGCGACGGTACCGCGATTGCCCAGATTATCCTTGTCGTTGCGGCCGGGCGAGCAGATCAGCAGGAAGCCGCCGGCATTGTCGTGGCTGTAATTGTAGAGCAATGTCGTGCGACGCGAATTGAAGTCGCTGTCAAAGCCCTGCCCGTCATAGCGGGTGCGGGTATAGGCGGCCTCGTTGAGCTGGATCAGACTGTTGTCGGTGCTCCACTGCCAGATGCCGGCATTATAGCCGGGTGCTCGGGCACCGGCATAGCGCACGATATTATGTTCGATCAGGGCGCCGTCGGTGCCGCGCGGGACGATGCCGTCGCCGCCGATATCCTCGACCAGATTGTCGCGGATCACGATCTTTTCGCTGGGGAACCAGTCCTTGGCGCTGATCCGGTCGGCGATGCCGGCAATGCCGGACCGGTCGACCTTCCAGACGATATTGCGTTCGATCACCAGATCCTGAAAGCGGGTCGGCAACTTCTTCCCGGTCGCGCTGAAGACGATGCCGCCATTATCCTTGCGATCATTCACGCCGCGCACGTCGTGAATATACATGTCGCTGATGCGGATACCGCGCGTCACGCCCCGGTCGACCGCGGAGACCAGCACGCCGAAACGCTGGGCCGGGGCGGGATTGTCGTTAGTGACTTCCAGCCCGCTGACGCTGACATATTCGGCGTTGATGACGCCCACGCCATGGGGCGAGACACCGCCGGCGTCGATGCGCGGCCGTGCGCCGGTGCCGAAGGCGGCGACGCTGATCGGCGCGCCGGAGCGGCCCGATCGGGTGATGGTGAGCGGCTCCTGCCAGCGCGATCCGGCCATCAGCAGCACCTGATCGCCCGGCATCAGCGGATAGTCGCGCACCCGCGCCAGGCTGCGCCAGGGTTGGTCGGCGGTGGTGCCGGCGGCGCGATCATTGCCGGTGGCGCTGTTGACATAATAGGTCGTCGCCTGCGCCGCGGATGTCGCACCCGCGGTCAGGACCAGGAAAGGCAGGAAGATTGTCAGCGCCCGGCCATGCCGGCTTTTACCCATGATCATATTGCGCGCCATTCTATCGGTCGCGCGCTGAATGCAAGGTGAAGTCGCCTCAGCCGGGCGTGCGGCAGGCCTGGCGCGGGTCGATTTCCGGTGCCGGGGATGGGGCAGCGGGGAGAGCGATGCCCTGTGCCTGCGCCACCCGTTCGATGATGCCGCCGCCGCCCGGCAGGGCTTCGGCCTGGGCATAGGCCGGGTCGGCCTCCGCCTGTGCCAGCGGAATATAGCGCGCGCCGGCGGCATCGAGCCGGGCCATGACATCGGGCAGGGTGTCCGCGGTCCAGGCGCCGACATGGAGCAGCAGCACATGCGGGATCGGGCGGCCATGGACGCGCTGGGCATTGGCCTTTACCCGCGCGATCGCCTGATCGACCACGGCCAGATAGTGACGCTTCATCGCCGCGATCATGCGATCGTCGCCCTGCGCGCGGCAGCGGGCATAGGCATCGCTATAATCCCAGTCCTCGAAAGCGAGGCTGACGCTGGCGATGCGATAGCCGCGCTGTTTCAGGAAGGCGGCGGCGCCGTCATGGCGGGTCGCATCCTTGCCGCTCGACAGGTTGGGGAAGCGCAGCCAGTGCCAGTCCCCTTTCCCCATATGCTGTTCCAGCGCCGGCTCGCCCGCGATCACATCCGCCTGCCAGGCGTCGAGCGAGGACGCGCCGTCGAGATTCAAATGGCTGTAGCTGTGGTTGGCGAGCGGATAGCCGGCCTGACGCCAGAGCGTCAGCACCGCGTCCGACGCCGGATCCTCCGCCAGCCCACGCGCATTGACGAAGCCATAGGCCTCCGTGACATGATGCGCCTTCAGGGTCGCCAGGAAGCGGCGGGCGATATCGGCGCGGGTGGTGCCGGGCGGCAACTGGCCATGGGCAGGCAGATCATCGACCGTGATCGCGACATCGAACCGGGGCGGATCGCCCGCCTGCGCCGCCGCTGCGCTGCCCAGCAGCAGGCAAAGGGCCATGGCCCGCTTCATCATCTCCGCCTCTCCCGCTGAATGTCCGCAGCGGTCCTAGCCCGGCCGCGCGGATCATTCGAGCAGTTTCAGCACATCCTGTTGCCGGGCATTGGCCTGGGCCAGCATCGCCGTCGCCGCCTGCGACAGGATCTGGCTCTTGGCGAGGGCGGTGGATTCGGTGGAGAAGTCGGCATCCTCGATCCGCGAGCGGGCGTCGGTGAGGTTGACGATATTGGTGTCGAGCTGGCTGGAGATGGATTCCAGCCGGCTCTGCGCCGCGCCCAGATTGACGCGGGCGGTCGATATCTGCGCCAGCGCCGCGTCGATCACCGCCAGCCCCTGCTGCGCGGTCACGCCGATCTGGGCGTAGGATTTATAGTCGGAATCGGTGAAGGCGACATAGCCTTCCGGGTCCATCCAGCCAAATCCGCCAAGATCATTGGTGCGCTCGACGGCGGCCACACCGACATCATAGTCCAAGGTCAAATCGATATTGCTGATTCCCACGAAGCGCATCGTGCCACCAACCCACAGGTCGGTGCCCAGCAGGGTGAAATCGTCGCTGTTGCTGCGCAGGGTCGGCAGGGTGATGGCGACATTGTCCGTCGCATTGGCGCCGGCCTGGACATTGATGACGGTACTGCCGGCGCTGTGCATCAGTTCATCGCGATAATTGTAGGGGCCGTGGATATCGAGCAGATCGCCATCCGCATTATAGTCGCGGGCCGCCGTCCCTTGCGTCGTGTTCGAAAACAGGTTCACGCCGTTGAATTCGCTGTTCTGCAGCAACGCGTTGATCTGGGCGACGGTCTGATCCATTTCGGTCTGGAGCGCGGCGCGATCCTCCGGCCGGTTGACGCCATTGGCCGCCTGGAGCGTCAGTTCGCGCATGCGCTGCAGGCTGTTCTGGACCTCGCCCAATATGCCCTCGGCCGTCTGGGTCAGCGATATGGCGTCGGCCGCGTTGCGCTTGGCCACTTCCATGCCGCGCAGCTGGCTCGTCATGGTCTGGGCGATGGCCATGCCGGCCGCATCATCCTTGGCCGAATTGATCCGCTTGCCGGTCGACAATTTCTCGCTTGCCTGGCCCTGGGCCTTGGTGGCCGCCTCGATCGCCCGCTGCGCGCGCAGCGCCGCGCTGTTGGTTCCGATCACGCTCATGGGATGTCCTCCATCCATGCCAGGCAGGAAGATGCCGGCGTCTGTGGGACCGGGCGACGCGGGTCGCAAAGCGCCGCCCGGCAACCGAAAGGCGTTGCCCCCAAACGGTCGCCCCCGTGATGGCCGCGTCGCAGCGCCCGGCCTATCCGGTTAATTCCCGGATAAGATTGAAACGGCAGGGAATTTCCCGGCTTGGCAGGCGAGTGATCCGGGCTAGGACAGGGCCATGGCCACCCTGTCCCCCATAAGCGCCCGGCCGCGCCCTTTTCGCCTGGAGGCGCACGCCATCGACTGGCGGCTGGTGGCGCTGCTGCTGGCCTATCCCTTCGCGTTCAAGCTGGCGCATATGGCAGCCAGCCCGTGGGGCGGCGCCCATTTCTTCAGCCTCTGGTATCCCGCTGCCGGCGTGCGGCTGGCGCTGCTGTGGCGGATCGGCGCGCGCTTCACGCCGGTCCTGATCGTCGAGGAATGCGTGATCCAGTTGCTGACCGGCACGATCATATGGGGCGGTCCCGAATTTCTCAACCAGCTGGGCGGGGTGGCGCGCGCGCCCGCCGCCTATGGCCTGATGATCGCGCTGGTGCGCTTCATCGAACGGCGCAGCCGGTCGGAACTGGCGATCGCGCCGATGCCCTTCGGCCTGGCCGCAGTGCTGGCGCCGACGCTGGTGTCCTTCACCGCCGGCTTCTGGGAATGGCTGTGGCCCGGCGTGTCCGGCACCCTGCCCAGCCAGCCGGTCGCCACCACCATCGCCGCCTTCCTGGTCGGCGACCTGCTGGGCGTGCTGCTGGTCGCGCCGCCCCTGCTGTGGATCGGCACGCGCAATGAAGAGGCGCGGCGGCTGATGCAGATCGGGCGCGGCCGCGCGGTCGAGGCGGCCGCCGTCTTCGTCTTTGCCTGGCTGCTCGCCTGGGGTCTGGCGCGGGTCGAACCCCAGATCGCGGTCACGCCGGTGCTGATCGGCGCGATCTGGGTGGGGCTGCGCTGTGGCCGGCTGGGCGCCTGGATTGCGATCATCCTGTCGGCCGCGATCATCCTGCCCTGGTCGGCGCCATTGTCGGCCAGCGCCACCCGCTTCGCGCTGCACATGGGTCTCGCTGCGATGGCGATTGCCACCTATCTGGCCGGCAGCTTTGCCGAGGCGCAGATCCGCGCCCGCGAGGATATCGCCCGGCGCGACCGCATCCTGTTCCAGGCCGAGCGGCTGAAGACACTGCGCGCCATGTCGGTGGCAATCATTCACGAGATCAGCCAGCCGCTGTCGACGCTGGCGATCGAGACCCGGCATCTGTCCGCCCTGTCGCGCGATCCGCAGCCCGACCTGGCGGAGATGCGCGAGAGCATCGAGCTGGTCGATCGCAAGGCGGCTTTGCTGGCCGACATGGTGCGACGGCTGCGCAGCTTTGGCGGGCGCGCGGTCGACGAACCATCGCCGATCATCGTCGGCCAGATGCTGCGCGACTGTGCCGGCATGGTCGGCGGCGAGGCGCGCAGCCTGGGCTGCGCCATCAGCCTGCCGCCGATGGATGCGCGCTTGCAGGTCACCGGGCATGAGATCGAACTGACACAGATATTGCTCAACCTGCTGCGCAACGCGATGCTGGCGGCGCCCGGATCGACCATCGAAATCGCCGTGGAAAGCCGGGCCGATCAGGTGACGATCCATGTCGCCAACCCGGTCCCGTCCCCCACCCCCGACTATGGCGGCATGGGCATCGGCCTGCTGGTGGCGCGCGCCATCGCCGACGCCCATGGCGGCACGCTGACCCGCGACATCGCGCAGGGCCGCGCGCGTGCCAGCCTGTCCCTGCCCCGCACGGAGCCCAGCCATGACTGACCCGGCCGATCCCGCCATCATCCATGTGGTCGATGACGACCCTGATCTGGGCCGGGCGGTGGCGCGGCTGCTGGGCCGGCATGGCTATCGCACCCAGGCGTTCGACACGCCCCGCGCGATGCTGCGCGCCCAGGCCGACGAGCCGGCCCATTGCCTGGTCACCGACGTGATGATGGCGGACATGGACGGCTTTGCCTTTGCCGAGCGGATGCGGGCGCAGGATCCGGCGGTGGCGATCATCTTCATGACCGCCTGGCCGACCACCAGCAGCGCGGTGGATTCGGTGCGCCGCTATGGCGGGCTCGACTATCTGGAAAAGCCGATCGACGAGGGCCGGCTGCTGGCGGCCGTGGCTGAGGGCGCGCGCTGGAGCCGGCAGCGACGCGGAGCGCTGGCCCGGCTGGCGCCGCTGACCCCGCGCGAGCGCGAGGTGCTGCACTGCCTGGCCCAGGGGATGAGCAACAAGATGGTCGCCGCCGCCCTGTCGCTGAGCCCCAAGACGATCGAGGATCATCGCGCCGCGATCGTCGCCAAGACCGGCGCCAGCAGCCCCGCCGCCCTGATCGCCCTGGTGCGGGAGGCGAGCGGCACCGAGGGCTAGATTGTCTTGTTGTGCGCGGCGATGGTCGGGCTATCTAGGCCGATGATCGATCCCCGCGCGCTTCGCACCTTCCTCGCCGTCTGCCGTGCCAATTCGATCAGCGGCGGCGCGCGGCTGCTCAACATCTCCCAGCCATCGGTGTCCAATGCGATCGCGCAACTGGAACAGTCGGTCGGCGCGGCCCTGTTCGCCCGGTCGCGCAGCGGCATCAGCCTGACGCCGGAGGGCGAAGTGCTGCTGCGCCGGGCGGAGGCGGTCGACAGCCTGATCAGCGGCGCGGAGGAGGAATTGCGACTGGCGCGCGCGGGCGTGACCGGGCCGCTGCGCGTCGGCGGCACGCCGGGCGCCCTCGTCAGCCTGCTGCCCGACGCGGTGCGCCGGCTGGAGGACAAGATGGGTCATTTCGCGCTGCATGCGGTGGAGCGGCCCGACCATGACCTGGCCGACATGCTGCACCGGGGCGAGATCGAGCTGGCCTTCGTCACCACGGGGCTGGAGGAACCGCCCGAGGGGATCGAGGAAATCACCTTCGCGCAGGATCCGTTCGCGCTGGTCGTGGGGCGCCGCAACGACCATCTGCCGGCCGAGGTGTCGCTGCGCGACATGATGGCCAAGCGCTGGGTGCTGCCGGAGGCGCGGGGCGCCTTTCGCCGGCAGATCGACGCGCTGTTCATGGCGGCGGGCGTGCCGGTGCCGCAGGATGTGATCCGGTGCGATTCGCTGCTGACGACCAAGGCGATGGTGCGGAACAGCAGCCGGCTGACCATATTGCCCATGAAGGTGGCGGCGGCCGAACTGTCGATCGGCGTGCTGCGCGCGATCGCGATCCGCGAAGCGACCTTCCAGCGCAGCATCGGCATCCGCAAGCTGAAGGATGCGCGCCTGTCGCGGCTGGGCGAGGCGCTGCTGGACATCATGATCCATAGCTCCAAGCTATGACGTTCCCAAAAATCATTATTATTCTTGCGTATAAATTCGGCGCATAAGGGCATTCAACAAGAGACCAAGGGAGAGCCCTCGTGCGGCAGCTGATCCGCGATATTGCGATTTTCGACGGGACCGGCAGTGCGCCCTTCCCCGGCGCGGTCATGATCGAGGGCGATCGCATCGCCGCCATCCTGCGCGACGAAGCCGCGATCGACGCGGCGCAGGCCGACATGGTGATCGACGGCCAGGGCGCGACGCTGATGCCCGGCATGATCGACGCCCATACCCATCTGACATGGGGCAGCTCGGTCGAGAAAATCTATCATCAGTTCATCCTGCCGCCCGAGGAGCTGAAGGTCGCCGCCTGGCGCAATGCCCGCGTGCTGCTCGACCATGGCTATACCAGCCTCTATTCGGCCGGCGCGCTGGGCGACCAGATCGAACCGGAACTGGCCCGCGCCATAGCGGCCGGCGAAACCCCCGGCCCGCGCCTGGTGCCCTCCACGCTGGAGCGCAGCCCGGAAGGCGAGGAAGGGGTCGAAACCGGCGATGTCTTCAACGGGCGGGGGCCCGAAGCAATGCGCGCCTTCGTCGCCTATTGCGCGGCGGAGGGCGTCAAGTCGCTCAAGCTGGTGATTTCGGGCGAGGATGCGCTCAAGCCCGGATCGTCGCAGGACATTCTCTATACCGACGAAGAGATGATCGCGGCCGGCGAGGCGGCGAAGGACGCGGGCCTGTGGATCGCCACCCATGCCTATAGCCCGCGCGCCATCAATCTGGCGCTCGAAGCCGGCGCCCGCATCCTCTATCATTGCTCCTTCGCCGACGATGCAGCGGTCGACGCCATGGCGGCGAAGAAGGACGCCATCTTCTACGCCCCCGGCCCCGGCGTATCGGTCGCCGCGCTGGAGGCCAATCCGCCGCCCCATATCAATATGGCGTCGATGAAGGCGAGCGCGGCCGAGCGGCTGGAACTGGAAAAGACATTGGTGCCCAAATTGAAGGCGCGCGGCGTGCGTGTCCTGCCCGGCGGCGACTATGGCTTCCCCTTCAATCCCCATGGCCGCAACGCCCGCGACCTGGAGCATTTCGTCACCTATTATGGCTTCACCCCGGCCGAGGCGCTGCATGCCGCCACCATGCTGGGCGGCGAGCTGATGGACCAGCCCGTGGGCCAGGTGAAGCCGGGCTATCTCGCCGACCTGCTGCTGGTCGAGGGTGATCCGACGACGGACGTCCGCCTGCTGCAGGATGCGGCCAATATCAAGATGATCATGCTGGGCGGGCGGATGCACAAATCCCCCGTGCCCGAGCCCCTGACGGTCTGACCGGAAAGACGCTTTCATGTTCGACGTTGCGATCATCGGCTGCGGGCCGGTGGGGGCCTTTGCGGCCAATTTACTTGGGAAGGCGGGCGTCTCGGTCCTGGTGATCGAGCGCGAGGCCAACCCCTATCCCCTGCCCCGCGCGGTCCATCTGGACCATGAGATGATGCGCCTGTTCCAGTCGGCCGGCGTCATCGACCGGGTCGCCCCGGACATGCGCGATACCGAGGGGCATCTGCATGTCGGCGCCGATCATGGCGTGATCCGCTACATGGGCACGGTCGGCCGCCCCCGCCCCTTTAGCTGGTCCAACGACTATTTCTTCTACCAGCCCGAACTGGAAGACCATCTGCGCGATGCGCTGGACGTCTATCCCAATGTCGAGCTGTCGCTGGGCACCGCGTTCGAGGCGCTGGCGCAGGACGAGGACGGCATCACGCTGACGCTGCGGTCGGACGCTGGCGAGGAACAGGTCCGCGCCCGCTATGTCATCGCCTGCGACGGCGCGCGCAGCGCGGTGCGCAAGGCGCTCGACATCGGCCTGGATGATCTGGATTTCGAGGAACCCTGGCTGGTGGTCGATGCCGAGGTCGATGGCCCGGTCCGCTTCCCCGACCTGTGGGGCGTGCCGCAAGCGGCCGACCTGCAGAAATTGTCGGTGATGATGTGCGATCCCAAACGCCCGGCGACCATAGTGCCGGGGCGCGGCAATCACCGTCGTTGGGAGTTCATGCTGCTGCCCGGCGAAGACGACCAGGCGATGATGCAGCCCGATGCGGTGGCTGCGCTGGTCGCCCCCTATCTTGACGGCGTGCCGCACAGGATCGTGCGCGCGGCTACCTATCGTTTCCATGGACTGATCGCCGAGCGGTGGCGGCAGGGCGGCGTCTTCCTGGCCGGCGATGCCGCGCACCAGACGCCGCCCTTTTTCGGCCAGGGCATGTGCCATGGCCTGCGCGACGCCGCGAACCTGGCGTGGAAGCTGGAACTGGTGCTGGCGGGCAAGGCGCCCGAAAGCCTGCTCGACAGCTATCAGCCCGAGCGCGATCCCCATGTCCGCGCCGTCATCTCCGCCGCCGTGGGCGCGGGCCGCTATATCTGCGTGCTCGATCCCGACGCCGCGGCCGCGCGCGACCATCAGCTGCGCGAAGCCGCCAAGGGCGCCCAGAGCGGCACCGCTGCCGACCTGATCCCCGCCATCGCCACCGGCATCATCGCCACCGGAACGCCGGGTGCGGGCGAACGCTTCATCCAGCCGCGTGTCGGCGACCGGCTGCTGGACGATGTGACCGGCGATGGCTGGCGCCTGTTCACCCGCCAGCCGGTTGTCGGCGGTGACGTGACCGTGATCGATGTCGCGGACCTGGGCGATGACGGCCATATCGCCGACTGGCTCGATGCGCGCGGCGTCGAGGCGGTGCTGGTCCGCCCCGACCATTATGTCTTCGGCACCGGCAAGCCCGCAGAGCTGATCGCCCGGCGCGACGCGCTGATCGCCGGCACCGCCCGGCAGGAGATTGCGGCATGACCCTCTCGCTCGCGCAGGCCCGTGCCATCATCGACGCCGCACTCGCCAAGGCACGCGCCGATGGTGCCCAGCCGCTGGCCGTCATCATACTCGACGCCGGCGCCCATCCGGTCGCCTTTGCCCGCGAAGAGGGCGCCAGCCTGTTCCGTTTCGACATCGCGAAGGCCAAAGCCTCGGGTGCGCTGGGGATGGGCGCGGATACGCGGGTGCTGGCCACCCGCGCCGCGTCCAACCCTGTCTTTTTCCAGAGCATCGCAGCGGCCACCGGCCAGATGGCCTTCTCACCCGGCGGCGTGCTGATCCGCGATGCGGACTGCGCGCTGATCGGCGCGGTCGGCATCAGCGGCGACACCGGCGAGTGCGACGAGGCCTGCGCCATCGCCGGCATTGACGCCGCCGGACTTTTCCACGGAGACAGAAAATGAAGCTGCGCAGCATCGAACTGGCGCTGCCCCATGCGGGTGAGGCCGCTGCCTTCCTGACCGACATCTGGGGCATGGCCCCGGCGGCGATCGAAGGCGAAACCCATTATCTGCGCGGATCGGGCAGCTATCCCTATCTGGTGGCGCTGACGGAATCGGCGGACGCCTATGTGCGCTCGACGACCTTCGTCTGCACCGCCGACCGGCTGGAACAGTTGAAGCGCAGCGTCACCGCCGCCGGCCTGCCCGCGACACCCACCGTGTCGGAAGATTTGGGCGGCGGCCATGGCATCATCGTTGAATTGGCCGAGGGCGAATTGCTGCGCTTCCTGGTCGATGCCGAGGAGGTCGCGCCGATCGCGGGCACCGACCTGCCGGTCAAGCTGACCCATGTCGTCTTCAACAGCGCCGACGCGGAGGCAACCGGCCATCTGGTCGAGCAGGCGCTGGGCTTTCGCGTCTCGGACCGGACCAAGGGCATGGTGTTCGTGCGCTGCAATGACTCGCACCATTCGACCGCCTTTGCCCGCGCCGGCTTTTCCAGCCTCAACCATATCGCCTTCGAAATGGCGGACATGGACGCGGTGATGCGCGGCATCGGCCGGTTGCGCGACCATGGCATGGTGCCCGCCTGGGGGCCGGGCCGCCATGGTCCGGGCGCCAATATCTTTGCTTATTTCATCGCCCCCTTTGGCCCGGTGATCGAATTTTCGACCGCCGTGGAAAAGGTGGCCGAGGATTATCAGCCCGGCGCGCCAGAGGACTGGACCTGGCCCGAGGGCCGGATCGACCAGTGGGGCATGTCCGACAAGGATTTCGCCGGCCTGCGCGCCGCCGAAGAGAAATTCCGCCATCGCCGCGACTGGGATGCCCGGCCGCTGGACCTGATCAACGAGGAACAAGCCTGATGCGCTATGTCAGTTTCCGCCGTCCCGACGGCACCCCCAGCTTCGGCCGGATCGAGGGCGAGACGATCGTCGAGCTGGCGACCGATGTCGCGCCGAGCCTCAAGGCCGCGCTGACCGACGGCAGCCTGTCGGGTCTGGCCGACGGCGCATCCTATGCCGCCGCCGATGTCGTGCTGCTGCCGGTGATCCCCGATCCCGCCAAGATCCTGTGTGTCGGCCTCAACTATGCCGAGCATGTCAAGGAAACCGGCCGCGAGCAGAAGGCGCATCCGGCGATCTTCGTGCGCTATGCCGACAGCCTGATCGCCGATGGCCAGCCGATGGTGAAGCCGGCCGTGACCGAGCGGTTCGACTATGAGGGCGAACTGGCTCTGGTGATCGGCAAGCCCGCGCACAAGGTCGCGGCCGCCGACGCCTGGGACTATGTCGCCGGCTACGCCGCCTTCAACGATGGCAGCGCGCGCGACTGGCAGCGCCACAATATCCAGTTCACGCCGGGCAAGACCTTTCCCGGCACCGGCGGCTTCGGCCCGGCGCTGGTGACGCCCGACGAGATTGACGATCTGGCCGCGCTGCGCGTCCAGACCCGCCTCAATGGCGAACTGGTGCAGGACCAGCCGGTCAGCGACATGATCTGGGATATTCCCACGGTCATCGAATATGTGACCGCCTTCACGCCCTTGAGCCCCGGCGACGTGATCGCCACCGGCACGCCCGGCGGCGTCGGCGATAAGCGCACCCCGCCGCTCTACATGAAGGCCGGCGACAAGGTCGAAGTGACCATCGGCACCATCGGCACGCTCAGCAACCGCATCATCGACGAACAATAACAATCATCAACCCGCATACCGGGGGAGGACAGACCATGCGTAACATCCAAATCACCATTGCGGCCCTCGCCAGCGCGAGCGCCATCGCGATCACCGCGCCGGCCTTCGCACAGGACGCACCCGCGCCCGAACAGGCGGCCCAGCCGGCGGACAATTCCGACATCATCGTCACCGCCCAGCGCAAGGCGGAGAAGGTGACCGAGGTGCCGATCTCCATCACCGTGGCCAATGCCGCCCAGCTGGAACGGCAGCAGGTCAACACGATGAACGACCTCAACCGCATCGCGCCGAGCCTGGAAATCCAGCAGGCGCCCGGCCAGAATACCGGCGGCGGCGGGTCGATCCGCGGCATAGGCACCCAGACCTTCTCGGCCGGTGCCGTCGCCTCGGTCGGCGTGGTTGTCGACCAGGTGAGCCAGGGCAACGCCAATATCTCCGACCTGTTCGACGTCAGCCGGATCGAAGTGCTGAAGGGACCACAGGGCACCTTGTTCGGCCTCACCACATCGGCCGGCGTCATCAACATCACCACCAATGCGCCCGATCCGACCGGCTTTGCCGCTCGCGTCCGTACCGAATTGTCCGACGCCGGCACGCTGGGGTCGAAGTTCGGCAACCAGATCGTGCAGGGCATGGTCAACATCCCGCTGGCGACCAACGCCGCGATCCGCCTGTCGGGCGTCGCCAATTTCCGCCAGGGGCCGAACCGCAATGCCAGCACCGGCGACTATAATGATACCGATCGCTACGGCATTCGCGGCCGCTTCCTGTGGGAGCCGACCGACCGCCTGACCGTCAATGTCATCGGCGACTATACCAAGAGCCGGATCGAGAATGGCGGCGACTTCTTCACCTTCGTCAAGACCAGCGGTCCGGGCACGGCGCTGGGCGGCCTGCTCGCCGACACCACCGGCATCACCGCCCGGCTTGCCAGCTGTGGCGTGACGCCGGGCGAAGGCAATCGCGACTATTGCAGCGATGACAGCTATGTCGGCCATACCGAAAATTATGGCGGATCGCTGCAGGTCGATTATGAGGCCGATCCCTTCACCCTCACCTCCATCACCGCCTATCGCAAGTCGAACGAGACCGGCTATGGCGCGGCGACCAACGTGTTCCGCGGCGATCCGCTGGAATTGCAGGTCGCCAATGGCCCGACCAACCGGCGCCTGAGCCTCTTCACCCAGGAATTGCGCGTCAGCTCGCCTGCCGACCAGTTCCTGGAATATACTGCCGGCGTCTTCTATTCGAACCAGAAGCAGACCCGCGATCCCGAAACGCTGGCGGTGTCGGTCGTGCCCTTCCCCGGCCTCGTCATCCCGATCGTGCGCAACCCCGGCGCCGACATCGACATTCAGGATGAATCGCTCGCCGTGTTCGGCCAGGGCACCTTCCATTTGTCGCCCGCACTGCGGCTGATCGCCGGCGGTCGCTACACCACCGACCGCCTGTCGATGGACCGCTACGACTATTTCACCCCCACCGATCCGTTCAGCCGCACCGTGCTGGACGTCCAGAAATTCTCCTGGCGCCTGGGCGCGCAATATGACCTGGCCAACGACACCATGGTCTATGCGACCGCCTCGCGCGGGTTCAAGGGCGGGCAGATCGCCATCCCCTCGGCGCCGGCCAAGCCCTTCGTCGTGCAGCCGGAAATCCCGACCGCCTATGAACTGGGCCTCAAGAGCACCTTGTTCGGCGGCTGGGTCGCGGACCTCAATGTCTTCTACAGCAAGATCAAGAATTTCCAGGCGCAGCAGTGCACGGTGGACAGCACCGCGGTCATCTCCTGCGTCCAGACCAACATCAATGGCGTGAAGTCGCGCGGCGCGGAAATCAACTTCTTCGGCAAGGTCTTCGATGGCCTGTCGCTCAACACCGGCTTCATCTATGCCAAGGCGACCTATCCGGGCGGCTTCATCGGCACCGATGGCACCAATATCGGCGGCAGCCAGCTTGCCTATGCGCCCAAGTACAAGTTCACTTTGTCGGGCGAATATGAAGCGCCGGTCACGAGCCGCCTGAAGGGCTTCCTGGCGGCGGATACGGTGTGGAAGTCGAAGGTGCGCTACGAAGCCAATTCGAACGACGAAACCACCTTCCGGTCGCACTGGCTGGTCGGCGGCCGCATCGGCCTGCGCACCGATGACGATCGCTACAGCGTCGCGATCTTCGGTCGCAACCTGTTCAACGTGCATGAGCCTTCGCTGATGCAGAGCGACTTCCCCTACACCACCGACCAGGGCGAGCAGAATATCGGCGCCATCTATGGCCCGCAGTCCTTCCGCCAGATCGGCATCAGCCTGGACGCAAAATTCTGATCCTCCTGAGGCGGGGCGCCGCTGGTGGCGTCCCGTCTTTTTTCCTAATCCTTCTGGCCAGAGGGGACATATGAAGCCGATCAGGGACGCCATCACCGCACTGGGCACCGATCTGGGACCGGACATACTCGGCCAGTGCCGGGCGCTGTTCGATGCCGAGCAGATGGCGCTGGCGGCGGCGGTTCCGGTGACGCAGGCCGACATCGCCTATGGCCCGGATGCCCGCCACCGGCTCGACCTCTATGCCCCCAAGGGTGATGCCCCTGCCCCCATTCTGGTCTTCGTCCATGGCGGCGGTTTCCTGAAAGGCGACAAGGGCAGCGCCGACGCCTGGCCCAATGCCAATGTCGGCCGGATGGCGGCGCAGGCCGGGTTCCTGGGCGTCGTCATCAATTATCGCCTTGCCCCCGACCATGGCTGGCCGGCGGGGTCCGAGGATGTCGCGGCGGTCGTCGGCTGGCTCAAGGATCATGCCGCCGAACATGGCGGCGATGCCGATCGCATCGTCCTGATGGGCACATCGGCCGGCGCGGTCCATGTCGCGGGCTATCTGAAACTTGCCGGATCGGACGCCGTGCGCGCCGCCGTGCTGCTGTCGGGTCTTTATGGCTATACCCCGCTCGATCCGCGCGACACGCTCTATTATGGCGATGCTTCATTTTATCCCGACCGCATGCCGCTGGAGGCCGTTGCCGCAACCGATCTGCCGCTGCTGATCGCCTGCGCCGAGTTCGACCCGCCCCGCTTCCAGGCCGAGTTTCTGAGGCTGTTGCAGGACCGGCTCGCCCGCCATGGCGCCATGCCGCGCGCCTTCATCCAGTCGGGCCATAATCATTATAGCATGGCCATGCATCTGGGCACCGCCGACCGGCGGCTGTTGCAAGAAATCTGCGCCTTTGTGCGCGAAACCACTGCCTGACAATTATAATAGGAGAGACGGAACATGCTGGATCGCCGCACCCTTCTGGCTACCGGCGCCGCGCTGATGGCCGCCCCTGCCATCGCCGCGCGCAAGAGCGCCACCCCCAATTTCCCCAAGGGCTTCTACTGGGGCGCGGCCACTGCGCCGCATCAGGTCGAGGGCAATAATATCGCCAGCGACCTGTGGTTCGTGGAGAATCAGCAGCCGACCGTCTTTGCCCAGCCTTCGGGCGACGCCTGCAACAGCTTCGCGCTGTGGGAAACCGACCTCGATCTGGTCAAGGCCATGGGCCTCAACGCCTATCGCTTCGGCATCGAATGGGCACGGATCGAGCCGGAAAAGGGCCTCTTCTCCCAGGCGATGCTCGATCATTACAAGGCGGTGATCGACGGTTGCCATGCCCGCGGCCTGGCCCCCATCGTCACCTTCAGCCATTTCACCGCGCCGCGCTGGTTCAGCGCGCAGGGCGGCTGGACCAACCCGGAAAGCGCGCAGCTTTTCGCCCGCTATTGCGACAAGGCGATGCGCGCGCTGGGCCAGGGCATCGCCAGCGCCATCACCCTCAACGAGCCCAATATCCTGCTGTTGCTCAAGCCCATGCTGCCGCCGCAGGTGTGGGACATCCAGAAACTGACGCTGGAAACCGCCGCCAAGCGGCTGGGCGTGCCCAAATATGTCTGCGCCAATGTCGCCGGCTTCGACGATCTGCCCGCGCTCCAGACCGGGCTGGAAGCCGCGCACAAGGCCGGCAAGGCCGCGATCAAGGCGGTGCGCGGCGACCTGCCGGTCGGCTTCTCGCTGGCGCTGATGGATGATCAGGCGGTCGGCGCCCATTCGGTGCGCGATACCATGCGCAAGCAGCTTTACGGCAACTGGCTGGAGATTGCGAAGGCCGACGATTTCATCGGCGTCCAGAATTACGAGCGCGCCCTGTGGGGCGACAAGGGCCGCCTGCCCGCGCCCAAGGGATCGGCCGTCAACTGGTCCGGCACCGAAGTCTGGGCGCCCTCGCTCGGCGGCGCGGTGCGCTTTGCCCATGAAGCGACCGGCGTGCCGATCCTGGTGTCCGAACATGGCGTGGGCAGCGACGATGATGCGGTCCGCGCGAAGTTCATTCCCGAAGCGCTGGCGGGGCTCAAGGCCGCGATCGACGATGGCGTGCCGGTGCTGGGCTATTGCCACTGGTCGCTGCTCGACAATTTCGAATGGATCTTCGGCTACAAGCCCAAATTCGGCCTGCACAGCGTCGATCCGGTGACCTTCGCCCGCACGGCCAAGCCCAGCGCCGCCGTCTATGGCGCGATCGCCCGCCGCAACGCGCTCTGAAGGGGAGGCCTGCCATGAAGCGCCTTGTCCTCCTGCCGCTGCTGCTGGCCTCGCCCGCCATCGCGCAGATGCCGACGCCCGTGCCGGCGCAGGCTCCGGCCGAGCCCAATGCCATCCCGCTCTATCCTGATCTGAAGGCGCCCAAGGGATCGGCCGAGAATTGGGTGCGTTTCGGCGACGACCTCGCCGTGCGCAACGTCACCGTGCCGACCATTACGCCGGTCCTGCCCGATCCGGCGAAGGCGACCGGCGCGGCGGTGATCGTCGCGCCCGGCGGCGCCTTCATGCTGCTGGCGATGGATCATGAGGGCTGGAATGTCGCGCGCTGGCTGGCCGATCATGGCGTCGCGGCCTTCGTCCTCAAATATCGGCTGAACCAGACCCCGGCCGACACCGCCGAGGCATCCGCCTATATGGGCAAGCGCATGGCGGATTCGCTGCGCGATCCCAACGTCCCGCCAACGATCAGCGAGCCGCGCGCCACACTGGATGCACTAGCCGCACTCAAACTGGTCCGCGCAAACTCGAGCAAATGGGGCGTAGATCCGAACAGGGTCGGCATGATCGGCTTTTCCGCCGGCGCCATGACCGTCATGAACGCCACGCTGGAGGGCAAGGGCGCGGATCGCCCGTCCTTCATCGGCTATGTCTATGGCCCGATGCTGCCGCGCGATGTCCCCGCCGACGCGCCGCCGATGTTCGCGGCGATCGCCAATGACGACAGCCTGTTCCCCAATCCCTCCTATGCGCTGGTGGAAAGCTGGCGCCGGGCGCATGTGCCGGTCGAACTCCACGCCTATGAACGCGGCGATCATGGGTTCGGCATGGGCAAGCCGGGCACGACGACCATGGGCCTGCTGCCGCAATTTCTGAGCTGGATGGACATGCGCGGCCTGCTTACGAAGGCGGGACAATGACCGGCACCGTCTCGATCCGGCGGGAGGCGGCGATCAGCGTCGGCATCAATGGCGCGTTGAGCCTGGCCTTCTTCCTCGCTGTGTTCGGCACTCAGCCGCGCCTGCTGGCCTGGGCGACGCCCGATCGACTGGCGCTGGATTTCGTGCCGCAGAGCATTGCCGTTGCGCTCATGAGCGCGCTCGTCCCGGCGCTGATCGCGCGCAGACGGGTGGGTGGCGCCCTGCGTCCGATCCTGCTGCGCGCCGCCGGCTTTGCGCTGGCCGGCGCCGCGCTGGGCGGGTTGCTTGCACTCGCGACCGGTGGCCTGCCGCCGATCGGCTGGAGCGCCGCGCTGGCCATCAAGATTGCCTATGGCGGCGCGCTCGGTGCGCTGGTCGCCAGTCTGGCGCTGCGGCGGATGCTGTCATCCGCCCCAATCATCTGAATGAGGATCGCCCCGATGACATTCCGTTCCCTGCGTCTCGCCATGCTGCTGGCCGGCACTGTTCTCGCCATGCCGGCTCAGGCCGACGATCTGGCCGACGGCTTCAACAATCCGCCCCAGTCGGCCCGGCCGCGTGTGTGGTGGCACTGGCTGAACGGCAATGTGACCAAGGACGGGATCGACAAGGATCTCGACTGGCTGGCGCGCATCGGCATTGGCGGGGTGCAGAATTTCGACGCCAATCTGCAGACACCGCAGATCGTCAAGGAACGGCTGGTCTATATGACCGACGGCTGGAAGGACGCCTTCCGCCATGCCGTCCAGACCGCCGATGCCAAGGGGCTGGAATTCGCGATCGCGGCGTCGCCGGGCTGGAGCGAGACTGGCGGCCCCTGGGTCAAGCCGCAGGACGCGATGAAGAAGCTGGTCTGGTCTGAAGTCGAGGTCGAGGGCGGCCAGCGGGTCAAGGGCGCCCTGCCCGCCCCGTCCAATGTGACCGGCGCGTTCCAGAGCGCCAAGTTCAGCGATCCGCTGGCGGGCGACGCGGAGATACCGGACCAGCCGCGCGCCTATGGCGAGGCGCGGGTGCTGGCCTATCCGATTGCAGCGGCACCCTTGCCGACGCCCCGCATCCTTGACGCCAATGGCCAGCCGATCGCGGGCGCCGCCGCGCTGGGCGATAGCGATCTGGAAACCGTGGCCCAGATGGCCAAGGGCGATGCGGCGCATCCCGGCACGCTGATCCTCGATTATGGCAAGCCCGTCACGGTGCGATCGGCCAGCCTGTTCGTGCCTCATGCCCGGCCGCCCTTCGGTGATCCCGCCTATCGCCCGACGATCGAGGCGGAAACGGCGCAGGGCTGGCAGCCGCTCGGCCGCTTCTCGCTGACCGAAGTCGCCTCCACCACCAGCTTTGCGCCCGTCACGGCGCAGCGCTTCCGGCTGGTCCTGTCGCCCAATGATGCCGCCAAGTCGCCGGGCCTGGGCGATGGCGCACCCGGCGCGGTGATGATCGACGTGTTCGGCCGCCCGGCCAGCCCGACCCTGGGCATTGGCGACCTGCGCCTGTCGGCCGAGGCGCGGATCGACCAGTTTGAAGCGAAGGCCGGCTATGCCATCGCATCCGATTATAACCGTCTGAGCATGGGTCCGGCCGATGCACCGGCGATCGATCCGGCCAGGGTCATCGACCTGACCGACCGGCTGCGCCCCGACGGCACGCTCGACTGGACCGCGCCCAAGGGCACGCGCTGGCGCATCGTCCGCATGGGCTGGTCGCTGACCGGCAAGACCAACCATCCCGCCACGCCCGAAGCCACCGGGCTGGAGGTCGACAAATATGATGCGGCCGCCGTGCGCCGCTATCTCGAAACCTATCTCGCCATGTATCGCGATGCGGTCGGCGCCGACTGGATCGGCAGGAAGGGCATCAGCGCGCTGCTGACCGACAGTATCGAGGTGGGCGCGTCCAACTGGACACCGCGCATGGTGGAGGAGTTCAAGGCGCGGCGCGGCTATGATCCCGTCCCCTTCCTGCCGACCCTGACCGGCGCAGTCGTGGGATCGCCCGCGTGCAGCGACGCCTTCCTGCATGATTATCGCCAGACCCTGGCCGACCTGCTGGCCGACGCCCATTATGGCACGGTGGCGCGGGTCGCGCATGAAAATGGCCTGACCGTCTATGGCGAAGCGCTGGAAAATGGCCGGCCGGTGCTGGGCGACGACCTTGCCATGCGATCGCATACCGACGTGCCGATGGCGGCGATGTGGACCTTCAATCGCGGCAGCGCGCCGCGCCCGACGCTGATCGGCGACATGAAGGGCGCGGCGTCGGTCGCCCATATCTATGGACAGAATATCGTGTCGGCCGAAAGCATGACCTCGGCCTTCGCGCCCTGGGCCTTTGCCCCGGCGGACCTCAAGCGCGTGATCGACCTGGAATTCGTGTCCGGCGTCAACCGGCCGATCGTCCACACCTCCGTCCACCAGCCGGTGGATGACAAGGTGCCGGGCCTCAGCCTCATGATCTTCGGCCAATATTTCAACCGCCACGAAAGCTGGGCCAATATGGCCAAGCCCTGGGTCGACTATATGGCGCGCACCGGCTTCCTGTTGCAGCAGGGCCGCGACCATGCCGACATCGCCTATTTCTATGGCGAGGATGCGCCGATCACCGCGCTGTTCGAACATGGCGTGCCGGCCGACCTGCCCAGCGATTATGCCTATGACTTCGTCAATGCCGAGATTTTGGCGACCAAAGCGTCGGTGCAGGATGGCGACCTGATCGCCGGCAAGGCGCGCTACAAGGCGCTGTATCTGGGCGGATCGAGCAAGGTGATGACGCTCGCCACGCTGCAGCGCATCGCCGCGCTGGTCGAGGCTGGCGCCACCCTGATCGGCACGGCACCCGAACGCGCGCCCGGCCTGCAGGACGATCCCGCCGCCTTCCGCGCGCTGGTGGCGAAACTGTGGAGCGGCAAGCCGGTCGGCAAGGGCAAGGTAATCGCCAGCGCCGATATCGACGCCGCGCTCGCCGGCACGGGCATCGGCGCCGATTTCCGTGTCACCGGCAGCGGCGATGCCGGTGCCTATCGCTTCCTCCACCGCGCCCTGCCCGATGGTGACCTCTATTATGTGACCAATGGCAAGGCGCAGGCCGAGCATGTCGAAGCGCGTTTCCGCGTCACCGGCCGCCAGCCGGAAATCTGGCGCGCGATCGACGGCAGCGCCGCGCCGCTGTCCTATAGGACCGAGGGCAGCGACACGGTCGTCCCGCTCGATGTCGGGCCGGAGGATGCCTTCTTCATCCTGTTCCGCAAACCGGCGCAGGCCCCCAGCCGGACGATCGCGCCGGTGGCGGTGAAGCCGGTCGCCACCCTGTCGCAGCCCTGGACCGTGCGCTTCCAGCCGGGTCGCGGCGCGCCGGCCGAGATTGCGATGCCCACACTGACGGCGCTCGACAAGAGCAGCGATCCGGGCGTGCGCTATTTCTCGGGCGAGGCGACCTATGCCAGCAGCTTTACGTTGCCCAAGGGCGCCAAAGCCGGCGCACCGCTCTGGCTTGATCTGGGCAGTGTCGGCGATGTCGCGGAGGTGAGGGTCAATGGCCAGGTCGCGGGCACAAGCTGGTTCGCCCCCTATCGCCTCAACGTCGGAAAGCTGGTGAAGCCCGGCCGCAACGCGATCGAAGTGAAGGTCGCGAACCTGTGGGTCAACCGCCTGATCGGCGACCAGCAGCCCGGCGCGGACAAGATCACCTTCACCGCCGCCCCCACCTATCGCCCCAATGCGCCGCTGCGTCCGTCGGGCCTGATCGGGCCGGTCACGCTGTCGGCGGAACAATAAGCAGGGGCCGCGCGGATGCTCGCTTGAACGCGGGAAAGTCGCCGCCTATCAGGCGGTCATCATGACCGACGATCAGCAGAGCATCCGCGCCATCCTCGACCGGCTGCGCGCCCCGGCGGGCAATCCCGTGGCCCGCGCCCGCTGGCTGGTCGAACGGCAGGTGCCCGAAGCGCGGCGCGGCCCCGGCTGGGACCGGCACTGGCGCGAGCTGGAAGCCTATCTGGACAGCCCGGTCAGCTGGTCGGGCAATCGCGACGCGGACGGGATCGAAGGGTGGGACGATGACGTCTGACCGGCTGATCGACATGATGATCGCGCGGCTGGTGATCGCCCATGGCAAGAGCAAGCATCATTGGCGCAAGGCGATCGGCCCGGTCCGAATCTACAGCCGCGCCACCCATCCCCATTGCAACTGGGCCTTCACGCCGAACGGCACGGCGGGCGAGATATCGGTGATCGAGACGCTGCTCGACGACCTGCACCTGCGCCATCCGCTGATCGATCGATAATGCCAAGCCCGCGCGGCGCTTGAGCGTTGCAAGGTGCTGATGCGCCAGCATCACTGCACCTTGTCAAAGACAAAGGGCGCGGACGGCCTGTCGCCATCCACGCCCCCTTGCGACCCCGAAGGGATCGGAATCAGCCGGCGAGCTGCGTTTCCAGTTCGCCCAGCACGCGATAGCAGTCGAACACCTTGGCGACCGAGCTGTTGGGCTCGCGGCCCTCACGGATCGCGCTAATGAACTCGCGGTCCTGCAACTCGATGCCATTGTTCGAGATGGCGACCCCGGCCAGATCGATCGGCTCTTCCTTGCCGTTCACCAGATCGTCGTAGCGGGCGATATAGGTGTCGGTGTCGCCGATATAGCGGAAGAAGGTGCCAAGCGGCCCGTCATTGTTGAAGCTGAGCGACAGGGTGCAGATGGCGCCGGTCTCGCTCTTGAGCTGGATCGACATGTCCATGGCGATGCCCAGTTCCGGATGGATCGGCCCCTGCATCGCATGGGCGGCGACGATCTTGCCGGCCTGATAGGCGAACAGGTCGACCGTATGCGCGGCATGATGCCACAGAAGATGGTCGGTCCACGACCGCGGCTCGCCCTTGGCATTGATGTTCTTGCGGCGGAAGAAATAGGTCTGCACGTCCATCTGCTGGACGTTGAATTCGCCCGCCTGGATGCGGTTGTGGACGAACTGGTGCGACGGGTTGAAGCGGCGGGTATGGCCGACCATGCAGACAAGACCGGTTTCCTGCTGCTTGGCGAGCACCGCCTGCGCATCGGCCCAGCTGTCGGCGAGCGGGATTTCCACCTCGACATGCTTGCCCGCATTCATGCAGGCGATCGCCTGTTCCGCGTGCATCTGGGTCGGCGTACACAGGATCACCGCATCGACATCGTCACGCGCCAGCGTCTCGTTGAGGTCGGTGGTCACATGGCCGATGCCATATTTCTCGGCGACCTTCTTCGTCGCCTCCAGTTCGCGGCCGATGATCGAGGTGACGGTGACGCCGTCGATATTCTTGAGGCCATCAAGATGCTTTTCGCCAAAGGCGCCGGCACCGGCGAGGGCAATACGCATGGAATTTTCTCCATCTAAAGCCCCTCCCTTCCAGGGGGGGGTGAATAGAGACACCTGTCTCTATTCAAGGGTGGGTGCCTCCGAAGGAGGCTCGCTACGCTCGCACCCACCCCCGGCCCCTCCCTGGAAGGGAGGGGAGGCACGAGTGCGAACCGAAATTCAGTCCGTTGGTTCGAGCACCAGGTGCCCGACCGCAGTGTTGGAAGCGGGAACATGATAATGGCGGTGCAGCGGCCGGACCTTGTCGCCCAGCGCGCCGCGCATGATCAGCCACATGACCATCTCGATCCCTTCGGACCCGGTCTCGCGCAGATATTCGATATGCTCGATCGCGCGCAGCGCCTCGCCATCGTCGCTCTGGCTCATCAGGTCGAGGAAACGATTGTCCCACTCGGCATTGATGAGTCCGGCGCGCGGCCCCTGAAGCTGGTGGCTCATGCCGCCCGTGCCCCAGATCTGCACGTTGAGATCCTCGGGGAAGCTCTCAACCGCGCGGGCGATCGCCTCGCCCAGTCGCCAGCAGCGATTGCCCGACGGCGGCGGATAGGTGACGACATTGACCGCGACCGGGATCACCCGGCACGGCCAGGCGTCGGGCTGGCCGAACATCAGGCTCAACGGCACGGTCAGGCCATGGTCGACATCCATCTCGTTGATGATGGTCATATCGAATTCGTCGAGGATCAGGCTCTGGGCGATGTGCCAGGCCAGGTCCGGCTCACCGATCACGTCGGGCACCGGGCGCGGCCCCCAGCCCTCGTCGGCCGGCTTGTAGCGTTCGCCACAGCCGATCGCGAAGGTCGGGATGATCTTCATGTCGAAGGCGGAGGCATGGTCATTATAGACCAGGATCACGACATCGGGCTTTTCCTGCGCGATCCATTGCCGCGACCAGTCATAGCCGGCGAACAAAGGCTGCCAGTAGGGTTCGGCGGTTTTGCCCAGATCCATGGCAGCGCCGATGGCGGGCACATGGCTGGTGGCGACGCCGGCAGTGATGCGGGCCATCAGCGTTTCTCCTTGATGGAGCGGACACCCTGAGGCGAGCGGCCGCCGGCGATCATCATCGCCTGATAGTCTTCCGGGCTCATCCCGGTCATGGTGCCGACCGCCTGCAGGAAGCTGAGGCCGTCGGTCGAGAACACCTTAGCAAGGAAATAGATGTTCCCGCCCAGGTCCAGGCAACGATTATAGTCGCGGTCCAGGATCGCCTGTTTCTGCGCCTCGGTCATCGGCCATTCGTCGATATAGGCGCGCTCGCCGGCCAGCCAGCGCACGCGGTTTTCCGCCTTCATCAGGCTCATCGCGAACTGGTTCATCCAATAGCCCTGACGCGCCCGCGCCGCCGTATAGACGCGGGTGCCGGGGATATCGTCGAACTCGGCGAGATATTCGTGGATATCGATGCTCATCTCATCCTCTCTTGGCATCCATCCCCCGGCCCTTCCTTCCAACAAAGGACCGGGGGATGAACGCGCCCCTCCGCGGGGATAGGGTTACAGGCCGCGCGCCTTCAATTGCGCGTCGAGCCGGGGGAAGACCCGGCGGGCATTGCCCTCGAAGATCGCGGCACGCTCGCCCTCGCTGATGTCCAGCGCATCGACATAGCGCTTGGTATCGTCGAAATAATGGCCGGTGGTGGGATCGATGCCGCGCACCGCGCCGACCATTTCCGACCCGAACAGGATATTCTTGTTGTCGATCACGTCGGCCAGCAGGTCGACGCCGGGCTGATGATAGACGCAGGTGTCGAAGAAGATGTTGTTCATCAGATGGGTCGACAGGTCGGGCTTCTTCAACATGTCGGCCAGGCCGCGATAGCGACCCCAATGATAGGGCACGGCGCCGCCGCCATGCGGGATGATGAACTTGAGGGTCGGGAAGTCCCTGAACAGGTCGCCCTCCAGCAACTGCATGAAGGCGATCGTGTCGGCCGCGATATAATAGCCGCCGGTCGCGTGCATCGCCGGATTGCAGCTGCCCGACACATGGATCATCGCCGGCACGTCCAGCTCGACCATCTTCTCGTAGAAGGGATACCAATATTTGTCGGTCAGCGGCGGATGCTGGAAATGGCCGCCGCCCGGATCGGGATTGAGGTTGCAGCCGATGAAGCCCATGTCGACGCAGCGTTCCAGCTCGGCAATGCTGTTGGCCATGTCCGCCTTGGGCGACTGGGGCAGCATGCACACGCCGACGAAGGTTTCGGGGAACAGGCCGACGACGCGCGCGATCAGGTCGTTGCAGCGCATCGCCCATTCCTTCGCCACCGCCGCGTCGCCGACATGGGGGGCCATGGCCGAAGCGCGCGGCGAGAAGATGGTGAGGTCGGCGCCACGTTCCTTGATCAGGCGCAGCTGGTTCGCCTCGATCGTCTCGCGGATTTCGGCATCGCTGATGTCGGGATAGGCGGGGGCAGGCACGCCCGCCTTGAATGCCGCCTTCTGCTCCTCGCGCCAGGCGTCATGCCCCTTGGGCAGCACGGTATAATGGCCGTGGCAGTCGATAATCATGGTCATGCCGCGTCGGCCTTTCCTGTCTGTTCTGCTTTTGCTTGGATGATGCTGTCGATCTTGGCGCCCAGCCCTTCGGGCGGTGCCTTGAGGCCCAGCGTGCCGATCGCCTGCTGGCGCTCGACCGTGCCGCGCGTCATCGCGGAACCGGTGCCAAGGCCGTCGAGCGTCTTGACCACCTCCTCCATCTCGGCCGCGCGGCGCAGTCCGTGGACCATCATACGGTCGAGATTATAGTCGGCGCGAATGTCCCAGGGACGCGGTTTCTCGCTGGCATCGAGCGATCCGATCACCTCGTCCAGCACGCCCGCCGCATCGGCCGCCAGCATGCACTCGGCGGTCAGCGCCTCCAGCCCCTTGACCATCACCGACCGGATCATCTTGATCGCCGACGCCCGGCCGACGGCCTCGCCGACGACGCGGATATTGGTGAAGCCCAGCCGGGCCAGCCCTGCCCGCGCCGCATCGGCATGGGCACCGCTGACCAGCAGCGGCACGTTCAGCCGGGCCGGATCGACCGGCGCCATGACGGCGACATCGACATAATGGCCACCGGCCGCCTCGATCGCGCGGGCCGCCGCCTGCTTGGTCTGCGGCGCGACGCTGTTGAGATCGCAATAAAGCGCGCCGGGGGCGATATGGGCGGCGGCGGCCTGCGCCACGGCCAGCGCCTGGTCGGCGGTGACGAGCGACAGGATGAAGGTGACGGGCGCAACAGCATCGGCCAGCGTCGGCACGGCCCGGACGCCGGCCCTGGCACAGCGCGCCAACATCGCATCGCGGGTGGCGCCGACATCGGTCTGGATATCATAGACGCGGGCTGCGTCGATCCAGTCCCCCGCCATCGCAAAGGTGGCCCCTGCCTCGCCAAATCCGATCAGACCGATTTCCTGCTCCATGTCGGGTTGGATGACGGATCATGTCAGATGCCGCCAATCGAATCCGCTGGACCAGTATAAGATTTTACGAATTCATATGTGCCGCAGCCTGATCGATCGCGGCCATGAACTGCTGCTGCAACCGGGTCGGGCGCCAGTCGGCCCGCGTCGTGAGGCCGATGGTCCGGCTGATCGCGCCGGGTGCCGGGCCGATATCGATCAGCAGCCCGGCCTCCAGCTCCAGCGCCAGCTGATCGTGCGACAGCAAGGTCAGATACTCGCCGCCGACCAGCAATTGCCGGATCGTCATCACCGATCCGCATTCGATCGGCACCGCCGGCAGATCGCCGCCCAGCGCAGCAAACATCGCCTGCCACAATTGCCGCAGCGGCGTGCCCTCCGGCGGCAATATCCAGGGATAGCGGCGCAGCGCATCGGCGTCCCAGCCCGCCGCCAGCGCATGGCCACGCCGCGCCAGGATGGTCGGCCGATCCTCGAACAGGGGCCGCTGCGCCAGGTCCAGCGCCATGGCGGGATCGCGCAGCGCACCGACCATCATGTCGATCTCGCCATCGCGCAGCGGGCCGACCAGTTCGGCATGCGATCCTTCATGCACGCTGATGTCGACCAGCGGGAAATCGGCGCGGAACCGGGCGATCGCATCCGGGATCAGGCGCGCGCGCGAAAGCGGCATGGCGCCGACCAGGATGCGCCCGCCCTCCTGCCCGCGCAGGTCGGCCAGATCCTCCAGCCCCTGCCGCAATTCCGCCAGCGCCAGCCGCAGCCGCTGCGCCAGCACCGTCCCGGCCCTGGTCAGCATCACGCCACGCCCGCGCCGGTCGACCAGCCTTTGCCCCAGCGCCAGCCCCAGATCGCCGACCGCCCGGTGCAGCGAGGGTTCGGCCACGCCGGTCGCCACCGCCGCCGCGGCATAGCTGCCGCCGCGCGCCAGGGCGACGAAGGCGCGCACCTGCGCCGCCGTCACCCGGTTGCTGCCGATCAGCCGCAGCGCCGCATCGATCCGGGGCTTCAGCCGCTCCGCCGGCTCCAGCGCGACCATGCCGCCGGGCTGGCGCGCGAACAGCGGCAGGCCCAGTTGCGCCTCCAGCTTGGCGATCCCCTGGGTCACCGCCGGCTGGGTCAGGTTCACCGCGCGCGCCGCCAGGCTGACGCTGCCAAGCTCCACCACGGCCGCCATCGCGGCGAGATGACGGATATTGAACTGGTCGGGGTTCATGTCCAACACTTAGCAAAAATTTATGCACTGGTTCCAGTTCGGATTTGAGCATCGCGCTGCACCTGTCCACATCGCTGTCAACTTATGCGCTAGGAGAAGGCTTGATGTCCGGCATTGTCGTCCAGAATATCGAACGGGCGGACCTCGCCGTCATCGACGGCCTCGCCAAGGCGGGCGTCGCCACCGTCCATGAAGCCCAGGGCCGCAAGGGCCTGCTCGCCCCCTATATGCGCCCCATCTATCCGGGCGCCCGCATCGCCGGCAGCGCGGTGACGATCTCCGCCCCGCCGGGCGACAACTGGATGGTCCATGTCGCGATCGAGCAGTTGAAGGAAGGCGACATATTGCTGCTCGCCCCGACCAGCCCCTGCACCGACGGCTATTTCGGCGATCTGCTCGCCACCTCCGCCCAGGCACGCGGCTGCCGTGGCCTCATCATCGACGCGGGCGTGCGCGACGTCCGCGACCTCAAGCAGATGAACTTCCCGGTCTGGTCCAAGGCGGTCCATGCCCAGGGCACGATCAAGGGCACGCTGGGATCGGTCAATATCCCGGTTGTCTGCGCCAATGCGCTGGTCAATCCGGGCGACGTGATCATCGCTGACGATGATGGCGTGTGCATCGTGCCGCGCGCCGACGCCGCCGCCGTGCTGGAAAAGGCGCAGGCCCGCGAGGCCGCCGAGGAAGCCAAGCGCGTCCGCCTGGCCGCCGGGGAACTGGGCCTCGACATATACAATATGCGCCCGCGCCTCCAGGAAATGGGCCTGAAATATGTGTAAGGCTCTCACATATTCCCCGTTCGGTTCGAGCCTGTCGAGAACCCTGCGCCCCGTTCTCGACAGGCTCGAACCGAACGGAGGCAGGGCATGACGTCGGCCAGAGTCATGTGGATGCGCGGCGGCACGTCCAAGGGCGGCTATTTCCTTTCGGAAGACCTGCCCGCCGACAGCGCCGCGCGCGACGCCTTCCTGCTGCGGGCCATGGGATCGCCCGACCCGCGCCAGATCGATGGCATGGGCGGCGCCGATCCGCTGACCAGCAAGGTCGGCGTCGTCAGGAAATCCGATCGGGAGGGCGTCGATGTCGACTATCTCTTCCTCCAGGTCTTCGTCGATCAGGCGATCGTCAGCGACGCGCAGAATTGCGGCAATATCCTCGCTGGCATCGGCCCCTTCGCGATCGAGCGTGCCCTTGTCGCCGGGCAGGACGGCGAGACCCGCGTCGCCATCTTCATGGAGAATACCGGACAGATCGCGATCGCCACGGTGCAGACGCCGGGCGGCACGGTCCGCTATGTTGGCGAGGCCAGGATCGACGGCGTGCCCGGCAGTGCCGCGCCGATCCCGCTGGAGTTTCGCGACACCGCCGGCTCCTCCTGCGGCGCACTGCTGCCGACCGGCAATGCCTTTGACGAGGTCGAGGGCGTGCGCGTCACGCTGATCGACAATGGCATGCCCTGCGTCGTGATGAAGGCGCAGGATGTCGGCATCACCGGCTATGAGGACCGCGACACGCTGGACAAGGACGTGGCGCTCAAAGCCCGGATCGAAGTGATCCGCCTCGCTGTCGGCGAACGCATGAACCTGGGCGACGTCAAGGAAAAGTCAGTGCCCAAGATGATGCTGGTCGCCCCGCCGCGCGATGGCGGCGCGGTCACGGTGCGCAGCTTCATCCCGCATCGCGCCCATGCCTCGATCGGCGTGCTGGGCGCGGTCAGCGTCGCCACCGCCTGCCTGATCGACGGATCGCCGGCGGCCGAAGTTGCCGTTATCCCGGCAGGCAATCGCAAGACGCTGTCGGTCGAGCATCCGACCGGCGAGACGACCTGCGTCATGGAACTGGACGAGAGTGGCGCGGTGATCAGCGCCGCCATGCTGCGCACCGCGCGCAAGTTGATGGATGGAGAGATTTTCGCATGACCGCCCCCGAACCTGGCCGCATCATCAGCTGGCACGGCAAACCGTCCAAACCGCGCTACACCCCGCCGGCCGGCGCGATCGACGCCCATTGCCATGTGTTCGGTCCGATGGCGCAGTTCCCCTTCAGCGCGAAGGCAAAATATCTGCCCGAGGATGCCGGCCCGGACATGCTGTTCGCGCTGCGCGATCATCTGGGGTTCGCCCGCAACGTCATCGTGCAGGCCAGCTGCCATGGCACCGACAATGCCGCAACGCTGGACGCCATCGCCAGGTCGAACGGGAAGGCGCGCGGCGTTGCCGTGGTCGATCCGGCCATTTCCGAAGTCGATCTTGCCGCCCTGCATGAGGGCGGGATGCGCGGTATCCGCTTCAATTTCCTCAAGCGCCTGGTCGATGACGCACCCAAGGACAAGTTCCTGGAAGTGGCCAAGCGCCTGCCCAAGGGCTGGCATGTGGTGATCTATTTCGAGGCCGACATATTGGAGGAACTGCGCCCCTTCATGGACGCGATCCCGGTGCCGCTGGTGATCGACCATATGGGGCGCCCCGACGTGACCCAGGGTCCGGACGGCGCCGACATGAAGGCGTTCCGCGCCTTCCTCGACAGCCGTGACGACATCTGGTTCAAGGCGACCTGCCCGGATCGGCTCGATCCGACAGGTGATCCGTGGAACGCCTTTGCCGAAGCGGTCGCGCCGCTGGTCGCCGACTATCAGGACCGCGTGCTGTGGGGCACCGACTGGCCGCACCCGAACATGCAGGATGCGGTCCCCGATGACGGCCATCTGGTCGACATGATCCCGCGCATCGCCCCGACGGTGGAATTGCAGCGCAAGCTGCTGATCGACAACCCCATGCGGCTCTATTGGCCCGAGGAATTATAAGGGCACAGCCGGTTTCCAATCAGCACGCGGCCGCTCCGTCTGGGGCGGCCGGTTGCATTTGCGCAACATGCCTTTCGCAAATGCAAGTCAACAGAATTGCGAACGAATATCAATATCGCTATGGGCGCCCCATAAACGAGTCACGGGGGATCCCATATGAAGAAGTTCATCGCATTGAGCGGCGCGGCCCTGATCGCGCTGTGCCATGGCACCGCCTGGTCGGCAGAGGCGGCCGCTGCGGACGCCCCCCGCACCGACGAAGACAGCATCGTCGTCACCGCCGCGACCACCGGGTCCAAGACCGACACCGCGCTGGTCGAACTGCCCCAGCCGATCAAGGTCATCACGTCCGAACAATATCTGTCGCAGGGCGCGATCAGCATCAGCGACACGGTGAAATATGCCGCCGGCGTGCTGGCCAACCCCTATGGCCGCGATACCCGCGTCGATGGCTTCAACGTCCGTGGCCTGGACGCGCTGCAGTTCCGCGACGGCATGCGCGACATCTTCAGCTATTATGCGTCGATCACGTCGGACCCCTATAATTTCTCGCGCGTGGAAATCCTGCGCGGCCCGGCATCGGTGCTGTTCGGCCAGGGGTCGATCGGCGGCCTGGTCAACCTGGTCAGCAAGACGCCCGATTTCACCACGCGCGGCGAACTCAACCTTGTCTATGGCAGCTATGACCGCAAGGAGGCGATGGGCGACGTCAATGTCGCGCTGGCCGACAATCTGGCGGTGCGCTTCGTCGGCCGCGTCCGCGACGCCGACACCTATGTCGACCATGTCCCCGACGACCGCGTGATGTTCGCGCCCTCGATCCGCTGGCAGCCGACGCCCGATACCGACATCGTGCTGACCGGCCTCTATCAGGAGGATGATACCGGTTCGACGTCGCAGTTCCTGCCGATCGTCGGCACCTTCATGCCCAACAATGTCGCGGGCGAGCAGCTGGATCGCTACACCTTCGTCGGCAAGGCCGGCTGGGATCGCTATGATGGCCGGTCGCTGCAGGGTGGCGGCTCGATCACCCACCGCTTCTCCGACAATGTGAAGCTCAGCCTCAAGGCGCGCTATATCGACAGCGACCTGGAATATAACACCCATTATGCCGACAGCTATACCAACCCGCAGGATCCCTTCTCGGTCTATGGCACCGACGGGCGCACCATCGCGCTGACGGCCGATGCCAGCGACGCGCGGATGAACGTCTTTTCGACCGACAACAACGTCCAGTTCAATTTCAACACCGGCGCCAATATCGAGCACAAGCTGCTGGTCGGCATCGACTATAGCTGGAACAAGGTGTCCAAGCGTTATGCCGGCGGCTATGAACTGGTCGACCTTTACGACATCGATTATGATGCGCTGGCGACCTATGATCCGACCGGTCCGTTCACCAGCGACAGCCAGAAGCAGCTCGGCGTCTATGTCCAGGACCAGATCCGCTTCTATGACCGGGTATCGGTCGTGCTGGGCGCCCGCCGCGACCGCGTGACCGGTTCTTCGGGCCAGAAGGACAATGCCACCACCTTCCGCGCCGGCATCATCGGCGAAATCGGCGCCGGCATCTCGCCCTTCTTCAGCTACACCGAGAGCTTCCTGCCGGTCGCCGGCCGGATCGACAATGGCGATGGCAGCTATGGCGATGCCTACAAGCCGCAGACCGGCACCCAATATGAAGCCGGCGTGAAGTGGCAGCCCGCCCCCAGCACCCTGGTCACCGCCACCGTGTTCAAGATCAAGGAGCGCAACCGCGTCCTCTATCTCGCGGCCGGCGGCACCGAACAGTCGGGCGTGCTCAACACCAAGGGCTTCGAGATCGAAGCGAGCCATACCCTGCCCGGCAATTTCGAACTGCTGGCCAATTATGGCTATTCGAAGCTGAAGTCGGAAACCAACACCAGCCTCGACTATATGCCGCGCCATACCGCATCGCTCTGGTCCACCAAGACCTTCGGCCTGGCAGACGAGGCGCAGCTGCGCCTGGGCGGCGGCGTCGTCTATAGCGGCAAGAGCGTGTCGACCAGCGCGATCTGGTCAATCGTCACGCCGTCGCGCACCACCGTCGACGCGCTGGCGGAAATCACCTGGCAGGACTGGCGCTTCGCGCTCAATGCGACCAACCTGCTCAACAAGAAATTCTACGCGTCCTGCCTGGCGCGTGGCGACTGCTTCATGGGTGCGCCGCGCAACGTCATGGGCACGGTCGGCTTCCGTTTCTGAGGAGAGAGACTATGCTGAAATGGACTAGTGCGCTGCTGGCGATCGCCTGCCTGCCCGCAATGGCGCAGGCGCATGAAGTGTGGGTCGAGCGTGACGGCGCCGGCCCGGCGCGCATCTATCTGGGCGAGCCGGGCGATCCGCTGCCCGAAGGCGGCGACCCAGAGTTCGAGAAGCTGAAGGCACCCAAGCTGGTGCCCGCATCCTCCGCCGCGCAGGTGCGCAAGGCCGGCTATATCGAGGTCGCTGTGCCCGCCGGCGACGTGCGCGTGATCGACGACAGCGTGTTCGATCCCTGGGGCGAGGAAGGCAAGAAGGAAGGCGTGATCTATTATGCGCGCGCCGGTCGCAGCGAAGCCAAGGCCGGGATGCCGCTGGAAATCGTGCCGACCGCTGCAGGCGCCAACAGCTTCACGCTGGTCCGCGACGGCAAGCCGCTTGCCGGGGTCAAGGTAACCGCGATCTCGCCCGACAAATGGTCGAAGGGCTTCGTCACCGACGCCCAGGGACGCGTGACCCTGCCGATCAGGGAAAAGGGCCGCTATATCCTGACCGCGACGCAGGAGGAAAAGGGCGATCTCAGCCTGCGCGGCGCCAAGGTGGCGACGCTCTACAACATCGCCACGCTGACCTTCGTCAACAACTGAGACCGGGGCGGCGCGGGCCATCGACCCGCGCCGCCGCCTCATGCGGCAAGAGCCGCCAGATCCGCGTCCAGCGCGTCGAGCGCCGCATCGGTGAACTGCGACGGGGCAAAGGGCTGGATCGCGCGGAGCGTCATGCCCCTGGCCATCGCAATGCGCTGGTCATCCGCCACGCCCGGAAAATAGCGATCGAGCAGGCTGCGCGTCTGCGGATCGGCCAGCAGCACGCCGATCTTCGTGCGAGCGGTCGACAGCATTTCATCCTGTGGTTCCACCTGTGCTTGCGGCGCCTGCCCCGCAACGGGGAAGCTGCCCGTCTCACCCCGATCGGCCAATGCGGTGGTCGATGGCGTCAGGGTCAGGTGCAGGTCGGCCAGCCCGCGAATGATGAAACTCGGCTCGAAATGCAGGTCGCGGGCACCGGGCGGGCCATGGCGGGCCGGGTCGAGTTCGATCGCGCTGCTATGCTCCAGAAACTTCTCCAGAATGATCCGCACCTCGACACGGGCGAGCGGCGCGCCGGCGCAGACATGCTTGCCCCGGCCGAAAGCGACATGCTCGCGGATGCGGGGGCGATCCAGTTGCAACTCTGCCGGCCCCTCCCAGCGCGCAGGATCGCGATTGGCCGCCGCCAGCGCCAGCAATATACAGGTGCCCGCCGGCACCGCCCGATCGCCGATCCGGGTATCGCGCCGCGCGACCCGCGCCGTCTGCTTGCTCGATCCCTCGATCCGCAGCACTTCCTCGATCAAGGCCGGAATCAGCGCCGGGTCGGCGCGCAATTGGTCCTGTAGCCCCGGCTGATCGACAATATGGCGCATGGCGTTGCCCAGCAGCTTGGCGCTGGTGTCCTGCCCGGCGCCGAACAGGAAGGTGGCGAGGTTGACGATCTCCGCCACGCTGGGCGTGGTCCCGTCGGCATATTTGGCCAGCGCCAGTTCGGTCAATATATCCTCGCGCGGATGACGCCGCCGATCCTCGACATAGGCGGCGAAATAGGAACCCATGACGATCAGCGGATGCCCCTCCCCCGCATAGTCATTGTCCGCCGTGTCGAGGCTGCCGGGCGGCGGCGCGGCGTCGATCACATCCATGAAGCGCTGGCGATCCTCCGCCGGCACGCCCAGCAGATCGGCGATCACCAGCGTGACGAAGGGGGTGGCGATGTCCCGGATCAGCTCGGTGCGCCCCTGCGCCACCGCCCGGCGCACCAGATGGTCCGAATAGTCGGATATGAAACGCTCATTCGCCTTCAGGCGGGACGGGGTGAACAGCCGGTTGACCAGCCCGCGCAACATTGTGTGGGGCATGTCGTCCAGCCCGACCAGCATCGTGCCGCCGGGAAAATCGGACCGATGCGCTTCAAGCTGCGCGCTGATGTCGCTGCCTTGCGGGGCAAAGGGCAAGGGCGCCGCAGCCCCCTGCAGCGCGTTGACGGCGGAAAAATCCTGGGCATTGGCGAGGACTTCGAGCGTTTCGTCAAAGCCCGTGACGATCAGATAGTCGCGGCCCGGCGGCTGATAGACCGGTCCATGCGCCCGGACCGCCTCGAAAAAGGCATAGGGATCCTGTAATATGCCGCGATCGGTGAAATAGTCGCGCGCCTCCAGTGCCACCATCGTCTCTCTCCCATGCTGCTGTCACGCGCGCAGGAGCGATCGCGCAACCACATATGACACACAGTAGATCATATGTGGTTGCGGTCAAGTCAGGGATGTCAGGCCGCCGCGCCCTTGAGGAAACGGATCATGGACGAGAAATCCTTGGCCCCGGCGCCGGTGTTGACGAGCGCCTGATAGAGCGATTCCGCCGCCGCGCCCATCGGCACGCTGGCGTCGACGCCATGGGCGGCCTCCACCGCGAGCTTCAGATCCTTGAGCATCAGCGCATTGGCAAAGCCGCCCTCATAGTCGCGGTCGGCCGGCGTTTCCGGGCCGACGCCGGGCACCGGGCAATAGCTGGTCATCGACCAGCTCTGCCCCGACGCCTTGGACGAAATGTCGAAGAAGGTCTGGAGATCGAGACCCAGTTTTTCGGCGAGGGCGAAGGCTTCGCAGGTGGCGACCATGGTGGCGCCCAGCAGCATGTTGTTGACGATCTTGGCAGCCTGCCCCGCCCCGGCCGCACCGGCATGGATCACCGCCTTGCCCATCGCCTGCAAGATCGGTTCGGCGCGGGCGAAGGCGGCACCCTCGCCACCGACCATGAAGGTCAGCGTGCCGCCATTGGCCGCGGCGATGCCGCCCGACACCGGCGCATCGACCATGGCAAGACCACGTTCGCTCGCTTGTTCGATGACGGCGCGGGCGGAGGCGACGTCGATGGTCGAGCAGTCGATCAGCAGCGTGTCCGGCGCGACCGCGCCCAGCAATTGCTCGCCATAGACGGCACGGACATGCTTGCCGGCGGGCAGCATGGTGACAACGATGTTGACACCTTTCACCGCTCCCGCGGCAGACGCCGCGCGGGTGCAACCGGCCGCCTCGGCGCGGGCCAGCGCGACTTCGGACAGGTCGAAGGCGGTGACAGCGTGGCCCGCCTTCACCAGATTGGCGGCCATGCCGCCGCCCATATTGCCCAGGCCGATGAAGCCGATGCTGCTCATGTCCATCCTATCCTTTTATTATGTCAGAACTTGTTTGGAAAATGCGCGGTAGAGCGCATTTTCGATGCGGCACCGGCCCGCCCCCCCACCCGACCGCCCAGACATGGTACCCTGATGGGTGGTCGGGTGGGGGTGCGGGCTGGTGCGAATGCGCCAACGGCGCATTTCCAAATACACTCTCAGGCTTCGACCGCTGCTTGCGGCAGCGGGGTCCAGCGCTCGCCGTCCGGCAGAGGCGCGAAGATCGCGTCGACCAGCTGGTCGGTCACCGCCTCCACCGTCGGCGGGTTCCAGCGGGGCTGGTTGTCCTTGTCGACGATCAGCGCGCGCACCCCTTCGACAATGTCGGGCCGGGCGATGACGCGGCAGGCCAGATCATATTCCATCGCCATATTGTCGACGAAGCGGGTCAGGCGGCTGGCCTGCGCCAATTGCCGCAGCGCGACCTTCATCGTCTGGGGCGACTTGGTGTCGAGCGCGGCAAGCTGCGCCTGCGCCCAGTCCGATCTGTCGGCACGCAGCGCGGCATAGATATCCTCCAACCGGTCGCTGGCGAACAGCCGGTCGATATCCGGCAGGCGGGCGGCGAAATCGCTGTCGGGCGGGCTGACGGCAAAGCGCGCCAGTACGGCGCCGATATCGGACGGGTCGGCGATGATCGCGGCCTTCGCCTCCTCCAGCCGATCGCTTGGCAGATAGTCGGTGGCAAGGCCGAGCGCGATCGCGTCCGCGCCGTCGATGCGCGCGCCGGTGACGGCGAGATAGCGGCCCGATCGGCCCGGCAGGCGCGAAAGATACCAGCCGCCGCCGACATCGGGGAACAGGCCGATGCCGGTTTCCGGCATGGCATAGACGGTGCGTTCGGTCGCGACGCGATAGCGCGCCGGCTGGGCGATGCCGACGCCGCCGCCCATGGTGATGCCGTCCATGAAGGCGATCACCGGCTTCCCATAGGTGAAGAGCAGATGATTGAGGCGATATTCGGTCGCGAAGAAATCGCGCGCGGCGAGATTGTCGCCGGCCGCGCTTTCCGCGATCAGGCGAATGTCGCCCCCGGCGCAGAAGCCGCGCCCTTCGGCATGGTCGATCATCACCGCGCGGATCGCCGGATCATCCTGCCAGGCGAGCAGTGCGTCGGTCATGGTCGCACACATGGCGCGGGTCAGGGCATGGATCGCCTTGGGCCGGTTCAGCCGCAGGCGTCCGACGCCGCCCTCCACCGCAATCAGCACATCGTCGGTCATGGTCATCCCTTTCAGGCCTTCAGCAATTCGCGGGCGGTGATCATGCGCATGATCTCGTTCGTGCCCTCCAGGATGCGGTGGACCCGCAGGTCGCGCCAGATGCGCTCGACCGGATAGTCCATCAGATAGCCATAGCCGCCATGCAGCTGCAGCGCGCGGTCTGCCACGGCCGAACCGGTGTCGGTCGCGAAGCGCTTGGCCATGGCGGCGAATTTGGTCTTGTCGGGTGCACCCTCGCTCACCTTGGCGGCGGCGAGATAGAGCAGCGCACGGGCGGCCTGAAGCTCGGTCTCCATGTCGGCCAGGGTGAACTGGGTATTCTGGAAATCGGCGATCGCGCGGTCGAACTGGCGCCGCTCGCGGGTGTAATTGACTGCCTCGTCCAGCGCGCGCTGGGCGCCGCCGAGCGAGCAGGCGCCGATATTGAGCCGGCCACCGTCGAGCCCGGCCATGGCGATGGCGAAGCCCTGCCCCTCCGCGCCCACGCGATTGGCGACCGGCACGCGGACGCCGTCGAAATTGACCTGGGCGGTGGGTTGCGAATGCCAGCCGAGCTTGCGCTCCTGCGCGCCGAAGCTGACGCCTTCCATGTCCTTCTCGATCACCAGGCAACTGATGCCCTTGGGGCCATCTTCGCCGGTACGGACCATGACGACATAAATGTCATTTTCGCCACCGCCCGAAATGAACGCCTTGGAACCGGTGACGACATAATGATCGCCGTCCCGCACCGCGCGGGTGCGCAGCGACGCCGCGTCCGAGCCGGCGGACGGTTCGGTCAGACAGTAGGAGGCGATCGTCTCGCAGGTGACCAGCGAGGGGAGATAGCGCTGCTTAACCGCTTCCTCGCCGAAGCGGTCGATCATCCAGGCGGCCATATTGTGGATCGAGATGAAGGCCGAGGTGGAGGGGCATCCATAGGCCATCGCTTCCATGATGAGGGCGGATTCAAGCCGACCAAGACCGATGCCGCCGCTCTCTTCCGACACATAGATGGCACCGAAACCCAGTTCAGCCGCCTGGCGGATGGTGTCGCGGGGGAAGTGATGCTCCTCGTCCCACTTGGCCGCATGGGGCGTGATCGCATCGGCGGTGAAGCGCTGCGCCAGTTCCTGCACGGCGCGCTGCTCGTCGGTGAGGTCGAACTGGGTCATGGGGCTTGTCTCATTCTTTCAAATTGTCATGCTGACGGATGTCAGCATCCATTTAGCGCGGCGCCGGAATGAACCGTCAACCATGCGTCTATATCCTTGCCAGCGGGCGCCATGGCACAATCTATATCGGCGTCACATCCAACCTGATGGCGCGGCTGCATCAGCATCGCACCGGCGCTGTCCCCGGTTTCACGGCACGTCACGGGGTAAAGCGGCTGGTCCATTATGAAATGGCCGAAACGATGGACGCCGCCATCCTACGGGAAAAGCAATTGGAAGCCTGGCGGCGCGACTGGAAGATCGCGCTGATCGAACAGAATAATCCATTCTGGGAAGATCGTGCCGTCATGCTAGGCTTTCCGCCTCTGGCCTAGAGAGAATGGATGCTGACTTTCGTCAGCATGACGAAGGAGGCATCGCCGCGCCTCCCCGCTCCTCTTCACCCCATGGTCGGGATGACGAAGGCGCTGTCGCCGGTCGCGCCGCCGTCGGGCCAGCGCTGGGTGACGGTCTTCACCTTGGTGAAGAACTTCACCCCTTCCATGCCGTGCTGGTTGGTGTCGCCAAAGGCGCTGCGCTTCCAGCCGCCGAATGTATGATAGGCAACCGGCACCGGGATCGGCACGTTGATGCCGACCATGCCGACATTGACCCGCGCGGCAAATTCGCGGGCAGCATGGCCGTTGCGGGTGAAGATGGCGACGCCGTTGCCATATTGGTGGTCGCTCGGCAGGCGCAGCGCGTCCTCGAAGCTTTCGGCGCGCACCATCTGGAGCACGGGGCCGAAAATCTCCTCCTGATAGCTGCGCATCTGCGGCGTCACCCGGTCGAACAGGGTCGGGCCGACGAAGAAGCCCTGCTCATGGCCCTGCAGCGTGAAGCCGCGGCCGTCGACCACCAGTTCGGCGCCTTCATCGACGCCCATCTGGATATAGGATTCAATCTTCGCCTTGTGCGCGGCGGTGACGACCGGGCCATAATGGGCGTCGGCATCGGTCGAGACGCCGACCCGCAGCGCGTCGATCGCCGGGATCAGCTTCTCGCGCAGGGCGATCGCCGTCGCCTCGCCCACCGGCACCACCACCGGCAGCGCCATGCAGCGCTCGCCGGCCGAGCCGAAGGCCGCGCCGGCGAGGTCATTCACCACCTGGTCGAGATCGGCGTCGGGCATGACGATGCCGTGATTCTTGGCGCCGCCCATCGCCTGGACGCGCTTGCCCGCCTCGACGCCACGGCGATAGACATAATGGGCGATGTCGGACGAGCCGACGAAGCTGACCGCCCGGATCTCCGGATGATCCAGGATCGCATCGACCATTTCCTTGTCGCCATGGACGACCTGAAGCACGCCGTCGGGCAGGCCCGCCTCACGCATCAGTTCGGCGAGGCGCACGGGGACGCTCGGGTCGCGCTCGCTGGGCTTGAGGATGAAGGCATTGCCGCAGGCGATGGCAACGCCGAACATCCACATCGGGATCATCGCCGGGAAATTGAACGGGGTGATGCCGGCGACCACGCCAAGCGGCTGGCGCATCGAGTATACGTCGATGCCGGGGCCGGCGCCCTGGGTATATTCGCCCTTGAGCAGATGGGGGATGCCGCAGGCGAACTCGATCACCTCCAGCCCGCGCTGGATGTCGCCCTTGGAGTCGGCAATCACCTTGCCATGTTCGGAACTGAGCAGATGGGCGAGTTCGTCCATATTCTGTTCGACCAGCGTCTTGAACGCGAACATGACACGGGCGCGGCGTTGCGGGTTGGTCGCGGCCCAGGCCGGCTGGGCGGCCAGTGCGGCGGCCATGGCCGCGTCCAGGTCGGCCTGGGTGCCGAGGCGCAGCTGCGCCTGCACACCGCCATTATTGGGGTCGAAGACGTCGCTGGTGCGGCCGCCGTCACCTGCCGAATGACCGCTGATGACATGATCGATGATACGCATGGCCCATCCTCTCCAATATGCTTTGGAGCGCGCTGCGATCACTCTGACGCAAGTCGCGCGCTCCAACTTCTTTTGTCGCATCGTTTGAAGCGGAAAACCGGTTCCCACTTTTCCGCACGATGCTTTCGCCCCGCCTTGCAGGATATCAGAAATGCAGGCAAGCTGACGGATATGCATATCCATCCTGCAAAAATGCCGCATCCATGAACTGGGACGATCTGCGCCTGTTCCTGGCGGTGGCGCGCACCGAGCGGCTGAGCGCGGCGGCGGCGATGACCAGGATGGACGCCACCACCATCTCGCGGCGGATCAAGCGGCTGGAGCAGGCGCTGGAGCAACGATTGTTCGAGCATACGCCGGCCGGCCATGTGCTGACCGACCATGGCACCCGCCTGCTGGAACAGGCCGAGCGGATGGAGGCGGCGGCGCTCGGCGTGCAGCGGAGCGGCAGCGCGGCGGGCACGCAGATGGCCGGGACGATCCGCCTGAGCGCATCGGAGGGCTTTGGCAGCCGGGTGATCGCGCCGCATCTGCGCAGCTTCACCGCTGACCATCCCCGGATCGAGATCGACCTGGTGGCGTCGAGCGGCTTCCTCAACCCCTCGCGGCGCGAGGCGGATATTGCAGTGATGCTGGCCCGGCCCAAGACCGGCCCGCTGATCACCCGCAAGCTGACCGACTATCATCTGGGGCTTTATGCGACGCCCGCCTATCTGGAGGGTGCGCCGCCGTTGAAGGTCAAGAGCGACCTGCTGCGCCATGTGCTGGTCGGCTATGTCCCCGATCAGATCTATGCGCCCGAACTGCGCTATCTGGCGGAGGTCGACGCCCGGCTGGAACCGGCGATCCGGTCGAGCAGCATCAATGCCCAGGCGGAGATCATCGCCAGCGGTGCGGGCTGCGGCATATTGCCCTGCTTCATCGGCGACGCCACGGCGGGGCTGGTCCGCGTACTGCCCGAGGCGGTCGATATCCAGCGCAGCTTCTGGCTGGTGGTGCCCCGCGACCTGCGCGGCATTGCCCGGATCGACCAGTTTGTCGGCTGGCTGGTGGCGACGAGCGAGCGGTTGCGACCGGTGATGCTGGGCGTGGGTTAGGCCTGCGGGGTCACCGTGCGGCCGATCCGGGACCGCTCGAACCACCAGAGCAGGGCGCTGGCGATCAGCCAGCCGATGAGCCAGGGCCAGGACGGGCCGGGAACGGAGCGCGCGGCAGTGGCAGAATCCGTCTTCTGATCGGCGCCCTGCAACAGGGTCATGGCCTGATGCATCTGCGCGATGCGCAGGGCCGGCAGGGCATTGGCGGGGTAGATGTAGAAGGCTGTGGATGCGCCATCCGTCCGGCGCACCTGATGCCATCCTGCCCGATCGGGCCACCAGGCGGCGCAATCGCCAGTCGTTGGATCGATCGCCAAGGGCGCGCCATCGACTCGGGCACCGGGCTTCAGGCCGCATAGGCTGATCCGCTCGCCGACCCACGCCGGGCCGGTGAAGGCGGCAACAGACCCCGGTGCCGGGCGCACGACCGCGGCCATCATCCGCCCCCACCAGTCGCCATAAAGATCACCCCGGCCGCTCAGCACCAAGCCGAAACTGTCGAGGCCGGTCCAGATCGCGACGCGACCCGCACCCAGCGCGCGCCAGGCGGCGAGTGGCGTGCCCGCCGCGTCCTGCACCAGCGGAACCACGTCGCGGCCGGCCGGGACGTCATCCATGCGGGTCGCTTCGGGCAGGAGATCGTCGCCGATATTGAGATCGGCGGGTATGTCCACGCTGCCGATGCCTGCACGGGTGCGGGCACGATCGGCGGCAAGCGGCGCCGGCAGGGCGATCGGCGCGACACCATTGCCCCCGGACAGATCGAAACCGAGCGCGCGCCATTGGCCGCGCAGCGCGCCGTCGGCCGGGCCGCTGCCGCGTAGCAGCAGGCCCATGCCGCCGCGCACCGCTTCCAGCACCGCGCCGCGTGCGCCGCCAAGGCCGGCCCAGGCGCGGTCATCGGCGACCAGCAGGTCATAGCGGCGCAGGCTGGCGGCGTTGATTGCGACCGGTGCGTCGCCCAGCGCAATGCCGCCGCCCGCGCTCATGTTGACGGTGACGGCATAGCCGGCGTCGGTCGCCCAGCGGCGCAGGTATTTGACTTCCGGCCCCGGCGCCCCGGCCAGGATCAGCAGGCGCGGCATGGCATCGCCCTCGACCAGCAATGGCACCACGGCCTGCTCGACCAACCCGCCATCGGCCCTGCGCAAGCGCAGGGTGAATTCGGCGGTGCCGGCGGCGCGCGCGGTGCCGGTCAGGCTGAAGTGGCCATCGGCATCCACCGGGGCGGTATCGGTGACGCGCGCGGCGGGATCGAGCAGTTCGACCTGCGCCTTGGGCAGGCCGGCAACCTGTCCGCCGACGGCGAAGGTTGCGCCCGGCGCGATCCGGTCAGGCCGGGCTAGCGCGATCAGTCCTGCGGCGGTGGCCGGCGGCGTATAGTCGATCGCAAGCCCCCGTACCGCATCGCGGTCACGGGCAACGAGGCCCTGCCCCAGGATGACGAGACGGCGCGTGTCGGGATAGCGGCGCAGCGCGGTCGCCAGATCGGGCACCGCCTGCGCGCCCGCCACGTCCGGCGCTTCGGGCAGCGCGACCAGATGCGCGCCCTTGCCGGCCGAGGCGAAGCGCGAACTGCCCTGGGTGGCGACGGTCAGCGTGCCGCCTGCCACCGGCAGCGCGGGTGGAAACAGGCCGAAATAGAGGAGCAGCGCGACGACCGGCTGGAGCAGCAACAGTGTCGCGAGGCGCCAGGGCCGGGCGCCCAGATCGCCGGCCGGACGCTGCCACAGCAGCAGCCTTGCCCAGCCGACCAGCACGGCCGCGCCAAGGAGCAGCGCGGTGATGAGTTGTGCGCTCATGGCCGCCCCCCGATCGCGCCGAGATAGCGGGCGCCGGCAGCGTCGGCCGGACGCCGCCGCGCCACGCCGCCCTGCGGCCGCTCCATCGCCATCCACAATTGCGCGCGCAGCTTGTCGCGACAGGAAGCGCAGCCCGGTTCGCGCCGCACGGCGTCGATCGCGCCACTCAATGCCAGCGGATCGGGCAGGCGCGCGGCGTTGGCCCGAGACCAGCCCTCCAGCGCGTCGAGCGGCACCGGTCCCTGCGCCAGCCCGCGCCAGGCGGCGGCGGCCGGGCCATCGTCGCCCTCGACCGCGACCAGCGGCTCGAAATGGCCGGCTATCCCTTCACGCTTGCCGGTCATGCGGCGGGCGGGGTCGATCGGCGGCAGTTCCGGGCCGACGCGCGACAGGAAGATGCGGGTCGCCTGCTGCACTTCCTTGATGAAGCGCAGCGCCTTGTAGGCGAAGGGCAAGGCCAGGTCGGGTCGGCCCTGCTTCAACTGCATTTCCGACTGCCACATCTCGTCCACCGCCTGTTTCAGGATCGCGCGGGTTTCCGGGTCCAGGCTGGAGGCGGGCGATTCATCGTGGGGATGGCCGAACTCGGCGAGCACATCCTCCTTCTCGCCAAAGACATTGGGGGCCGCGACCGGCGGGCCATGATCATGGCCGTCACCCTCGCCATGGCCATCCGCATCGGCGGTCGGCAGGCTGGGTTCGCCTTCGCTCTCGCCCCCCAAGAACTGGCTGTAGCGGCCGCGCAGGATTTTCTGGTCGTTGCCGATGCCGTTGGATTGCGAGAGATATTTGTCGGCCGACAGGCTGCGCTTGCGCTTCAGCAGCGCCTCGGCATCGATGATGATCTGGCGCTGGCTGCGGAAATAGGCCGGCAAGGTGGTGTTGACCATGCCCTGCAGGCCGCCGCTCTCGGGGGCCTTGGCCGCGGGCCAGCGCAAGATGACGCTGGGGCCGCGCACCTCCTGCGGCGATGGCGCGCGATTGTCGCGCACGATGATCTGCACCACCATGTCGCCACCGGCCGAAAAGCCAAGCGCGCCGAAATCGAGGCTCGGGGCAAAGCGCCGGTCGCGCGCCGGGCCGGAGCCGGACACGGCAATCTCGCGTTCGGTGAAGCGGATATTCTCCCCCTCGCCGATCGCCAAAGTGATGCGCAGCCGGGCGGTGGCGGCAACGCCATAATCGTCGGTCGCGGCGAAGACGGGCGTCCAGCTACGCTGGCCCGGCGCCACCATATTGAGGCTGGCGGCGGGCGCGATCAGCTTCACCTGCGGCAGCGCATCGGCGACGCCATCGATCCGGTGCAGCGGCGGCAGCGGGCCGCGCCCGGATGCCGGGTCGACGCGATAGAGGAAGGAGGCATCGAGCGTGCGGCTGGCGATCCAGTGATCGCCATCGCGGCGCAGCGCAATGCCCGCCCCGCCCAGCGGCAGCAGCGCGGGCGCGCTTGCCTGCGGGTCGAAGCGGAAGGTCCATTCGAGCCGTGACCCGAGCGGCGCGCGCGCATCGAGCTTCGCCTCGTCGCGCAGCGGCAGGCCGGTATAAGCGGGCGGGATGATACGCAGATTTTGCGCGACCAGGCGCGGGATGCCGGGCTTTGCGGCTATGCCTTCAGCGGCGGGGGCCAGCACGACCGGACGATCCGCACCGCGTGGCCAGAGCAGGAGGACGGCGCTGCCGAGCAGGGCAATGATCCAGAGGATAGGGATCGCGCGACGCGACCAGTCCGGGGCCAGTTCTTCTGGTATGCCCTGCCCGAGCCGTTGGTCGAGCCGGGCGCGTTGCAGCCGTTGCAACGGCCCCAAGCCCTGCGGATCGGCGAACAGAAGCGCGCTGCTATCCTCCAGATCGGCGCGACTGGCGTCGAGGCGGCGTACCAGCCAGGCCTGATCGAAGCGCCGGGCGCGGCGGACGATGAGGGCGCCAAGCAGGCCAGCGCCGAGCAGCAGCAGGATCGCCGCCGGCACCAGTCCGACGAAGCGCCAGACCAGCGCGCTCGCCAGCAGCAGGACCGGCAGGCCAAGCAGCAGCGTGTCGAGCCGCACGCGCCGACGACTGGGCGTCAGCCAGGTGGAAAGCAGGGCGTCGGCGCTCATGGCGCGATCGCCCGTTTGCGGCTGGTGGCGAACCAGCGCTCGACCAGCAGCAGCGCCGCGATCAGCAGCGCCAGCCAGGGGCGCAAGTCGGCCGGCGGTTGCGGATAGGCGCGTCCACCGGTGAGTGGCGCATAGGCGGCGGCATCGGCGCGCTGCGGCGCGACGCTCGGTGGCTGGATCAGCGCGCGCAGGCGGGCGGGGAAATCCGCCTCCAGCAATTGCGGCATCTGCGCCGGCTGCAATGGGCGGGTGAAGCGGAGCAGGCGGCCCTTGCCGATCGGCACCGCCTCCACCAGCGGCCGGGCAAGATCATCCTGCCACAGGGGCGCGGGCGTCGTGCCTTGGCGCAGCAGCGCATCGGAGGCGACGATCGCCTGCCCGCCCTGCGCGATCCAGCGTTGCAGCGCTTCCGGCAAAGTGCCGGCGCTCATCCAGAACAAAGTCTTGTCCGACGGAGGCAGTGGCGCCGTCAGTGGGCCGCTGTCGACATCCGCCGGCTTGCCTGCCGGCTGCCAACTGCCCGCTGCCGCCAGAATATAGTGCAACCCACCCGTATGGCCGCTATCCGCACGGATCGCGATCGACGGCGGTTGTAGCGCCACCGGCTTGCCCGCCGGCATCGCGCCGGGGACGATGCGCCAGTCGACCTTGCGCGACAGGCGCGGCCGTTCCGCATCGGCGCCCTGGAGGATCTGCGGCACGATAATGGTCAGCGGCGCGCCCTGCGGCAGGTCCGAGTCCAACTGGCGCACTAGGCTGGCGAGCGGGATGGCGTCGGTCGCGAGCGGCTTGCCCGCTTCGACGCGGGGATAGCCGGGCGCCAGCCAGTGCGCCCTGCCCTCGGCCAGCGCCTTGTCATCCACCGCCGCCGGATCGACGCCGGGCGTCAGCGCGACATAGGGCTGCTTGCTCGCCGCGCCGAACAGCACCGGATGGGCGATCCACAGCACGACCAGCGCCAGCAGCGCGAGGCGCAGGGCAAGCAGCAGCCATTCGTCGAACCGTAACCAGGACCGGGGCTTGGGCTTCTGCCGCAGCCAGCGCAGCGCGGCGAAATCGGTCGGCAACTGCTCGCTGCGCCGCGCGATATGGATCGCGAGCGGGATCAGCAGCGCCAGCAGGCCGGCCAGCGCGGCGGAGAGCAGCAAGGCGGGCGTCATGAATATTCGGCCGCGTCATGGGCGCCGAACAGGCGGCGCAGCGGCATATCGATCGGCTCGTCCAGCACATGGGTCGCACGGCGGATGCCGACCGCATCGAGACGCGCATGCAACTCCGCCCGCGCCTCGCCGAAGCGGCGCAGAAATTCGGCGCGCAGCGCGGCGCCATCCCCCAGCAGCTCCTCGCCCGTCTCCGGGTCACGGAAGCGATAGCCGCCGTCGAACGGGAAATCCCGCTCGCCCACGGTCAGCATCTCGATCACCAGAACCTCGCGCCCGGCCGCCGACAGCTTCTCGACCAGATCGATCGCGCCGGGCTCGAAACAGTCGCTGAGCAAAATCACCAGATCATGCGCGCCAATCCGTTCCCAGACCGGCCCCAATTGCGCTTCGGCGGCAAAGCCCCCCTCGGCGCGCAGCGGCAGCATGTCGAGCAGCAGCCGGTCGCGCTGGCGCAGGCCGGTCGCGGGCGGGAGCAACCGCAGCCCGGTATCGGAGAGCGCCATCCAGCCGAAGCGATCGCCCTGCTGCATCGCCAGTTCGGCGATGCTGGCGGCGATCCTCTTGGCCGCGTCGAGCCGGCTATAATCGGGCCGGATCGCATCGGTCTGCGCCATCGAGGCGCTGGCATCCATCAGGATCCAGACTGCGACCGGGCTTTCCAGTTCGGCCTCGCGGACGAAGAATTTGTCCGACCGGGCATAGAGTTTCCAGTCGATCTGGCGCAACTCGTCGCCCGGCTCATAGGCGCGATATTGCGCGAACTCCAGGCCCGCGCCCCGGCTATGGCTGTGATGCAGGCCCAGCCCATGCGATCCCACCGCCCGGCGCGTGAGCAGGCGCAGGCTTTTGAGCCGGCTCCGCACGTCTGGGGGGATGAAATCGGCCATGACGTTGTGTCCGGATCAGCCGAGCGGCACGGCGCGGACGAGCGCGGCGACGACATCATCGGCACTTTTCCCTTCCGCCTCGGCGGCGAAGGACAGCAGCAGGCGATGGCGCATCACCGGGCCGGCCAGCGCGACGATATCCTCGCGCGTGGCCGCCAGACGGCCTTGGAGCAGCGCTCGCGCTTTGGCCGCCAGGATCAGCGACTGACCGGCGCGTGGCCCAGCGCCCCATTTCACATATTTGCGGATATCCTCCGGCGCGCCCTCGCCCGGCCGGCTGGCGCGCACGATCCGCGTCACCCAGCGCAGCAGATCCTCGCCGAAATACACGTCACGCACCAGCTTCTGCAGCGCCAGCACCTCCTCGCCCTGCATCACCGCCGGCACCGCACCCGGCTTGGCGCCGGTGGTCTGGGCCAGAATGTCATGCTCCTCCTGCTCGGTCGGATAATCGACCCGGATATGGAGGAGGAAGCGGTCCAGCTGCGCTTCGGGCAGCGGATAGGTGCCGGCCTGTTCCAGCGGGTTCTGCGTCGCCAGCACGAAGAAGGGCGATGGCAGCTGATAGGTGGTGCCCCCATAGCTGACGGTCCGCTCCTGCATCGCCTCCAGCAGCGCCGCCTGCGTCTTGGGCGGGGTGCGGTTGAGTTCGTCGGCCAGCAGCAGGTTGGTGAAGATCGGTCCCTTCTGGAACCGGAAGCTGCGATGGCCGGTGCCATGATCCTCCTCCAGCAATTCGGTGCCGAGAATATCGCTGGGCATCAGGTCGGGGGTGAACTGTACCCGGCGGAAGTCGAGCTTCAACGCTTCTCCAAGCGAACGGACCAGCAAGGTCTTGCCCAGGCCCGGCACCCCTTCCAGCAGGCAATGGCCGCCGGCGAGCAGGCCAATCAGCAATTGTTCGACCACCGCCCCCTGCCCCACGATCGCCTGGCCGATCGCCGCGCGCAATTCGCCCAGGCGCGCCAGTTTCTGCTGGATTTCCGCTTCGCTGATATCGGTCATGATATTTCCTAGCAAATGCCGTCATCCCCGCGCAGGCGGGGATCCATCTCCGACGCTCTCCACGAGTGCGAGGTTGGGAGGTGGATTCCCGCTTTCGCGGGAATGACGAAAAAAAGACGGCGGACGGCAGGCATTACGACGACAGCGCGTACATCACGATATTGACCGCGAACTTGGTATTATCCTCGGCCAGGAAGCGCTTGTTGCGCCAGTCATAGTCCCACTCGCAGCCATAATCCTTGTTGCTGTAGAGAACGCCCAGGCGGCCATTGACCTCTATGCCCTTGAGATAATCATGGACCAGATCATCGCCCCAGCCATTCAGTTCCAGCCCGGTATTGGGCGGCCCGTCGAACTTGAAGAAGCTGCGATAGACCGGATGGGTCTTTGGCAGCATCTTCAAGCCTTTGGGGCCGAAAATCTTGGCCATCTGCGCCTCGAACGAGCGGGCGAACAGGCCGTCTATGTCATGGTTGCAATCATCCACCAGGACGAAACCCCCATTGCGGACATAGCGCTCGAAATTGCGCCGCTCGGCCTCCGAAAATTCGACCAGCTTGTGCCCCGCCATGTAGCAGAAGGGCGCGGTCAGCATCTTCGGGTCCGAAAGGGCGATGACATGCTCCTTCGGATCGACCCGCAGCGTCGTATAATCGATCAGCGAGGTGATGAGGTTGGACGGCATGCGCTGGTCGACATCCCAGTCGCCCGAGTCATAGCGCAGCCGCGTGAACCAGAAATCATAGCCTCCCGCGGCGGCAAGCGGACGGGCCAGCATTGCGCCAGCCAGACCGCCCGCCATCAACCGAAGAAACTCGCCGCGTGTCATCACATCCAATCACATAGGATTTGCATGATCCTCCCCTGAAAGGGGAGGTGGCTGGCGAAGCCAGACGGAGGGGTGTCCCGCTATCGATGGGGTGACACCCCTCCACCATTGCTTCGCAATGGTCCCCCTCCCCTTCACAGGGGAGGATCATGCACAGCTCAATCCGTCACACCGCGTCCGACAGCGAGGTGAAGGTGAAGTCGCGCAGCTTCATCGGCGGCACGACGATGTTCATCGACACTTCGTCCGGCGGCACGCGGACCGGGCGACCCAGCTCTTCGACATTGTTGAGCATGATCACCGGGCTCTCGTTGAACCGGAAATTCTTGATCGGATATTTGATCTGGCCGTTCTCGACATAGAAGGTGCCGTCGCGGGTCAGGCCGGTCAGCAGCACGGTCTGCGGATCGACCATGCGGATATACCAGGTGCGGGTGACGAGCACGCCGCGCTCGGTCGAGCGAACCAGATCGGCGGTGGTCTTGGTGCCGCCGGTCATCAGGATATTGCCCATCTGGCCGATCGCGGGCTTGCCCTGCTTGCTCGCCCAGTAGCGGCTGTAATTGAGGTTCGTGACCTTGCCGTCCTTGACCATGTCGACGCGTTGGCGGGCAAGGCCATCATCGTCCCAGGGCAGGCAGGGCGCGACCGGATCCCACGGGTCGGTGTAGAAATTGACCTGCGGCCCGAATACCTGTTCGCCCAGCTTGTTGCCGCCGCCCTTCTTCGACAGGAAGCTGCGGCCCTCGTCCGCCTCGCGCGCGCCGAAGAAGTAGAACATGAAGCCGATCAGGCCCGCGGCCGCCATCGGTTCCAGGATCACGGTATATTTGCCCGGCTCCAGCGCCTTGGCCTCGGACGAGGCCGATGCCTTGCGCATGGCGATCTGGATGTCGCTGTCCGCCTTGAAGCGGGTGGCGTCCTGCGTGTCGGTGCCGACCCAGCCGGAACCCCGGCCATCTTCGGTGCGGACGGTGCAGGTATAATCCAGCATGGTCGAGCGCTGATAGCCGAAATTGCCCTTGCTGTTGGCGATCGCGACGAAGCTCTGATTATCCTCCAGATAGCCGGCCGCGATCAGCTTCTGCGACTTGCAGGCAGTGATCGAGGTCGACGCCACCTGGGCGCGATATTCAGGCGTGATGTCGGCGGTCGACTGGGCGAAGGTCGGGCTGGCCTTATAGGCCTGCCTGTCCACCGCCGGCATGAATTCCGGATTGTCCGGGGCCAGATTGGCCAGCGTTTCGGCGCGGCGCACCACCCGTTCGAGCGAGGCGTCGTCAAACTGGTTGATGGTGGCGGTGCCGACCTTCTTGCCATAGGCGACCTGGACCGCCAGCTCGATATCGTCGGTCAGGCCCGCGGTCGACACGTCGTTGCGGGCAAAGCGGATATTGCCCTGGATCTTGCCGGTCAGTTGCGCGGTGCATTCGTCGGCCTTCGACAGGGCGACGACCTTGGTCAGGATGGCCTTGGCCTGCGCTTCGGTAAGGATGCTCATTTTTCTGTCTCCCTAAGCGATCAGCCGAGCGAACGCGCGGTGTTGATGACGTTGATACCGTTGAAGCGCGCGGTCGAAGACCCGTGCGACACGGCGGAGACCTGGGCCGGCTGGCCCTTGCCGTCGAAGAAGGAGCCACCCAGGCGATAATCGCTCTGGTCACAGACGCCGACGCAGGCATTCCAGAATTCCGGGGTGCGGATCTGGTAAGCGACATCCTCGATCTGCTGGGTGATCTTGCCGTTCTTGATCTCGTAGAAGAGCTGGCCGCCAAACTGGGCGTTATAGCGCTGCTGGTCGATCGAGAAGCTGCCATCGCCGATGATGTAGATGCCGTCCTCGACACCTGCGATCATGTCGGCAACGCCCTGCTTGGTCTTGCCCGGCTCCAGGCTGACATTGGCCATGCGCTGGAACTGCACATTGGACCAGCTGTCGGCATAGGCGCAGCCGTCCGATTCCTTCTTGCCTTCGATATGGGCCTGGTCACGGATCGCCTGGTATCCGACCAGCTTGCCGTCGCGGATCAGATCCCACTTCTTGGTCTTCACGCCCTCGTCATCATAGGCGACAGCGCCCAGGCTGCCCGGCTGGACCTTGTCGGCGACGATGTTCACCTTGTCGCTGCCATATTGGAAATGGGCCTGCAGCTTGTCCATCGTGGCAAAGCTGGTGCCGGCATAGTTCGCCTCATAGCCCAGCACGCGGTCCAGTTCGAGCGGGTGGCCGACGGATTCGTGGATGGTCAGCCAGGTGTGCGACGGGTCGAGCACCAGGTCATATTTGCCCGGCTTGACCGACGGCGCCTTGAGCTTCGCGCGCGCCTGCTTGGCGGCGGCGATCGCGTCTTCCTTCATGTCATAGCTGTTGCCATAGACGGTGACGCCATTGGGCAGCACGGTCTTGCCGCTGGCGGCGCCGTCCAGATATTCGAAGCCCAGGCCCATCGGCGAGGACAGGCCCTCACGCGTGCGGAACTTGCCGCTGGTCTTGTCGACCGCGGTAACCGTCATCGGCGCCCAGATGCGGTGGACGTCCTGGTCGATATAGCTGCCATCGGTGCTGGCGAAATATTTCTGCTCATTGACCAGGAACAGGATCGAATTGACAAAGTCGGCGCCCGCCTCCATCGCAGCGGCGTTCACGCCCATCAGCAGCTCGACCTTGTCCTTGATCGGCACGGCCATGCTGTTCTTGACGATCGGCGTCTTCCAGCTGACCTCGCCCGCGCCCTTGACCGGGGCGAGCTGGACCGGGGCGCTCTGCTGCGGCGCATTGGCCTTGGCGATGGCGACCGCCTGCTGCGCCGCCTTGGCGACCGCTTCCTTGCTCAGCTCATTGGTGGCGGCAAAGCCCCAGGCGCCATTGGCCAGAACGCGGATGCCGACACCGGTGGATTCGGTGTTGACGATATTCTCGACATTCTTTTCGCGGGTGATGACGAACTGGCGCAGGTAACGGCCGACGCGCACGTCGCAATAGCTGGCGCCGGCGCTCTTGGCCGCGTTCATCGCGGCGTCGGCCAGCCCCTTCTTGAAGCCGACGTCGAGCGCGCTGTTCAGATCCTCTGCTGCAATGACCTTGCCAAAAAAGGACGGCAGGACGAGCCCGCCGACACCCATGGTGCCAAAGGCCAGGAAGTCGCGTCTATGCAAGATAGCCTCCACTGGAATGCCCGCAGATCGCGGGTCTGTCTTGTCGCGAAGGCCACCCCCTTGGCACCCCCCGCGTGGATGGCGCGGATCATTGCGAGCCGGACAGATGAGGTCAAACGGCTTTTCCGGACGGCAGGGCGTGACATGCGGGCTTTCGACCAAAGGGCAACCAGCGCCGACGAACGACATGTGCGGCGAGCCAGCGTCCGCACGCGCGGCGTGACGGCTATAGATTCGCTATAATTGCCAGTCAGTTAGCTATAGTCAAAACAGGCAGCAGGCTCAGGCGTCGGCCCAGCGGCGCAGCAGATTATGATAGACGCCGGTCAGGCGGATCACCTGCGCATCGTCATGGCCGCGATCGAGCGCCAGTTGCTGGATCGAACTGTCGAGATCGAACAGCATCTGGCGCGCGGCGTCGTCGCGGATCATCGACTGCATCCAGAAGAAGCTGGCGACGCGCCGGCCCTGCGTCACCGGTTCGACCCGATGCAGCGAGGAGGAGGGATAGAGCACCGCCTGCCCCGCCGGCAACTTCACCTGCTGCACGCCGAAATTAGTCTCGATCGTCAGTTCGCCGCCCTCATAGCTTTCCGGCTCCTCCAGGAAGACAGTGATCGACAGGTCGGATCGGACACGAAAGCCGGTGCCGGCCTGGATGCGCACGGCATTGTCGACATGGGTGCCGAACGCCTGCCCGCCGGCATAGCTGTTGAACAAAGGCGGAAAAATCTTGAGCGGCAGCGCAGCGGCGATGAACAGCGGCGATCGCCCAAGCGCATCGAGGATCATCTGCCCCGCCTGGCGGGCTTCCGGCGCGCTTTCGGGCAGTTGCAGGTTGCGCTTGGCCAGCGCCGACTGATGGCCGGAGGTGACATTGCCATCGACCCATTGCGCCGCATCGATCAGCGCGCGGATGTGGGCGACGCCGGCGGCGTCGATCAGGTCGGGAATGACGATCAGCATGAAGGATACTCCGGGGCGGGATGGCCTGGGCCTGCGGTCGAGCGAGGCGCGCCGGTGAGGCGCTGTCTGTCAGGCCCTGTCTGTCAGGCCTTGTCGGTGCGGATGACGAAGGGGATTTCGACCACGCCCTTCACCCGCACGGCCTGACCGTCACGGATGATCGGGCGCCAGCGCCAATGCTTCACCGCATCGCGCGCGGCATCATCCAGTCGTGCAAAACCACTGCTGCGGGCGATGCCGATGCTCTCGACGCCGCCGTCGGTGCCGACCACCAGCGCCAGGACGACCGTGCCCTGCTCGCGCTTACGCCGGCTGTCGATCGGATAGCGGGGCGGCTTGCCCGACACCATCTGCGCGCCGATATCGCCCGCCTGGACGACCGAAGGGGCCGCGGCAGCCATGACCGGCGCGGCCGGTGCCGGCGGCGATGGCGGGGCCGACACCGCGACCGGCGAGGGCGCGGGGACCGGATCGGGCGTGGTGGCGATCTGCACCGGCGGCACCGGTGTCTGGACGATCGGTGGCGGCGCCACGACCTGCGGCTGGGATGGCGGCGGCGGGGGCGCTTCGGCGGCGGGCGGTGGCGGGGGTGGCGACAGGTTCACTACCGTCAGCTTCGCCTCTTCGGCCCGAACGACATGATTGCGCACCTGGATCAGCGCGCCGATCAGCAGCGCATGCACGACCAGAATGGCAGCAATGGCGGGCAGGTTCGGGCCGCGACGCGCGCCATAGCGCTCGGCCGGAACAGCGATGGCATGGCCGCTGGCAACGGGCATCGGACGATCGTCACCGACATCGGCGAAATCGGTCGCATAGACCTCCGCCCTGCCCTGTGCCGCCTGCAGCATTGCCCGTCCTCCGTCCGTCAGCCCCAGTCCGCGATACAGCGGACCATAATGCGAATCAATTTCATTCGCAGCGCCCTAGCCTATTTCGCCCCGGCGCAGAAGTGCGGAAGAAACGCTATAGCAATAAGGGAAAGAGGCGGGAGACGCTCAGCCCTGCGGAAAATCCTGTGTCCGGACGCGGGCGAAGAGCCAGCAGCGGATCGCGCTGGCCAGATTGGGGGGATCGTCGGCCGCCATGCGCGTCACGTCGATCCGGGCGATCAGCGCATTGATCGGCAATTCGGCCTCAGCCGCGGCATCGCGCAGCGCCTGCCAGAAGATCGGCTCCAGGCTGATCGCGGTCTGGTGCCCGGCAATGGTCACGCTGCGCTTGACCGGAGGGGCAAAGGGCGACGCCCCGGACGCGGCTGCGCCATCGGAAGCGTCGCCCTTGGCCATCAATACATGTGCTGGCCGCCGTTGATCGACAGCGTGCTGCCGGTCACGAAGCCGCCCTCGTCGCTGCAGAAGAAGGCAACGCCACGGGCGATCTCATGCGCCTGACCCAGACGGCCGACCGGGATCTTGGCGACGATCTTTTCCAGCACCGGTGCCGGCACGGCGGCGACCATGTCGGTGTCGATATAGCCGGGCGCGATCGCATTGACGGTGACGCCATATTTGGCGCCTTCCTGCGCCAGCGCCTTGGTGAAGCCGTGAATGCCCGACTTGGCGGCGGCATAGTTAACCTGGCCATATTGGCCGGCCTGGCCGTTGATCGAACCGATATTGACGATCCGGCCCCAGCCGCGCTCGCGCATGCCGCCAAAGGTCGCCTTGGCCATGTTGAAGCAACCGCCAAGGTTGATGCGCATGACTTCGTTCCAGTCGTCGAAGCTCATCTTGGCGAGCACGCCGTCACGGGTGATGCCCGCATTGTTGACGACGATGTCGACCGGGCCGAGCGCTTCCGCCACCGCAGCGCAACCGTCCAGGCAGGCCTGATGATCGCCGACATCCCATTTGAAGCTGGCAATGCCGGTGGCGTCGGTGAAGGCCTTGGCCTTTTCCTCGTTGCCGGCATAGTTGGCGGCAACCGTATATCCCATTTCCTTGAGTGCCAGGCTGATGGCTTCCCCGATACCGCGGGTTCCGCCGGTCACGATCGCTACTCTCGACATGCGCCTGTCCTCTCCTGTGCTAGACCCTCTGGTCCACCCATCCTGAAAGCTCGCGGCCGACCAGCCGCTGGTAGAGGGTGATAGCTTCGGGGGATGCGTTTAGACAGGGCAAAAAGGCAAATTTTTCGCCACCTTCCGCTAAAAAAACTTCTTTCGCGCGAAGCCCGATTTCCTCTAGGGTTTCCAGACAATCTGCCGAAAATCCGGGTGTCACGACAGCAATGTTCCGGACACCTTCCTTCACCAATCTGGTGAGCGTCGCTTCGGTCTCCGGCTCCAGCCATTTGGCCCGGCCGAAACGCGACTGGAAGCTCATATGGACGGGCAGGTCCATTGCCGCATCGAGCAGCCGGACCGTCTCCACCGACTGGTGATAATAGGGGTCGCCCAGCTTCAGCGTCCGTTCCGGCATGCCATGGAAACTGGCGAGCAGCGCATCGGGCCTGAAGTCGAGCGGCGCCAGATGGCCGTCGATCGATATTTTCAACGCGGCGATATAGTCGGGATCGGCATAATAAGGCGGCAGGGTGCGGATCGCCGGTTGCAGCCGCATGTCGGCCAGCGCGGCAAAGGCCTTGTCCAGCGCGGTCGCGGTGGTCGCGCCCGAATATTGCGGATAGAGCGGCGCCAGCAGGATGCGCTCGCACCCCTGCGCCATCATCGCCTGGAGCCGGCTGGCGATCGACGGATTGCCATAGCGCATCGCCCAGTCGACGATCAGGTCCGGGCCCATCGCCTGCTGCAACGCCTCCGCCGTCTCGCGGGTATAGACCGCCAGCGGCGATCCGCCGGGCATCCACACCTGCTGATAGGCATGGGCCGACTTTTTCGGCCGCGTCGTCAGCACCGCGCCGCGCAGGATCGGCTGCCAGATGATCTGCGGAATTTCCACCACGCGCGGGTCGGACAGGAATTCCGCCAGATAACGGCGCACCGATGTGGCATCGGGCGCGTCGGGCGTGCCGAGATTGATCAGCAGCACGCCGACGCGCGATGGCGTTCGAGTGTCAACTTCGCTGTCAGGCATCAGCCATTTCCCATGATCGGCAGGCTGCGGAATCGCTGCCCGGTGACGGTGAAGAGCGCATTGGCGATCGCCGGCGCGGCAAGCGGCGCGCCAAGATCGGTGACGCCGGCCGGATCGGCCGTGCTGCGGATCAGTTCCACGCTGATCTCTCCGATGTCGCCCAGCCGCGGCAGGTTCATCCGCCCCAGCATCGCGCGCGTCGGCATGCCGCCGGCATAGGGCACCGACGCCCCCATCGCGAGCGCGAGGCCATGGATCAGCCCGCTTTCTATCTGTTGTCGCGCGATATCGGGATTGACCTGATCGCCGCAATCCACCGCCGCAACCATCCGCCGGACGCTGAGCTTGCTGCCCTCGATCCCCGCCTCGACCATCACGGCGGCATAGGCGCCGTTCATCATATGCGCGGCGATCCCCTGCCCGCTGCCGGCAATGCCCCCCTGCCAGCCGCCCATCGCGGCCGCCGTGGAGAGGCAATGGGCGAGGCGCGGGTTGCTGCCCAGCATCTGGATGCGGAAGGACATCGCCTCGATCCCCGCCAGATGGGCGAGTTCGTCCAGGAAGCATTCGGTGAAGAAGGCGCCATGGAGATGCGCATTGCCGCGCATGAAGCCGAGTGGCAGGCCAACGTCAGCGGGATAATGATCCACCGCCCAGTTCGGAATGGCATAGGGCGGCACCATGCCGGCCACCGCCAGCCGGGTCGCCTTGTCGCCCGCTTCGGCGGCGGCCTCATGCGACAGCTTGCCATGGGCGATGCGCGACCAGGTCTGGGTCATGGCGCAGGGAGCCGCCACCTTGGCCAGCCAGCCTTCGACCATGCCACCACGGCCCAGCTTGGCCGCCATGCGGGCATGGGCCGGCGCGCCGGGCCGATCCTGAATCACATCCTCCAGCCGCGACCAGAGCAGTTGCACCGGGCGGCCAACATCGCGCGCGATCAGCGCGGCCTGCACACCCGCCTCCCAATCCATATGCCGTCCGGTCGCGCCGCCGGCATGGAGCGGGTAGAGCGTCACCGCACTGTCCGACAGGCCGAGCGCATCGGCGATCGCGGCGCGGGCCAGCGCGGGCGCCTGCGTCGCCATCCAGGCCTCGGCGCCCTCCTCCGTCACCCGCGCCGTCGCGCACATCGGCTCCAATGCGAGATGCAGGCCGGGATCGACCTGATATTCGCTGGCCAGGATCGTCGCCTTCTCGAACACCGGCAGCAGGTCGCCCTGCACATAGAGACGCCGGCCGGCATCCTTGGAAAAGGCATCCTCCAGCGCAGCATCGATGCGACCGCTGTCGACCGGCGTGCCGCGCAGGGTGAAGCTGGGATCGATCAGGTCGAGCGCCCGGTTCGCCGCCCACCAGTTGGTGCCGACCGCCGCGATCCAGCGCTCGGTGCGGACCAGTTTCAGGAAGCCGGTGACCTTCTGCGCCTCGGCATCGCGCGCATCCTTCAGCACGGCGTCGCCGATCGGCCCCTGCCGGATCGAGGCGAAGACCATGTCGGGCAGGCGGATGTCGGCGGCGAAATTATGGCTGCCGTCGATCTTGGACGGGGTGTCGAGCCGCGGCAGATCCTGCCCGGTCAGCCGACCGTCATTGCCCTGACGATAGGGCAGGATGTCGGGCAGGGTGAAACCGGCCGCATCCTCCACTACATCGCCCAGCCGCAGCTTGCGCTCCGCCCCGTCGGTGATGATGCCATTCTGGATGTCGCAGCTTTCCCAGGGCACGCCCCAGCGCGCCGCCGCCGCCTTGCACAGCAGCACACGCGCCGCCGCACCAGCCCGGCGATAGGCGTCATGGAACATCGGCACCGACGTGCCCGCCCCGGTCAGCATCAGCGCGCTGCGCGTCGCATATTGGTCGATCGCCCAGGTGCCGGCATCGCCCGCCACGCGGGTCCAGTCGCTCGCCAGCCAGTCACGCGCCAGCAGGCCGTTGGCATAGAGCGGGCTGATCGGCGCGCTCTGCACCGCGACGGTGCGCCAGTCGGCGCCCAGTTCGTCCGCCAAAATCTGCGGCAGGATGGTGGTCACCCCCTGCCCCATTTCGGTTTGCGGCACGATGGCGATCACCTGCCCGGCCCGGTCGATCTTGAGGAAGGCGTCGAAAACCTGTTCGCCCGGCCCGACATTGAGATTGGGCCGATAGCTGCGCGGCCAGGCCGCCCAGGCCAGAACCAGTCCGACTGCCGCACCGCCACCGACCAGCAGCGTGCGACGGCTCACACCTGTGTCGCTCAAACCTCTGTCTTTGCGTCGTTTCAACGGTGCCCGCGCCATGGCCTTGCTGATAGAGGCGCGGGGCCGTGCTGCCTAGGGCTAATCCGCCGCGATCGGCGCAAGGCCAAGCCGCCGGATCTCGATCGCCGGGCAATAGTCCATCACGACCTTGAGCCCCGCCGCTTCGGCCCGCGCCGCGGCATCGGCATCGATCACCCCCAACTGCATCCAGACCGACTTGGCGCCAGCGGCGATCGCCTGGTCCACCACCTCGCCCGCGGCCTCGCTGCGCCGGAAGATATCGACCATGTCGATCCGCACGCCGATGTCCGACAGCCGATCCCAGACGAATTCGCCATGGACATGTTCGCCGGCGATCTGCGGATTGACCGGCAGCACGCGATAGCCATGATACTGCAGCGTCTTCATCACACTATAGCTCGGCCGGTCGGGGCGATCGGAAATACCGACCAGCGCGATCGTCCGGGTTTCGTTGAGCAGATCGGCAATATCCTGCGCGGCGGTGAGCGGCATGGCGGTCCTCCTGTCCTGGTCCCCGATATGGGCAGGGCGAAGGCGCGAACAAGGGGCCTGGCGCGCGCCGGTCCTAACCAATTCCTAAGCAGCGTCCGGCTAGGCCCGGCAATGCGCGATTCGCGCCGGCCGGTGGGGACGGGCCGTATTCAGGGGGTCTGAGATGAAGTCTGTCGTCATTGCCGCGCTTGCCATCATGTCCGCGACTGCCCAGCCGCTGCTGGCACAGGCCGATGCGCCGCTGCCCGTCATGCAGCCGCCCGAGGCCAGTCCGGCCATGGTCCTGCCCGCCAACACCGCCGTCATGCTGCGCATGAACAGTGAATTGTCCAGCAAGACCGCCAAGGAAGGGTCGATGTTCGACCTGTCGGTCGCCGATCCGGTGATGGTCGATGGCTATGTCGTCATCCCGATGAATGCCCGCGCCGTGGGCGAAGTGACCTGGCTGACCGGCAAGGGCGCCTTCGGCAAATCGGGCAAGATGAATATCGAGCTGCGCTATATCGAAGTCGCCGGGCGCCGCATCCCGATCAAGGGCAGCTTCCGCCAGGAGGGCGAAGGCAATACCGCCGCGACCATCGGTGGCGTGATCGCGGCCGGCGTGTTCGCGGGCTTCATCACCGGCAAGACGGCGATCATCCCGGCCGGCCGGGAACTGCAGGCCTTCACCCAGAATGAGATCGCGCTGGCGCCGCCGCGCCGCCCCGCGCCCATGCTGGGCCAGCCGGCACCGATCCCCGCCAGCTACACGCCCGCGCCCCGCGCTGCGCCGCTGCCGGCCGCCCGGCCAGCACCGCGTCGGTCGATGGTCGACCCGTCGCTGGAGATCAACGTCAAATAAGCCGGACTTGGCCGTGGCGCACCGCACGCGCCACGGCTAGACCCTGCCCATGTTCGATATTCGCAAAGACAATCTGAGCGGCGCACCGACCCGCGCGCTATTGGCCATCCATCTGGCCGGCATGCAGGCGGAATCGCCGCCAGAAAGCGTCTTCGCGCTCGACCTGTCAGGATTGCAGCAGCCCGACATTTGCGTCTGGACCGCCTGGGATGGCGACAGCATCGCCGGCGTCGCCGCGCTGCGCGATCTGGGCAGCGGCCAGGGCGAACTCAAATCGATGCGCACCCATCCCGATCATCTGCGCCGGGGCGTGGCTGCAGCGCTGCTGCGCCATATCATCGGGCAGGCACGGCAGCGCGGCATGACCCGGCTCAGCCTGGAAACCGGCAGCGGCCCCGCCTTCGATCCGGCGCTGACGCTCTATCGCCGGAATGGTTTCGGCAATGGCGAGGCGTTCGGCGATTATCGCGCGAGCGCCTTCAACCAGTTCCTGCACCTCGGCCTCTGATCAGGCGGCCTTCGCCAGCCAGGCCGCGACCTTTTCGGCGACGGCGCGGAAGGCATCGGCATGCGGCCCTTCGCCAGCCGCCGGCGGATCGCCCGCGTCGGAGCGCTTGCGAATGTCGATCGCCAGCGGAATGCGGCCGATGAAGGACAGGCCAAGCTCGCCCGCCGCCGCTTCCGCACCACCACAGCCGAACGGATCGGACACTTCGCCACAATGCGGGCAGGCATAGCCGGCCATATTTTCGACCAAGCCGATCATCGGCACCTGCGCCTGTTCGAACAGGCTGATCGCACGGGTCGCATCCATCAGCGCCAGATCCTGCGGCGTCGAGACGATCACGGCGCCGGCCGGCTTGTGCTTCTGGAGCATGGTCAACTGAATGTCGCCGGTGCCCGGCGGCAAGTCGATCACCAACAGGTCGGTGTCGCCCCAGTCGGCGTCGATCAACTGCCCCAGCGCATTGCCGACCATCGGCCCGCGCCAGGCCAGCGCCTTGCCGGGATCGACCAGATGCGCCATCGACAGCATCGGAATGCCGAGCGGGCTTTCGACCGGGAACAGGCGCTTTTCGCGCGCCTGCGGCTTCTGGTCCTCGCTGGCGAGCAGGCGGGCCTGCGACGGGCCATAGATATCGGCATCGACCAGACCGACCTTGTGCCCCAGCCGAGACAAAGCGATGGCGAGATTGGCCGACAGGGTCGACTTGCCCACCCCGCCCTTGCCCGACGCCACGGCGATGATGCGCGGCGCGCGGCGCTCGGCCGTCATGGCGATGCGCACATCGGTGACACCCGGCAGCATCAGGCCGCCCTCGCGGATGGCGGCGGCCACGGCATCGCGCCGTTCGGGCGCCAGACCGCCCACGTCGAGCGCCAAGGTCATGACGCCATCCTTCACCCGCGGCGCGCTGGCACGGCCATCGGTCAACGTCTTCAGGCGGGCGGCAAAATCATCGATATCGGTCATGACTGGGCCCTCTAGGCAATAATCGTCGTTAAGGGCACTGTTTTTCGCGTGCAGCCATTCCTATAGAGATGACATGAGAAGATTATTCGGGTGGATGCCCGGCATCGCGAGCGCCATGGCCCAGGGTCCCTGGGGCGGCAAGGGTGACGGGCCTGAGGGCAATGACGGACCGGGCAAGAACGGGTCCGGCGGGGGCAGTGATGGCCCGCGCAATCCCTGGACCCAGCCCGGCAAGCCGGCCGGCGCAAAATCTCCCTCCGCAATCGAGGAATTGCTGCGCAAGAGCCGCGAAAGCTTTGGCCAGGGCGGCGGCTTCGGTGGTCTGCCGCCGCGCGCGAACGGCCGGGCGCTGTGGCCGATTGCCGTCGGCATTGTCGTCGTCCTGTGGCTGGTGCTGACCAGTTTCCACCGGGTCGGCCCGCAGGAACGCGGCGTCGTCACCCTGCTCGGCAAATATAGCCGCACCCTCTCGCCCGGCATCAGCCTGACCCTGCCCGCCCCGTTCGAGGCGGTGCGCACGGTCGATGTCGAGGAAATCCGCACGATCGACATCGGTTCGGCCAGCGCGGAGAGCGAAAATCTGGTGCTGACCGGCGACCAGAATATCGTCGACCTGGCCTATTCGGTGCGCTGGAACATCCGCAATCCGGAACTCTATCTGTTCCAGCTGGCCGACCCGGATGCATCGATCCGCGAAGTGGCGGAAAGCGCGATGCGCTCGGTGGTCGCCAGCGTCAGCCTGGACGATGCGCTGGGTGCGGGCCGCACCGAGATCGAGCAGCAGGTCGAACAGCGGATGCAGGAGATTCTCGACGGCTACAAGTCGGGCATCCGCGTCCAGGGCGTGGCGATCAAGCAGGCTGATCCGCCGGCCGCCGTCAACGACGCCTTCAAGGAAGTGTCGGCCGCGCAGCAGACCGCCCAGACCTATCTGAACGAGGCCCGTGCCGCCGCACAGCAGGTCACGGCCAAGGCGCAGGGCGAAGCCGCAGCCTTCGACAAGGTCTATGAACAATATCGGCTGGCACCCGACGTGACCCGCCGGCGCATGTATTACGAAACCATGGAGGGCGTCCTGTCCACCGTCGACAAGACGATCGTCGAAAGCGGCAACGTCACCCCCTTCCTGCCCCTTCCCGAACTCAAGCGCCGCGCCCAGGGCACACCCCAGTCGGCTGCCAATGCGACGGAGGAAGGCCAGTGAGCTTGCGCAATCCCATCGCCCTCGCCATCGGCGCGATCATCCTGCTGATCCTGGTCGGCAGCACCGTCACCATCGTGCCGGAAACCCGGCAGGGCGTGATCGTCCGCTTCGGCGAGCCCAAGCAGATCATCAACCGCTATCGCCCGAACGAGGATTTCGGCAAGACCGGCGCCGGCGTCATCCTGCGCGTGCCCTTCTTCGACCAGATCGTCTGGATCGACAAGCGCGTGCTCTCGGTCGAGATGGAGCGCCAGCAGGTGCTTTCGACCGATCAGTTGCGCCTGCAGGTCGATGCCTTTGCCCGCTACCGCATCGTCGATCCGCTGCGGATGTATATTTCGGCCGGCAGCGAGGAGAAGGTGTCGGACGCGCTGCGCCCGATCCTGGGCTCGGCGCTGCGCAACGAACTGGGCAAGCGGCCTTTCGCCGCGCTGCTCAGCCCCGAACGCGGCCAGGTGATGCAGAATATCGAGGCCGGGCTTGACCGGGTCGCGCGCCAATATGGCGCCGAGATCGTCGACGTGCGGATCAAGCGCGCCGACCTGCCCGACGGCACGCCGCTGGAAAGCGCCTTCACCCGCATGCGCACCGCACGCCAGCAGGAAGCGCTGACGATCCGCGCCCAGGGCCTGAAGCAGGCACAGATCATTCGCGCCGAGGCCGACGCCAATGCCGCCCGCATCTATGCGGAAAGCTTTGGCAAGGACGCGAATTTCTATGACTTCTATCGCGCCATGCAGGCCTATCGTTATACCTTCGCCCCGGATCGGGCGGGCGGCACGACGATGGTATTGTCGAAGGACAATGAGTTCCTGAAGCAGTTCCAGGGCCGCTAACAGCAGGTTTCAGGATCATTACGGAACCAGTGTCATTCAATATCGGTTAAGGCAGGGCGGCGCATCGATAAGGCTCCCCGAGAGTCCCGCCCTTCCCGCTCCCGAATTTCTGAAGAGGACCGTCACGAGTGCGTTACGCTTATGCCATCACCGGCGCCCTGCTGCTCGGCGGCACCGCCATCGCCGTCACGACCAGTTCCAATGTCGGCGCGCAGACCGCCCAGAATGAAGGCCTGCAGGCCGCTGCACCCGCCGGCGCGCCGGCGAGCCTGGCCGACATGGTCGAAAAGCTGCAGCCGGCCGTGGTCAACATCTCGACCAAGCAGCGCGTCACCGTGCAGAATCCCTTCGCCGGCACGCCCTTTGGCGACCTGTTCGGCCAGGGTGGCGGCGGCAAGCCGCAGACCCGTCAGGCCCAGTCGCTTGGCTCGGGCTTCCTGATCTCGGCCGATGGCTATATCGTGACCAATAATCACGTCGTGTCGGCCGGTGCCGAAGGCGCTAGCGTCGACAGCATCACGGTCACCATGACCAACAAGGAAGAATATCCCGCCAAGCTGGTCGGCCGCGATCCCGCAACCGACCTTGCCGTGCTGAAGATCGACGCGAAGAAGCCCCTGCCCTTCGTCAAGTTCGGCGACAGCACCAAGGCGCGCGTGGGTGACTGGGTCGTCGCGATCGGTAACCCCTTCGCCCTGTCGGGCACCGTGACCGCCGGCATCATCTCCGCCGTGCATCGCGGCACCGGCGGCACCTATGACAAGTTCATCCAGACCGATGCGTCCATCAATCAGGGCAATAGCGGCGGCCCGATGTTCGACATGCGCGGCAACGTGATCGGCATCAACAGCCAGATCCTGTCGCCTTCTGGTGGCAATGTCGGCATCGGCTTCGCCATCCCCTCGGAACAGGCGGCGCCGATCGTCGACACGCTGCGCCAGGGCCAAAGCATCAAGCGCGGCTATCTGGGCGTGCAGATCAGTCCGCTGGGCGAGGATATGGCGGACTCGCTGGGCCTCGCGAAGAATCGCGGCGAGTTCGTGCAGGGCGTCGAGCCTGGCAAGGGCGCCGAAAAGGCCGGCATCAAGGCAGGCGACGTGATCGTCAGCGTTGCCGGTCAGGAAGTGACGCCGGACCAGAATCTGTCGTCGATCGTCGCCAACAGCAAGATCGGGTCGAGCGTGCCGATCGTGCTGCTGCGCAACGGCCAGCGCATGACCCTGAACGCGGTCGTGGGCGAGCGCCCGAGCGAAGACGAACTCAATAATTTCGCCCAGCAGCAGGATGATGATTTCAGCCAGCAGGGCGACCAGGGCAGCGACACCCAGGCGGCGCAGAAGTCGCTGGGCATCTCTGCCATCCCGCTGACCCCCAGCATCACCCGCCAGTTGGGCGTTGCCGGCGACACGCGCGGCATCGTCATCACCGCCGTTGACGGATCGACCGATGCCGGCGCCAAGGGCCTGCGTCGCGGCGACGTGATCCTGTCGGCCAATAACCGGCCGGTGCTGACCCAGGCAGATCTGGATGCGCAGGTGAAGGCGGTGTCGGCCCAGGGTCGCAACGCCATCCTGCTGCAGGTGCTGCGTCGCGGCCAGGCGCCGTTGTTCCTGCCCATCCGCCTGCGCGACAAGTAAGTCAGCGAAAGCGACAATCGTTACGGGCCGCGCTTGCCGGATTGCCTGCCTCCCTTCTAAGAAGGAGCAGACAGTCCGGCGGGCGCGGCCCGACCCGTTTTTGAGGAGCATAAGCCCATGAGCGACGGCATCTTCCTTGGTCTGGGCGCGCCCGAAAAGGACGGCGGCATCCCCCAATATCTCAACCTGCGCCGGGCCAATCGCCACGGCCTGATCGCCGGCGCAACCGGCACCGGCAAGACGGTGACGTTGCAGGGCATCGCCGAAAGCTTCTCGGCGCTCGGCGTCCCGGTGTTCGTGGCCGATGTGAAGGGCGACCTGTCGGGCATTTCGATGGCCGGTTCGCCGACCGCCAAAAATGCCGACAAGCTGGTGTCGCGCGCCAAGGAAATCGGCATCGCCGATTACAGCTATGCCGACAATCCGGCGATCTTCTGGGATCTCTATGGCGAACAGGGCCATGCGATCCGCACCACGGTCAGCGAGATGGGGCCACTGCTGCTGGCTCGGCTGATGGGCCTCAACGACACGCAGGAAGGCGTGCTCAACATCGCCTTCAAATATGCCGATGAGGAAGGGCTGCTGCTGCTCGACCTGGGCGATCTGCAGGCAATGCTCGCCTATTGCGCGGAAAATGCCGATACGCTCTCGGCCCGCTTCGGCAATGTGACCAAGGCCAGCGTCGGCGCGATCCAGCGCCAGTTGCTCCAGCTCGAAACCCAGGGCGGCGACCATTTCTTCGGCGAGCCCGCGCTCGACATCCACGACTTCCTCAAGGTGGATGACAAGGGGCGCGGTTATGTGAACATCCTCGCCGCCGACAAGCTGATGCAGAGCCCGAAGCTCTACGCCACCTTCCTGCTCTGGCTGCTGAGCGAATTGTTCGAGACGCTGCCCGAAGTGGGCGATCCGGAAAAGCCGGTGCTGGTCTTCTTCTTCGACGAGGCCCATCTGCTGTTCGATGACGCCCCGGCGGCATTGCAGGACAAGATCGAGCAGGTCGTTCGCCTGATCCGTTCCAAAGGTGTCGGCGTCTATTTCGTCACCCAGAACCCGATCGACATTCCCGAAGCCATTGCCGGCCAGCTCGGCAACCGGGTGCAGCATGCGCTGCGCGCCTTCACCCCGCGCGACCAGAAGGCGATCAAGGCCGCAGCGGACACCTTCCGCATCAACCCCGATCTCGACATCGAGACGGCGATCACCGAACTCAAGACCGGTGAGGCGCTGGTGTCGCTGTTGCAGGAGGATGGCGCGCCCGGCGTGGTCCAGCGCACACTGATCGCCCCGCCCCGCTCGCGCCTCGGCCCGGTCGACGCCAAGGAGCGGGCGATCATCCAGTCGATCTCGCCCTGCGAGGGCAAATATGACACCGCCGTCGACCGCGAGTCCGCCGAGGAAATCCTGGCCGCGCGCGGCGAGGCCGCCGCTGCCGCCGCGCAGGCAGCCAAGGCCAAGGCCGAAGCCGACAAGGCCGCCGCCGCCCAGGCCAAGGTCGAGGCCAAGCAGCGCGAACAGGAGTTGAAGGAACAGGCCCGGCGCGATGCCGCCGCGGCGCGCGAGGCGGCCAAGCCCAGCAGCCTCGACAAGGCGGTCCAGTCCGCCACCCGCTCCGCCGCCTCCTCGGTCGGCCGTCAGGTCGCCAATGAACTGGGCCGCGCCGTATTCGGCGGATCGAGCCGCAGATCCTCGGGCGGCGGCATCGCCGGCCAGCTGGTGCGCGGCATATTGGGCAGCCTGTTCAAATAAGGATGGGCCAGTAACATGGACAAGGGGCCGGTCGATTATGTCCGGCCCGTTGCTATCCGCCGCGGGATAAGGCTAGAGCGCGGCCATGTCTTCCTCGGCTGCTGCACCCCACCCGCTCCATTACGGCAATTTCCGCGCCTATCTGGTCGGCCGTTTCTGCGCCACGCTGGCGCAGTACAGCATGATGATCCTGCTCGCCTGGCAGGCCTATAATGTCGCGCGGGAGACGATGAGCACGGGCGAGGCATCGGCGCAGCTTGGCCTCATCGGCCTGGCGCAGTTCCTGCCGCTCTTCTTCCTGACGCCGGTGACCGGCTGGGTGGCCGATCATTTCGACCGGCGGATCATCACCCGGCTGACGCTGGCGCTGTTGATGCTCGCCGCAGCCGTGCTGGCCTTTGCCACCTATGAGGGCTGGGTCAGCCTGCCGCTGATCTTTGGCATCGCAGTCATCGTCGGCATCGCCCGCGCGTTCAACGGGCCGGCCTATGGGGCATTGGCGCCCAATCTGGTGCCGCCCGCCGTGCTGCCGACCGCCATCGCCCTGTCGTCGGTCGCCTGGCAGACCGGCGACATCCTCGGCAAGGCGGTGGGCGGCTATGCCTATGCGATCGAGCCCTGGGCCGCCTATGCGCTGTCGGCGGCCTTGTTCGGCGTCGGCCTGATATCGATGATGATGATCGGGCCGGTGCCCCAGCCGCCGCGCCAGCAGGGCCGCCATCCGATCCGCCAGATGATCGACGGCTTCACCTATCTCAAGAGCAACCGGCTCGTGCTGGCGACGATCACGCTGGACCTGTTCGCGGTATTGCTGGCCGGTGCGACCGCGCTGCTGCCCGTCTATGCCCGCGACATCCTGCATGTCGGGTCGACCGGCTATGGTCATCTGGCGATCGCGCCGGGGATCGGCGCGGCGCTGACAGCGCTCTGGTTCTCCTTCCGGCCGATGAAGACGCAGGTCGGCCTCAAGATGCTGGCGGCGGTCATCCTGTTCGGCCTGGCCACGATCGCCTTCGGCTGCACCGCCTTCCTGCCGCGCGACATCGCGGTGGAGGCCGGCATCGCCGCGCTGATCGTGCTGGGCGGTGCCGACATGGTGTCGGTGTTCGTGCGCCAGTCGCTGGTGCAGTTGCACACGCCCGATGCGATGCGCGGCCGCGTCTCCAGCCTGTCGCAACTGACCATTTCCGCCTCCAATGAACTGGGCGAAGCGGAATCGGGCTTCCTTGCGGCGCTCGTTGGGCCTATCGCTGCGGTCATCGGGGGTGGCGTGGGCGCCATTCTCGTCACGATATTCTGGGCGCGGCTCTTTCCCGAACTGCGCCTTGCACGCACTTTCGACCCACCCGACTTAAGGGAGGCGGACATCAGCCAGGAGACGGCCCAATGAAAGCTGCCACTATTCTCGATACCATCGGCAATACTCCCCATGTCCGGGTCAACCGGCTGTTCGGGGACGCTGAAGTGTGGATCAAGTCGGAACGGTCGAACCCCGGCGGGTCGATCAAGGACCGCATCGCGCTCGCCATGATCGAGGCGGCCGAGGCATCGGGCGACCTGAAGCCGGGCGGCACGATCATCGAGCCGACGTCGGGCAATACCGGCGTAGGCCTCGCCATGGTCGCCGCGGTCAAGGGCTATAAGCTGATCCTGGTCATGCCCGAAAGCATGTCGATCGAACGCCGCCGGCTGATGCTGGCCTACGGCGCCAGTTTCGACCTGACCCCGCGTGAAAAGGGCATGAAGGGCGCGATCGAACGGGCGCTGGAACTGGTGTCGCAGACGCCCGACAGCTGGATGCCGCAGCAGTTCGAGAATCCCGCCAATATCGACGTCCATGTCCGCACCACCGCGCAGGAAATCATCGCCGATTTCGCCGACGCGCCGATCGACGTGCTGATCAGCGGCGTGGGCACGGGCGGCCATATCACCGGCACCGCCGAGGTGCTGAAGAAGCAGTGGCCGAACCTCAAAGTCTATGCGGTCGAGCCGACCTTGTCGCCGGTCATCAGCGGCGGCCAGCCCGGCCCGCACCCGATCCAGGGCATTGGCGCGGGCTTCATCCCGGCGAACCTGCACACCCAGATATTGGACGGCGTGATCCAGGTCGATCCGGCCGATGCGAAGGACTATGCCCGTCGCGCCGCCAGCCAGGAAGGTATGCTGGTCGGCATCTCGTCGGGCGCCACGCTCGCCGCGATCGCGCAGAAGCTGAAGGAACTGCCCGCGGGCAGCCGCGTTCTGGGCTTCAATTATGACACCGGCGAACGCTATCTCTCGGTGCCCGACTTCCTGCCCGAATAAACGGCACAAAGCCTAGGGCATGATCGACGGCACTTTCCCTGACCGGCCACATCGCGCGATGTGGCTGATATGGCTGTTGCTGTTCGTCGGTCTGCCCATGGCGGTCGCCGGCTGGGAAAGCCGGCCGCGCGCTGGCGATGAGGTGGCGCAGGGCCGCCGGCTGGCGGCTGTTGCAGCCGCCCGCCAGCGCCGACCGGCAACGCCGCCGCCCGCCGTCGAACCCGTCGCGATTTTCGCGCTCGGCCCCGAGCAGGCCCGCGACCTCAACGCCCAGATCCCCTTTTCCCGCGATCCCAATCCGCCGGCCCGACCGTTCATGTTCCGCGGATCGGAAACCGATCTGGCCCGAGCCACGGACTGCCTGGCGGCGGCCCAGCTTTACGAAGCGGGCGACGATGCGGTCGGCGAGCAGGCGGTGGCACAGGTCGTGCTCAACCGCGTGCGCCACCCGGCCTTCCCCAAGACTGTCTGCGGCGTGGTGTTCCAGGGGCAGGAACGGACCACCGGTTGCCAGTTCACCTTCACCTGCGACGGCGCACTGGCCCGCACGCCATCCATCGGCGCCTGGGCGCGGGCGCGGGAGATTGCGCGTGGCGCGCTGGCCGGCAAGGTGTTCAAGGCTGTCGGTTATGCCACCCATTATCATACCGACTGGGTTGTGCCCTATTGGAGCGGCAGTCTGGACAAGATCACCGCAGTCGGCACGCATCTGTTCTTTCGCTGGCGCGGCTGGTGGGGCACGCCGCCCGCCTTCCGCCTGGGCGAAGCCGGTGGCGAGCCGCTGATCGCCCGCATCGCCCGCCTGTCCGCCGCGCATCAGGGCCTGCCGGGCAGCGGCCTGCCGGGCATGCCGCTGGTGCTGGCGACCGAAGCGGCCGCCGCGCTGGCCGCCAGGCCGGAACGCGCCATCGGATCGGACTCGCTGGGCAAGACGATCGGTGGCGTCCGACTGATCGCGATCGCACCGGGCGGGCGCAGCTTCCTGGTCGAGCTCAATCGCAGCAGCCCGCCGGAAAGCTGGCCCGCGCTGGCCGAGACCTTCTGTGCCGGACGGCCCGAATGCCGGATCATGGGCTGGCGCGGCGGCGCCGTCCCGACCGGCCTGCCGCTCAACGACGCCCAGCTTGAGGCGATGAGCTTCGCCTATATCCATTATGTCGGCAACGGATTGCAGCGGGCGCTGTGGAACTGCAGCCAGTTCCCCCGCCCGACCAAGGCCGAATGCATGCGGCAGCGCGTGCCAACCGCGACGCCAGCGCCGCCGCCCGCGGCCGCCGTCGCGCCCTCGCTGGATGGCGTGCGGCGCAAGGAGCGGTTCGAGACGGTCAAGATTGCACCGGCCCCACCCGCCACGCCGCCGATCGTGACACCGAAGGTGACACCCGTAACGCCATCCGGCTCCTGATGCGGACGGCGCTGGCGGATTTCGCGCGCGATTACGTTATGGTATAAAATCACGACATTTCGGGGGCAAGATGGTTACGCGGCGGGGCTTTATCGGACGGGCAGGCGGCGCGCTGGGTGTCACTTTCGGTGTCAGCCTGGGGCTGGACGGCGCGGTTGCGGCCACGGCCGGACCGTCGGATGGCTGGCCCGACGAGGCGCCCTTCCGTTTCGCCGGCGACATGACGGATTTCGAGGCGGCACAGCGCGCACTGCTGCCCCTCTATGACGTGGAGCGCGATTTCGCGACTTTCGACGCGGCCTATTATGGGGCGATGACCCGGCCGGTCGCGGCCAGCTATCGCGCCTATTCGCAATGGGTGAACCGCAACAATTCGCTGTTCCTGCGCAATGCCGCACCCGGCCATCCGCGCGACGCCGAGCTGGATCGGTCGCGCACGGCCGTGGCCAAGCTGCTCGGCGCGCAGACCGAGGAGATCGCGCTGTCGGGCGGCGGCACCGAGGCGCTCTATGCGCTGATCGCCAATTATGCGCTGCTCAAGGCCGGCGACGCGGTGATCTATGCCGATGTCGACTATGACGAGATGCAATATGCCTGCGACTATCTGGAGCAGAGCCGGGGCGCCCGCATCGTCCGCTTCAGCCTGCCCGAGCCGCATACGGAAGCGAATATCCTGGCCGCCTATGACAGGATATTGAAGGAAACGCCGCGCGCGAAGCTGCTGCTGCTCACCCATTTGTCCAACCGCAACGGGCTGGTGCCGCCGGTCAAGGCGATCGTCGCCATGGCCAAGGCACGGGGCGTCGACGTGATCCTGGACAGCGCCCAGGCGGTCGGCCACCTGCCCTTTACAGTGGACGACACGGGCGCCGACTTCATCGGCTTCTCGCTGCACAAATGGCTGGCCGCGCCGCTCGGCACCGGCGGCATCTATATTCGCAAGGACCGGCTGCAGGACATCTCCCCCTGGCTCGGCAACCGCATCCATGGGCCGGAGGATATTCGCGCGCGCATCCCGACCGGCACGGTCGACTTCGCCGCCCGCCTGACCATCCCGCGCGCGATCGCGGTGCAGGATGCTATCGGACTGGAGGCGAAATATCGCCATCTCGTCCGGCTGCGCGACTATTGGGTCGAACGGGTTCGCGACATCGCCGGGCTGGAGATATTGGTGCCGCAGGAGGCCGGCCGCTTCGGCGCCGTCACCGGTTTCCGCCTGCCCGGCATGAAGGGCCCGGATGGCGCCAAACAGGCAGCCAAGCTGTTCCTCGACAAATATCGCCTGCTGGTGGTGGCCAAGGCCGGGCTCGCATCCGGGCCAGTGCTTCGCGTGACGCCTGCCCTGTTCAACAGTAGCGCCGAGCTGGACCGGCTGGTCGCCGCGATCAGGGCGGAGCGGAAACTGTTCAGCTAAGACGGTCCGCCGCCTGTGCAAGCAGGCGCCGGGCTTCGTCCGTCACCGCTATTGCGGCGGTGGAGAGCGAGCGACCGGCCCGTCGCACCAGCGCGATCTCGCTCTGTATGGGCGGGCGGTCAACCAGATCGAGCATGACCAGCGCACCGGCCGCGATGTCGGCCTGCGCCGCCGCCGGCGCCCCGACCCAGACCGCGTCCGAGCGCAGCGTCAGATCCCGCAGGATATGGAAATTGTCGCAGATGAAAGCGCCGGTCATGTCCGGCAAGCCGGCGAGAACCAGATCGGACGCGCTGGCAATGGCAAAAGGCCCCAGATCCGCTCGACCAAGCCCGGTGCGCCCGGCCAGCGGATGCCCGCTGCGCACCAGCAATCCGACCTCGATCGCCCCGACCATCTGCACGCTGAGTCCCTGCACATCGGCCAGCGGCCAGCTATTGCCAAAGATCAGTTCGATCTGATCGTCCATCAGTGCCTGGACCAACTGGTCGGGCGTGCGGATCATGGTCCGCAGCAGAAGGCCGGGGCGGGTGCGCTGCACATAGGCGCCAAGATCGGGCAGCAGCAGACTGGCCATCAACGGGCCAAAGCCGATCGCGACCTCTCCCGCCTCACCGCGTGCCAGGAGCCGCAGGTCGCGATCCATACCTGATGCCAGCCCGACGAGATCGCGTGCCTGATCGATGATCTGGCGGCCGATCGCGGTCGGCATCACCCCGCTGCGGCTGCGATCGAACAGCCGCACGCCATAGCGCACCTCGAACGCGGCGATCGAGCGGCTGAGCGCCGGTTGGGTGATGTTGAGCTGCTCGGCGGCTCGCGAAAAGCTGCGGGTCTGCGCGACGGTCAGGATGTGGCGAAGGCGAAGGATATCCATGCATATATGTTATCCTAATCGCATCCAATATGCATTGGACGATATGCATCGCGCACAGCACCCTGAAGCCAACCGTTCCTGAACGGACGACAGGGAGAGACCATGCACGCATTCCTCTATGCCAGCGCCGGCGCCGCTGCGCTGATGATCGCCGCCGCCAGCCCGGCGCAGACGGTGCGCACCACCCTGCCGATTCCCCCCGCGCCCTTCGACGGGGTCATTGCGCCCGATGTCGCCAATTCACGCCCGATGCCGGTGCAGCCGGTTCGCGCGCCAGCCGGCGCGCCCAATGTTTTGCTGTTCATGAGCGACGATGTCGGCTTTGCCATGTCCAGCGCCTTTGGCGGCCCGGTGCCCACACCCAATTTCGAGCGGCTGGCGGCGATGGGCCAGCGGTACAACCGCTTCCATACCACGGGCATCTGCTCGCCCTCCCGCGCGGCGCTGCTGACCGGGCGCAACCATCATGCCGCGGGCAATGGCTATCTGAGCGACCTGCCGACGGGCTTCCCTGGCTATATGGGCCGGATGGGACCGGACACCGCCACGATTGCCCAGATGCTGCGCCTCAACGGCTATAACAGCGCAATGTTCGGCAAGGACCATAATGTGCCCAAGAGCGAGCAGAGCGAGGCGGGGCCATTCGACAACTGGCCCACGGGCCGGGGTTTCGAATATTATTATGGCTTCATCGCCGGGGATAATGATCAATATTCCCCCACCCTGTTCCGGGGGATCAGCCGGGTCGCGCCGGAGGAGAATAAGGCCGACCTGCTCGACAAGCGCCTGGCCGACGAGATCATCCGCTATGTCCATAACCAGAAGGCAGCCGCGCCCGACAAGCCCTTCCTGATCCATTATGCGCCCGGCTCCACCCATGCCCCGCATCAGGCGCCCGCCGACTATATCGCCCGCTTCAAGGGCCGGTTCGACCAGGGGTGGGACCGGATGCGGGAGGAAAGCTATCACCGGCAACTGACCATGGGCATCCTTCCCAAGGGCACGCAATTGACCGCCCGGCCGGCCGAAATTCCCGCCTGGGACAGTCTTGATCCACAACAAAGAGCCTTTGCCGCGCGGACGATGGAGGTCGCTGCGGCGCAATTGGTCTATCAGGACGAACAGTTCGGCCGGGTGCTTGACGAACTGGAGCGCATGGGTCTGCTGGAGACAACGCTGATCAGCGTGATACTGGGCGACAATGGCGCCGCCGCCGAAGCCGGTGTCGAAGGCACCGTCAACGAGATGCAGACGGTCGGGCGCCATAATGAAAGCCCGCAATGGCTGGCATCGAATATCGACCGCATGGGCGGACCGATGACCTATGGCACCTATCCCGCCGGCTGGGCCTGGGCGATGGACACGCCGTTCCGCTGGACCAAGCAGGTGGCGTCGATGCTGGGCGGCATTCGCAACGGCATGATCATGGCCTGGAAGGGGCATGTCGCAAAGCCGGGCAGCATCTGTGCGCAGTTCGGCCATCTCAACGATATCGTGCCCACCGTGCTGGACGCCGCCGGCCTGCCCGCACCGACGAGCGTCAACGGAATCGCGCAGAAGCCTATCGATGGGAAAAGCCTGCTCCCCAGCCTGAGCCAGTGCCAGCCCAAGGCGCCGCGCACCCAATATTTCGAGATCGGGGGCAAGGCTGCCCTCTATCAGGATGGCTGGTTTGCCAGCATGGACGATGGCCGTGCGCCCTGGGTCGCGATGCCACCGGGTGGCGCCAATCCCCCCGTCACCTGGACGCTCTATGACCTGGAGCGCGACTTTTCGCAGTCGACCGACCTGTCGACCTCTCAGCCCGACCGGCTCAAGGCGATGCAGGCCACATGGCAGACTGAGGCCGAACGCAACCAGGTCTTCCCGCTGGACCACCGTTTCGGCGCCGGCCGGGCGGAGGGCATGGCGGCCTTCATCGGCGGCGGCAGGCGCCATTATGAATATTGGGGCAAGGATATCAGCCTGCCAGCCATCGGCCAGCCCTTCCTGGTCGGTCGATCCTTCACCATCACCGCCCAGTTGCACCTCGACAAGCCGGATGCATCGGGCTCCATCATGGCGCTGGGCAGCCATTTCGGCGGCTGGAGCCTCTATCTCGACCATGGTCGCCCCAGCTTCGTCTTCGCCCGGTCGACCAAGCCCGAAGAGGTTGCACGGGTCGCAGCGGCCACCCCTCTTTCCGCCGGCAGCACGTCGATACGGCTGCGCTTTGCCACCAGCGGCTTCGGCAAGCCGGCAGAGGTCACGCTCAGTTCCGGCGAAACACAATTAGCGCAGCTTTCGCTGCCGGTCAGCTTCCTGATGCCGGCCGGCAACGGCGAGACGCTGGACATCGGCCAGGACATTGGCGTGACCGTCACCGACTATGCGACACCCCATGGTCGGCTGGAAGGGGATGTCCGCCATCTGACGATCGACATGGATTGATCCCGCCCCCCTTCACAAAGCCGCCCCCTTTTCCTATATGGGCAGTTCGAAATCGGTCCGTTCCTGTCCTCCCTGGATGGGATGGTCCGTCCCCCTCATCGCTCGGGGTCCGGTTCGCATGGCGCACGAAACCGGCGGAATTGGGCGAGTTTGGCGGGCAACAAGACGCTGACAGTGCGGATCGGACAGTCCCGGCCCGCACTTTTTTGCGTGGAATATGGGGTGCGAATCACCCCGGATTCCAGAGCATCCGGACTGAATTTCCGTTGCAATGCGGAAAAACACGACGAACAGACGACAGGCAGGAACCGCATGGCGACCAAGGCTCTCCCAACGATCAACACCGGCGCTAAGAAGCGCATCCGCAAGGTGTTCGGCGACATCCACGAAGTGGTGCAGATGCCGAACCTGATCGAAGTTCAAAGGGAGAGCTACGAACAGTTCCTCCGTTCCAACCCCGCGATCGGCTATGTGTCGGGCCTGGAAAAGACCCTGCGCAGTGTCTTCCCGATCCGCGACTTCGCCGGCACCGCCGAAATGGACTTCGTCCATTATGAACTGGAAGACCCGAAGTTCGACGTCGAGGAATGCCGCCAGCGTGGCATCACCTATGCCGCGCCGATGCGCGTCACCCTGCGCCTGATCGTGTTCGAGGTCGACGCCGACACCGAAACCCGTTCGGTCCTCGATATCAAGGAGCAGGACGTGTACATGGGCGACATGCCGCTCATGACGCAGAACGGCACCTTCATCGTCAACGGCACCGAGCGCGTCATCGTGTCGCAGATGCACCGTTCGCCGGGCGTCCTGTTCGACCATGACCGTGGCAAGACCCACTCGTCGGGCAAATATCTGTTCGCTGCCCGCGTCATTCCTTATCGTGGCTCGTGGCTCGACTTCGAGTTCGATGCCAAGGACATCGTCAACGTGCGTATCGACCGCAAGCGCAAGCTGCCGGTCACCGCGCTGCTGTACGCGCTCGGCCTCACCGCCGAGGAAATCCTGGGCCAGTTCTACAACAAGGTGACCTTCGTCCGTGGCGAAGGCGGCTGGCAGATCCCCTACACCGCCGAAGCCTGGCGCGGCCTGAAGCCCGCGTTCGACATCGTCGACGCCAAGTCGGGCGAAGTCGTGTTCGCCGCCGGCCACAAGATCAGCCCGCGCGCTGCCAACAAGGCGGAAAAGGATGGCCTGGCCACCCTGCTGATCCCGACCGAGGAAGTCTATGGCCGCTACAGCGCCTATGACCTGATCAACGAGAAGACCGGCGAGATCTACATCGAGGCCGGCGACGAAGTGTCGCCTGAAAACCTCGAAAAGCTCGACAAGGCGGGCATCGACCGCCTGGAACTGCTGGACATCGACCATGTCACCACCGGTCCCTGGATCCGCAATACGCTGAAGGCCGACAAGGCCGAAGAGCGCGACCAGGCCCTGAGCGACATTTATCGCGTCATGCGCCCCGGCGAGCCGCCGACGAAGGAAACCGCCGAAGCGCTGTTCGCCGGCCTGTTCTTCGATCCGGAACGCTATGACCTCTCCGCGGTCGGCCGCGTGAAGATGAACATGCGCCTCGACCTGGATGCCGAGGACACCGTCACCACCCTGCGCGTCGAGGACATCCTGGCGGTCGTCAAGGAACTGGTGAACCTGAAGGACGGCAAGGGCGAGATCGACGATATCGACAATCTCGGTAACCGTCGCGTCCGCTCGGTCGGCGAACTGCTGGAGAACCAGTATCGCGTCGGCCTGCTGCGCATGGAACGTGCGGTCAAGGAACGCATGAGCTCGGTCGACGTGTCGACCGTGATGCCGAACGACCTGATCAACGCGAAGCCCGCCGTGGCCGCGGTGCGTGAATTCTTCGGCAGCTCGCAGCTGTCGCAGTTCATGGACCAGACCAACCCGCTGTCGGAAGTCACCCACAAGCGCCGCGTGTCGGCGCTTGGGCCGGGTGGTCTGACCCGTGAGCGCGCCGGCTTCGAAGTCCGCGACGTTCACCCGACCCATTATGGCCGTATCTGCCCGATTGAAACGCCCGAAGGCCCGAACATCGGTCTGATCAACTCGCTGGCCACCTTCAGCCGCGTCAACAAATATGGCTTCATCGAAACCCCGTACCGCAAGGTGATCGACGGCAAGGTGACCAACGACGTCGTCTATCTGTCGGCGATGGAAGAAGCCAAGCACACGATCGCGCAGGCCAACGCCGAAACCAATGCCGACGGCACGCTGGCGGAAGACCTGATCTCCGCCCGTGAAGCCGGCGAATTCCTGATGGCCCCGCGCGACAACATCACCCTGATGGACGTCAGCCCCAAGCAGCTGGTGTCGGTCGCGGCCTCGCTCATTCCGTTCCTGGAAAATGACGACGCCAACCGCGCGCTCATGGGATCGAACATGCAGCGTCAGGCGGTGCCGCTGGTCCGTGCCGAGGCGCCGTTCGTCGGCACCGGCATGGAAGGCACCGTGGCCCGTGACTCGGGCGCGGCGATCGCCGCCAAGCGCGCCGGCATCATCGACCAGGTCGACGCGACCCGTATCGTGATCCGCGCCACCGGCGATGTCGAACCCGGCCAGTCGGGCGTCGACATCTACACGCTGCAGAAGTTCCAGCGCTCCAACCAGGACACCTGCATCAACCAGCGTCCGCTGGTGAAGGTGGGCGAACTGGTGCAGGCCGGCGACGTCATCGCCGACGGCCCGTCGACCGAGTTCGGCGAGCTGGCGCTGGGCCGCAACGTGCTCGTCGCGTTCATGCCCTGGAACGGCTACAACTACGAAGACTCCATCCTGATCTCCGAGCGGATCGTGAAGGACGACGTCTTCACCTCGATCCATATCGAGGAGTTCGAGGTCATGGCCCGCGACACCAAGCTGGGGCCGGAAGACATCACCCGCGACATTCCGAACGTCGGTGAAGAAGCGCTGCGTAACCTCGACGAGGCTGGCATCGTCTACATCGGCGCCGAAGTGGAGCCGGGCGACATTCTGGTTGGCAAGATCACCCCCAAGGGTGAATCGCCGATGACCCCGGAAGAAAAGCTGCTCCGCGCGATCTTCGGTGAGAAGGCAAGCGACGTGCGCGACACGTCCCTGCGCCTGCCGCCGGGCGTTGCCGGTACCGTCGTCGAAGTCCGCGTGTTCAACCGTCACGGCATCGACAAGGACGAACGCGCCATGGCGATCGAGCGGGAGGAAATCGACCGTCTCGCCAAGGACCGTGAAGACGAACGCGGCATCCTCAACCGTGCGACCTTCAACCGTCTGCAGGAAATGCTGATCGGCCAGACCGCCACTGCCGCGCCCAAGGGCGTCAAGAAGGGCGTTGTGATCGACGAGGCTCTGCTGGGCGAAGTCGAGCGTCACGAATGGTGGAAGTTCGCGGTCGAGGATGATGTCCGTCAGACCGGCATCGAAGCCGTCAAGGCGCAGTATGACGAAGCGGTGAAGCTGATCGTCGAGAAGTTCGAGGATCGCGTCGACAAGCTGCAGCGCGGCGACGAGCTGCCGCCGGGCGTGCTGAAGATGGTCAAGGTGTTCGTCGCGGTGAAGCGCAAGCTGCAGCCGGGCGACAAGATGGCCGGCCGTCACGGTAACAAGGGTATCATCAGCCGCATCCTGCCGGCCGAAGACATGCCCTTCCTGGAAGACGGCACCCCCGTCGACTTCGTGCTGAACCCGCTGGGCGTGCCGTCGCGCATGAACGTCGGTCAGATCTTCGAAACCCATCTGGGCTGGGCCGCACGCGGCCTGGGCGCCCAGATCGGCCAGGCTCTGGACGCATGGCGCGAAGCCAATCCGAACCCCGAGGCGGGCCAGCCCCCCGAGGCGGTGAAGGAACTGCTCAAGACGATCTATGGCGACAATTATGTCGCCGAAATCGAGGCGCGCAGCCCCGAGCAGATCGTCGAGCTGGCGCAGAATGTCCGTGCAGGCGTGCCGATGGCGACGCCGGTGTTCGACGGTGCCGTCGAATCCGACGTGTCGGCGATGCTGAAGCTGGCGGGCCTGGACGAATCCGGCCAGGTTTCGCTGTTCGACGGCCGTACCGGCGACGTGTTCGACCGCAAGGTGACCGTTGGCTACAAATATGTCCTGAAGCTGCATCACCTTGTCGACGACAAGATCCACGCACGTTCCATCGGCCCCTACTCGCTCGTCACCCAGCAGCCGCTGGGCGGTAAGGCGCAGTTCGGTGGCCAGCGCTTCGGTGAAATGGAAGTGTGGGCGCTCCAGGCCTATGGCGCCGCCTACACGCTGCAGGAAATGCTGACGGTGAAGTCAGACGACGTGGTCGGCCGCACCAAGGTCTATGAGGCGATCGTCAAGGGCGACGACACGTTCGAGGCCGGCATTCCCGAAAGCTTCAACGTGCTGGTCAAGGAAATGCGTTCGCTGGGCCTCAACGTCGAACTCGCCGCGATGGACGAGATTGACGACGACGGCATGGCGGCTGCGGCGGAATAAGGGATGCGCGGGCGCTGCTCCGGCAGCGCCCCCTCCCCTGCTTCGCCCGAAAATTACACCCTCTAGAGGGACTTGAGATATGAACGAACTGACGAACTTCGCCAATCCGATCCAGAAGCCGGAAACCTTCGACCAGATCCAGATTGGCCTGGCCTCCCCGGAGCGCATCCGCAGCTGGTCCTTCGGCGAAATCAAGAAGCCGGAAACCATCAACTATCGCACGTTCAAGCCCGAGCGTGACGGCCTGTTCTGCGCCCGCATCTTTGGTCCGATCAAGGACTATGAGTGCCTGTGCGGCAAGTACAAGCGCATGAAGTACAAGGGCATCGTCTGCGAAAAGTGCGGCGTGGAAGTGACCGTGTCGAAGGTCCGCCGCGAGCGCATGGGCCATATCGAACTGGCCGCGCCGGTTGCCCACATCTGGTTCCTGAAGTCGCTGCCCTCGCGCATCGGCCTGCTGCTCGACATGCAGCTCAAGCAGCTTGAGCGCGTCCTCTATTTCGAAAGCTATATCGTCACCGAGCCGGGCCTGACCCCGCTGGAGAAATATCAGCTGCTGACCGAGGACGAACTGCTCGACGCGCAGGACGAATATGGCGAGGACGCCTTCTCGGCCGGCATCGGCGCCGAAGCCGTCAAGCAGATGCTGATGGATCTCGACCTGGAAGGCGAGAAGCAGGCGCTGCTGGACGAACTGGCCGTCACCAAGTCGGAACTGAAGCCCAAGAAGATCATCAAGCGCCTGAAGGTCGTCGAGAGCTTCCTGGAATCGGGCAACCGCCCCGAATGGATGATCCTGGACGTCGTGCCGGTCATCCCGCCGGAACTGCGCCCGCTGGTGCCGCTGGACGGTGGCCGCTTCGCGACCTCGGATCTCAACGATCTGTATCGCCGCGTCATCAACCGCAACAACCGCCTGAAGCGCCTGATGGAGCTGCGTGCGCCGGACATCATCGTCCGCAACGAAAAGCGCATGCTGCAGGAAGCCGTCGACGCCCTGTTCGATAACGGCCGTCGCGGCCGTGTCATCACCGGTGCCAACAAGCGTCCGCTCAAGTCGCTGTCCGACATGCTCAAGGGCAAGCAGGGCCGCTTCCGTCAGAACCTGCTCGGCAAGCGCGTCGACTATTCGGGCCGTTCGGTCATCGTGACCGGTCCGGAACTCAAGCTGCATCAGTGCGGCCTGCCCAAGAAGATGGCGCTCGAACTGTTCAAGCCCTTCATCTACGCCCGCCTCGACGCCAAGGGTCTGTCCATGACCCTGAAGCAGGCCAAGAAGTGGGTCGAAAAGGAGCGCAAGGAAGTCTGGGACATCCTCGACGAAGTCATTCGCGAGCACCCGGTCATGCTGAACCGCGCGCCGACGCTCCACCGCCTCGGCATCCAGGCGTTCGAGCCCGTGCTGATCGAAGGCAAGGCGATCCAGCTGCACCCGCTCGTCTGCTCGGCCTTCAACGCCGACTTCGACGGTGACCAGATGGCCGTCCACGTGCCGCTCTCGCTGGAAGCCCAGCTGGAAGCGCGCGTGCTGATGATGTCGACCAACAACATCCTGTCGCCTGCCAACGGCAAGCCGATCATCGTTCCCTCGCAGGACATGGTCCTGGGTATCTATTACCTGTCGATGGAACGCGAAGGCGAGCCGGGCGAAGGCATGCTGCTGTCCGACATGCAGGAGGTCCATCAGGCCCTCTATGCCAAGGCGGTCACCCTGCACTCGAAGATCATCAGCCGCGTGCCGCAGACCGACGAAAATGGTCAGCAGTATATGAAGCGCTTCGAGACCACGCCGGGTCGCATGCTGCTGGGCGAATGCCTGCCCAAGTCGCACAAGGTGCCCTTCGACGTCGTCAACCGCCTTCTGACCAAGAAGGAAATCGGTGACGTCATCGACCAGGTCTATCGTCACACCGGCCAGAAGGACACGGTGCTGTTCGCCGACGCCATCATGTCGCTGGGCTTCCGCCACGCGTTCCAGGCCGGCATCAGCTTCGGCAAGGACGACATGGTCATCCCCGACAGCAAGGTGACGATGGTCGACGAGACCAAGGCACTGGTGGCGGATTATGAGCAGCAGTATCAGGACGGTCTGATCACGCAGCAGGAAAAGTACAACAAGGTGATCGACGCCTGGAGCCGTTGCGGCGACCAGGTCGCGAACGCCATGATGGACGAGATCCGTGCCCAGCCCAAGGATCCCAAGACCGGCCGTCTGGCGCCGATCAACTCGATCTACATGATGGCGCACTCGGGTGCCCGTGGTTCGCAGGCCCAGATGAAGCAGCTGGCCGGCATGCGCGGCCTGATGGCCAAGCCGTCGGGCGAGATCATCGAAACGCCGATCATCTCGAACTTCAAGGAAGGTCTGACCGTTCTTGAATATTTCAACTCGACCCACGGTGCCCGTAAGGGTCTGGCCGACACCGCGCTCAAGACGGCAAACTCGGGTTACCTGACCCGCCGTCTGGTCGACGTGTCGCAGGACTGCACCATCGTCGAGGATGATTGCGGCACCGAAAAGGCGCTGGAGATGAAGGCCATCGTACAGGGTGGTTCGGTCATCGCCTCGCTGGGCGAGCGCATTCTGGGCCGTACCACGGCGCAGGATATCGTCGACAGCAAGGATGGCACCGTCATCATCCCGATCGGCACCCTGCTGGACGAAGCCATGATCACCCAGATCGAGGCGATCGGCACGCAGGCCGTGAAGATCCGCAGCCCGCTGATCTGCGAAAGCCGGATGGGCGTTTGCGGCAAGTGCTACGGCCGTGACCTCGCCCGTGGTACGCCGGTGAACATCGGTGAGGCGGTCGGCGTCATCGCGGCACAGTCCATCGGTGAACCGGGCACGCAGCTGACCATGCGTACCTTCCACATCGGCGGCGCGGCGAACTTCAACGAAACGTCGAACCTGGAAGCCCTGTCGGACGGCACGATCGAGCTGCGCGACATGCCGACCATCACCGACAAGAATGGCCGTCGCCTGTCGCTGGCCCGTAACGGCGAAGTCGCGATCATCGACAGCGAAGGTCGCGAACGCGAAACGCACCGCCTGCCTTATGGTGCCACCATCCTGTTCGCAGATGGCGATGCCGTGAAGAAGGGCGATCGCTTCGCCGAGTGGGATCCGTTCACCATGCCGGTGATCACGGAAAAGCCGGGTATCGTTAAGTATGTCGACCTGATCGACAACAAGACGCTGACCGAACAGACCGACGAAGCCACCGGCATCGCACAGCGCGTTGTCATCGAGCATCGTGGTGCCGCCCGGACGAAGGAAGATCTGCGTCCGCGTCTGACCCTGATGGACGACAATAGCGGTGAAGCCGCCCGCTACATGCTGGCGGTCGGTGCGACCCTGTCGGTCGACGATGGTGCAGAGGTTCAGGCCGGTGACGTGCTGGCGCGTGTCAGCCGTGAAGCGGCCAAGACCCGCGACATCACCGGTGGTCTGCCGCGCGTTGCCGAGTTGTTCGAAGCCCGCAAGCCCAAGGACAATGCCATCATTGCCAAGGTCTCGGGCCGCGTGCAGTTCCTCAAGGATTACAAGGCGAAGCGCAAGATCGCCATCAATCCCGAGGATGGCGGCGAGCCGGTCGAATATCTGATCCCCAAGAGCAAGGTGATCGACGTTCAGGAAGGCGACTACGTGAAGCGTGGCGACAACCTGATCGGTGGTTCGCCCGATCCGCACGACATTCTGGAAGTGCTCGGCATCGAGCCGCTGGCCGAATATCTGGTCGCCGAAATCCAGGAAGTCTATCGCTTGCAGGGCGTGAAGATCAACGACAAGCACATCGAGACGATCGTTCGTCAGATGCTGCAGAAGGTCGAGATCATCGAGTCCGGCGACACCACCCTGCTGGTGGGCGAGCAGGTCGACCGCGAGGAAATGGACGAGATCAACAGCAAGCTGCAGCCGGGCTTCGCCCCCGCTGCCGGCAAGCCGGTGCTGCTCGGCATCACCAAGGCCTCGCTGCAGACCCGTTCGTTCATCTCGGCGGCGTCCTTCCAGGAAACCACCCGCGTCCTCACGGAAGCGGCGGTCCAGGGCAAGAAGGACACGCTGGTTGGCCTGAAGGAAAACGTCATCGTCGGCCGCCTCATCCCGGCGGGCACCGGTGCCGGCATGAACCGCCTGCGCGTTGCCGCCTCGTCGCGTGACGCGGCGATGCGGGCCGCGCTGCGCGCTTCGGCTCAGGTCGACCTGATCGCGCCGAAGAGCGCGGCCGAGGAACATGCGGCCGAACTGGCCCAGGGTCCGGAAGCCGCGATCGGCGACGATCCGCTGGGTGCCGTGCAGGGTGATGATTTCACCACGCAGGACATGGACTGACTTTGAAAAGGCGGGAGCCGCTTCCTACATGGGGAGCGGCTCCCAGCCCGGTTTTGAGAGAGACCGACATATTGCCCGCCGGATCAGCGATGATCCGGCGGGCTTTTCTTTGTCCGGTAAAGGCAGCCGGTCGGCGATCAGAAGGATCGACAAAAAACTGCGGAAAGGCTGCACAAAGCGCTTGACCGACTCTGAATCCCCGCCTATCTGCGGCCTCCCAAGCGGGGCAAGCCCTGCTGATGATGCCCGATCCTCTAATGGTAAGAGAGCGGACTCTGACTCCGTCAATCAAGGTTCGAATCCTTGTCGGGCATCCAAATATTCCCCCATCAGATAAAAACTGACCAGCGATGATGTTGCACGCCCTATGGACGTAGGCGGCCATCATCCCTATATACCGGTCGGTATGGAAATCACGGCAACACAGAGTGGCAGGGGCCGCCCGCGGGAGTTCGATCCCGAGGAAGCCCTGGCGGCTGCGCTTCAGGTCTTCTGGCGGCGCGGCTATGAAGGCGCATCGCTGGCGGAACTGACCGAGGCGATGGGCATCACCAAGCCCAGCCTCTATGCCTGTTTCGGCAACAAGGAAGCCCTATTCCGCAAGGCCCTCGACCTCTATGAGCGCGACAAGCTCTGCTATGTGAAGTCGTCGCTGGAGGCACCGACCGCCAAGGCCGTGGCCGAGCGCATGCTGCGCGGATCGCTGGCGATCCAGACCGGCAACAAAGATCCCCAGGGGTGCATGGGCGTCATCAGTTCGGTCGGTGGCACCGCCCATTCCGAATGTATCCGCGACGAAGTGCTGGCCCGCCGTGCCTCGTCCGACCGCGCCCTGCTCGACCGGTTCGAACGCGCCCAGGCAGAGGGCGACCTGCCCGCCGGAGTCGAGCCCCAGGCGCTCGCCTGTTATCTCTCGACCGTGATCCAGGGCATGGCCGTTCAGGCCGGTGCCGGTGTTCCGCGCGATCGGCTGGAGCAGCTGATCGACACCACCCTCACCATGTGGCCGAGCAAATAGCGGAATTTATTTCGCTTTTGCAGCGATGCGGGTCTTGAAATTGCCGCACTGCAAATAAAATACCTCCCGGTACAAAAAGACGGTTGACGGGACAGCCCCCGTTAATATATACCATACGGTACACAATGATGCTGGGTGTGTAGCCCAGGGAGGTCATCATGCAGCAATTCCACCATCGGCGCTGTCGACGATAGCGTCACCCAAAGGGGCGGTTTCCCGGTAACGGGTTCCTCCTGATTCATCATCTTTGCGCCCTCTTCGCGACGGTTTGTGCCGTTCGCGCCGCAAGGACGCATGCCCGCATCTTCGGGCGAGTTTTTCGGGACGCGATCCGCGCTTTTCCGCGTGGAGCCGTGCGCCCGCTTCAGATCGCAGGAAGGAACAAGCCTTGGCTTTCCTTGATTTCGCCCAGGCACTTGCCGGTCCGCAGATGGCGGTCGGCGCCACCCGCCCCACTCCCGCCGTACCCGCCATCAGTGTTGAGGCCCAGGCAACCAGCTTTTCCGCCCAGGAATGGCAGATCGTCGACCTTGCCCGCACCGACGGCTTGCGCTCGCTGCGCGGCCCCGGTTCTTTCGCCCGTCTGCGCAAGTGGATCTGGGGCGAGGAACATAGCCCCACCCTGGCCAGCGAACGGCTGGAGGCACTGCGCCGCCTGGCCGTCGAGGCTTGGCACAAGGGCTATGCCGTGTCGCTTTCCGCCCTCGCCGCCTTCCGCGCGGCCGGCTTTTCCACCGCGCAGCTCGAATTGCTGCTCGCCACCATCAGCGCGGGCCGCACCGCCCGCGCCCCCCGGAGCTAATCCATGAACCAGTTCACCAAGATCACAGCCGACGGCAGCGCGTCGGACGTTCACGCGCCACCGGGCAACCGCTGGTCGCGCAAGCATTGCGGCATCGCTGCCATCGCCCTCATCGCCCTGTTCGGCATCGGCTGGAAGCTGGTCGACCGCCCGTCCGCCCAGGCCGCGGCCGCCCCGCTGGCGGCGGTCGGCGTTTCCGCGCCGCTCGCCCGCAGCGTGACGCAGTGGGATGATTATGTCGGCCGCTTCGCCCCCAGCCAGACGGTCGAGATCCGCCCCCGCGTATCGGGCGCGGTGACCGCCATCCACTTCCGCGACGGCGATTTCGTCCGTCAGGGGCAGTTGCTCTTCACCATCGACCAGCGTCCTTTCCAGGCCGCCCTGGCCGAAGCGCGCGCCAGCGTCGCGTCCGCCCGAAGCGAGCTGCTGCTGGCCCAGAATGATTATGGCCGCGTCCAGCGGCTGACCGGCGACGAAGCCGTGTCGGCGAGCGAAGTGGACTCGCTCCGCTCGCGTCTGCAGGCGGCACAGGCCGCCCTGGCCGGCGCGCAGGCCCGCGAACGCAGCCGGGCACTGGATGTAGAATTCACCCAGGTCCGCGCCCCGATCTCCGGCCGCGTGTCGGATCGCCGCGTCGACATCGGCAATCTGGTCTCGGGCGGAGAAGGCAGCACCGCGTCGCTGCTGACCACGGTCAACAAGCTCGATCCGATCTATTTCAACTTCGACGCCTCCGAAGCGCTCTATCTCAAGTCGCAGCGCGACAAGGAGAATGGCGGCGCGGTCGAGGTGCGGTTGCAGGATGAGGCGGACTATAACCACAAGGGCCGCCTGGACTTCACCGACAATGGGCTCGATCCCCGGTCGGGCACGATCCGCATTCGCGCAGTCTTCGACAATCCGGGCAATTTCCTGACCCCCGGCCTGTTCGGCAATATGCGCCTGGCCAATGGCGGCAAGGCCAATGCCCTGCTGGTCCCGGACGAGGCGATCCAGTCCGACCAGGCACGCAAGACCGTGCTGGTGGTGGACAAGGAGGACAGCGTCGCGGTGAAGCCGGTCGAGCTTGGCCCGATCGTCGACGGGCTGCGCATCATCCGCAGCGGCCTCGATCCCAAGGACCGGGTGATCGTGACCAATCTCCAGGCAGCGATGCCCGGTGCCAAGGTTGCGGTGAAGCCGGCCCGGATCACCCCGACCCCGGCGCCCGTCACGCCGGTCGACAGCGCCGCCCCGGTCGCCGCCCAGGCCACCTTCGCCCGGTAATTGCCCTCTCCTCCGTTCGGGCTGAGCGAAGTCGAAGCCTTCCACTGAGCCGCAGGCGAAGTGGCTTCGCTTCGCTCAGCCGGGCCCTTCGACAAGCTCAGGGCGAACGGAATGAGAGGTCGACCTGATATTCCCTGCCCGTGATCCGGCCTAGCCGGATCGCGCGGTATCCCTTTCGCCTTTCGCAAAGGACGATCCGATGCGTTTCTCCCGTTTCTTCATCGACCGGCCGATCTTCGCCGCCGTCATCGCGGTGGTCATCACCGTGGTCGGTGCGCTCGCCTTTATCGGCCTGCCGGTGTCCCAATATCCCGACATCGTGCCGCCCACGGTCACCGTGTCCGCCCAATATCCCGGCGCATCGGCCGAAACGGTCGCGTCGACCGTGGCCGCGCCGATCGAACAGGAAATCAACGGCGTCGACGACATGCTCTATCAGAGCAGCCAGTCGACCGGCGATGGCAAGGTCGTCATCACCGTTACCTTCAAGATCGGCACCGACCTGGATGCCGCGCAGGTTCTGGTGCAGAACCGCGTCGCCGTCGCCATCCCCCGCCTGCCCGAAGAGGTGCAGCGGCTGGGCGTCGTGACCCGCAAGACCACGCCCGAATTCCTGATGGTCGTGAACCTGCAGTCACCCGACGGCACCTATGACCGCGACTATATCTCCAACTATGCCCTGACCCAGGTGCGCGACCGGCTCGCCCGGCTGGACGGCGTGGGCGACGTGCAGCTGTTCGGTTCGCGCGACTATGCGATGCGCATCTGGATCGATCCCGATCGTGCCGCCGCGCTGGACCTGACCGCCGGAGAGATCGTCTCCGCCCTGCGGGCACAGAATGTCCAGGTATCGGCCGGCTCGATCGGCCAGCCGCCCTATGACCGGGGCGAGGCTTTCCAGCTTGGCGTCGAGATGCAGGGCCGCCTGACCACGCCCGATCAGTTTTCCGACATCGTGATCCGTTCGGACGCCGATGGCCACCAGGTGCGCGTGCGCGATGTCGCCCGCGTTGAACTGGGCGCGCAGGATTATGGCACCAACACCTATCTGTCGAACAAGCCGACGGTCGTCATCGCGACGATGCAGCGCCCCGGCTCCAACGCGCTCGACGCGGCGGAGAAGGTCAAGGCGGAGATGGAGCAACTGTCCAAGCGCTTCCCCAAGGGCCTGGAATATAGCATCATCTACAACCCCACCGAATTTATCAGTCAGTCGATCGACGCCGTCTATCACACGCTGTTCGAAGCGGTGATCCTGGTTGTCCTCGTCATCCTCATCTTCCTGCAGAACTGGCGCGCGGCGGTCATCCCGATCATCGCGATCCCGGTCTCGCTGATCGGCACGGCCACGATGCTGGCGGCAGTGGGCTATTCGCTCAATAACCTGTCGCTGTTCGGCCTTGTGCTGGCGATCGGCATCGTCGTCGACGACGCGATCGTCGTGGTGGAGAATGTCGAACGCAATATCGAAAATGGCATGAGCCCGCTGCAGGCGGCGCGCGTGTCGATGGACGAAGTGTCGACCGCGCTGATCGCGATCGTGCTGGTGCTGTGCGCCGTGTTCGTGCCAACCCTGTTCATCACCGGCATTTCCGGTGCCTTCTACCAGCAGTTCGCGGTCACCATCTCGACCGCGACGGTCATCTCGCTGATCCTTTCGCTCACCTTGTCGCCGGCTGCAGCCGCCCTGCTGCTGAAGCCCAAGCATGGCGCCCATGATCTCGACAATGCGCCGCGCTGGCGCCAGGTCGCGGCCAAGGCGGCGGATCGCTTCAACCAGGGCTTTGATCGGATGAGCGCGGGCTATGCGCGCCTCACCCGCTTCCTCGTCGCCCGGCCCAAGAAGATGCTGCTGACCTATGCCGGCCTGATCGCCGCCACCATCGCCCTGTTCTGGGTGACGCCCGGCGGCTTCATCCCGGCGCAGGATCAGGGTTATTTCCTGGCCGTCGTCCAGCTGCCCTCGGGCGCATCGCTGGAGCGCACCGACAAGGTGACGCGCGAGGTCGCGGCGAAGATCCTGCCGATCAAGGGGCTGCGCGGTGCGGTGATGTTCGCCGGCTTCCACGGCCCCTCGCAGACGCAGGCGCCCAACAGCGCGGCGATCTACTTCCCGTTCAAGAGCTTTGCCGAGCGCAAGGCGGAAGGCGCCACCTATACTGGCATCATGGATCAGGCGAACAAGGCGGTTGCGGGCTATGACAAGGCGCGCATCCTGCTGGTGCCGCCGCCGCTGATCCAGGGCATTGGCTCGGCCGGTGGTTATCGCCTGATGCTGGAGGACCGGGAGGATCGCGGCTATGCGGAACTCAACAAGGTCGCCGGCGAACTGATCGGCAAGGCCAATCAGAGCCCAAGCCTGGCACAGGTCTACACCCTGTTCGACGTCGGCACCCCCCGCATCTTCGCGGATGTCGATCGCCGCAAGGCCGACCTGCTGGGTGTGCCGCCCGAGCGCGTGTTCGAAGCGATGCAGGTCTATCTCGGCTCTGCCTTCGTCAACGACTTCAACCTGCTCGGTCGCACCTATCGCGTGACCGCCCAGGCCGATGCCGAACATCGCGGCACCGTGGCCGACATCGCCAACCTGAAGACCCGGTCGAACAGCGGCCAGATGGTGCCGATCGGTTCGGTCTCCACCTTCCGCGACAAGACCGGCCCCTATCGCGTGGTCCGCTACAATCTGCTGCCCGCGGTGGAAATCGATGGCGACACGGCACCGGGCTATTCGTCGGGCCAGTCGCTGAGCACGATGGAGAAGCTCGCCGACGCCGCCCCTGCCGGCTATGCCAGCGAATGGACCGGCGTTGCCTATCAGCAGATCAGTGCCGGCAATACCGCAGGCATCGTCTTCGGCATGGCGGTCTTCTTCGTCTTCCTGGTGCTGGCGGCGCAATATGAAAGCCTGACCTTGCCGCTGTCGATCATCCTGATCGTGCCGATGTGCCTGTTCGCGGCCATGCTGGGCGTGAACCTGCGCGGGATGGACAACAACATCCTGACGCAGATCGGTCTGGTCGTGCTGATCGCGCTCGCGGCGAAGAACGCCATCCTGGTGGTCGAATTCGCCAAGCAGGCGGAAGAGGAACAGGGGCTGAGCCCGGTCGAAGCCGCCGTCCAGGCTGCCCAGACCCGTCTGCGCCCGATCCTGATGACCAGCTTCGCCTTCATCCTGGGGGCGGTGCCGCTGGTGATCGCCAACGGAGCCGGTGCGGAACTGCGCCAGGCGCTGGGCACGGCGGTCTTCTTCGGCATGACCGGCGTGACGGCCTTCGGCCTGCTCTTCACCCCCACCTTCTATGTCGTGTGCCGTGCGCTGGGCGATCGTTTCGCCCGCCGCCGGCGCCCGGAAGCCGATGATGCCGCTGCATTGCAGCCGGCTGAATGAGGACAAAAGCCATGACAAGGAACCTGATTGCCCTGTTGCTCGGCGCCAGTGCCCTGACGGCCTGCGCCGCCGGGCCGGATTACAAGGCCCCCGCCACCCCGACCACGGCGGCCGCCCCCTTCATCGGGGCAGCGAACCCGGCGGTCGCCCAGAGCGCCGCCGACGACCATTGGTGGCGGCTCTATAACGACCCGCTGCTCGACGGGCTGGTCGGCGATGCGCTGAAGGCCAATACCGACATCCGCGTCGCCGTCGCCCGACTGGAACGTGCCCGCGCCCAGTTGCGCGGCGCCCGGTCCGACCGGCTGCCTAGCACCAATATCAGCGGCTCCCCGACCTATGGCCGGGTGTCGCAGGCCCAGACCCTGCCCGGCATGGACCGGGAAAACTGGACCGTCGATATGGGGCTGGACGTCGCCTATGAGGTCGACCTGTTCGGCCGGGTGAAGCGCAGCATAGAGGCCGCGCGCGGCGATGTCGGCGCGGCCCAGGCCGATGCCGATGCGGTCCGGGTTGCCGTCGTCGCCGATACGGTGCGCGCCTATGTCGACGCCACCGCCTCGGCCCAGCGGCTTGCCGTCGCGAAGGAAACGGTCGACCTGCTCGACAAGTCGATCCGCATCACCAGCGCCCGCTTCGACGCCGGCCGGTCCGACCGGCTGGATGTTATCCGAGTGACGACACTGCGCGAACAGCAGCAGGCGTTGATCCCCAATCTGGTCGCCGATCGCAATGCCGCCCTGTTCCGGCTGGCGACGCTGACCGGCCGGACGCCGCAGGAGTTGCCCGCGTCCGTCCAGAACGCGACCGTGACACCGAATGTGACACAGCCGATCCCGGTCGGCGACGGCCAGGCACTGCTGGCGCGGCGGCCGGACGTGCGCGCGGCCGAACGGCGGCTGGCGGCCGACACAGCGCGGGTCGGCGTGGCCACCGCCGACCTCTATCCGCGCATCACGCTGGGCGGATCGATCGGCACCACGGCGGTCGGCGGCGGCAATCTGTTTGGCGCCGGACCGCTCAACTTCCTGCTGGGGCCGCTGATCAGTTGGGCCTTCCCCAATCAGGAAGCCAATCGGGCAAAGATCGCGGCGGCAAAGGCGGATGGCGACGGATCGCTTGCCGCCTTTGACGGCACGGTGCTGCAGGCGCTGGAGGAAACCGAGACGGCGCTGTCCACCTACGCCAATGCGCTGGAGCGGCGGGCGACGCTGCAATCGGCGCGGGACGAGGCGGCTCGGGCTGCACGGATCAGCCTGGCGCGCCAGCGCGAGGGGCAGATCGACTTCCTGACCGTGCTGGATGCGCTACGCACCCAGGCTTCGGCCGACGCGGACCTGGCGACCGCCAACCGCTCGGTCGCCTTTGCCCAGGTGGACCTGTTCCGCGCTTTGGGCGGCGGCTGGACCACGACCTGATACAGAAAGGGCGGCGTTTCAAAAAACGCCGCCCTTTTTTTCAGACGATGAAATTGCCCTGATGGGCGAATGTCTCGATCTCGTGCCGACCGCTCGGCGCCTCGCGCGCCTGCAGCGCTTCGGGCAGGCTCGCCTTGTCGCCCTGCCGCCCGATCGCGATCGCCGCCTCGATCCGGAAACGATCCGGCACCGCCAGTTCGGCGCGGGCCTTGTCGAAATCGACGCCGGTCATCGCATGGGTATGATAGCCAAGCCGCGTCGCCTGCAGCGCCAGCGTCGCCCAGGCGGCGCCCGCATCGAAGCTGTGGCTGTGCGAAGGCTTGTAGTCTTCCGATCCCTGCGCCGCCATCAGCGTGTCGGAAATGACGAAGACCAGCGCCCCGGCATGCTGCACCCAGCCCTGGTTGAACGGAAAGAGCAGGTCGAGGAAGCGCGCCCAGTCGGCGCTGTCGCGATGGGCATAGAGGAAGCGCCAGGGCTGGTAGTTGAAGGCCGAAGGCGCCCAGCGGGCGGCATCGAACAGCGTGTCGATATCTGCCTGGGGGATCGCGGAGCCGTCAAAGGCGCGGGGCGACCAGCGCTCCAGGATCAGCGGATCGACGGGACGGGTAACTTCGCGCGGGCTGGTGGCCATCTGGATCTCCTTCAAGGCGATGACGCGATCGGCGCGCCATGCTGTTGGAAATCTATCTAGCGAATGTTCCGCCGCTGCGAAGAGGCGTTGGACTTTCGCCCTGGAAACACAGGGTTTCCCCGATCAGGCGCAGGCATCCTGCGGCTGGCGTTCGCGATCGCTACGCGACATGGGCGCGCTACGGTCATCGGCATCGCGCTCGAACAGCACGACGGCAGGTTCCCTGAAAAGGGCCTGCGCCAGCCGATCGCGCAGGCGCGTCAACGGTCCGTCCTGATCCTGATAGGCCATATATGCGTCCTCTCTGCCGACTCGGGCGGCTTATCTACCGATGGTATAGAGAATCGTCCCCCAAGCAATGCTGGCCGTCGCGGTAGAAAAGCTATCCGTCTTGGAGTCTGTTTGGAAATGCGCCTCCGGCGCATCCGCACCGGCCCGCACCCCCACCCGACCACCCATCAGGGTACTATGTCTGGGCGGTCGGGTGGGGGTGCGGGCCGGTGCCGTATCGAAAATGCGCTCTTCCGCACATTTCCAGACAGGCTCTCAGGCCTGCTGAAAAATCATACGCAAATACTATGCGGCCGCCCCGCCCCGCGTCTCGCATTCAAACGGAAGAGGGGCCTAATCGGGCGCTCGCTAACGACCCTGTCCGCCTCCCGCGGCGGGCGTGATGCGGGAGTTACCCCCATGCAGGATCTCTTGTGGATCGGCATCATCCTGGCGCTCACGGCGGCTAGCCTCGGCTATGTCCGGCTGTGCGGCGACGCCTGAAGGAGGGATGCCATGACCATCGACCTCTGGCTCGCGGCGATCAACGCCGCCGGGCTTCTCGTCTATCTCGTTGCCGTGCTCGCACGGCCCGAACGCTTTTAAGGGGGGCCGTACATGACCTTCCAGGGATGGCTGCTGATCGCAGCCTTTGTCGGCATCTTGCTGGCGCTGACCAAGCCGATGGGCCTGTGGCTTTTCGCCCTTTATGAGGGCCGCCGCACGCCGCTTCACGCCGTGTTCGGCCCGATCGAACGGGGCTTCTACCGCTTGTCGGGGATCGATCCGGACGCCGAACAGAGCTGGCGCCGCTACGCAGTTCACATGCTGCTCTTCAACGTCGCGCTGCTGTTCTTCACCTATGCGGTGCTGCGCCTGCAGGGGCTGCTGCCGCTCAACCCGCAGGGCTTTGCCGGCACCAGCAGCGACCTCGCCTTCAACACGGCGGTCAGCTTCACCACCAACACCAACTGGCAAAGCTATTCGGGCGAGTCGACCATGTCGAACCTCAGCCAGATGCTGGGCCTCACCATCCACAACTTCCTGTCGGCCGCCACCGGCATTGCCCTCGCCTTCGCCCTGTTCCGCGGCTTTGCCCGGCGCAGCGCATCGACGATCGGCAATTTCTGGGCGGATGTCACCCGCGTGACCCTCTATCTGCTGCTGCCGATCTGCATCGTCTATGCCCTGTTCCTGATCGCGAGCGGCGTACCGCAGACGCTGGCCGGGTCGGTCGACGTGACCACGCTGGAAGGCGTGAAGCAGACCCTGGCGCTCGGCCCCGTCGCCAGCCAGGAAGCGATCAAGATGCTGGGCACCAATGGTGGCGGCTTCTTCAACGCCAACAGCGCCCATCCCTTCGAGAACCCGACCGCGCTGACCAATCTGGTGCAGATGCTGTCGATCTTCGTGATCGGCTTCGGCCTCACCTGGACCTTCGGCAAGGCCGTCGGCAATCCGCGCCAGGGCTGGGCCATCCTCGCCGCCATGCTGGTGATCTTCCTCGCCGGCGTCACCGTCACCTATTGGCAGGAAGCGGCCGGCAATCCGGTGCTCCACAATCTGGGCGTCGCCGGTGGCAATATGGAAGGCAAGGAAGTCCGCTTCGGCATGGCTGCCTCCTCCCTGTTCGCAGTCGTCACCACGGCGGCAAGCTGCGGCGCGGTCAACGCCATGCATGACAGCTTCACCGCACTGGGCGGCATGATCCCGCTGTTCAACATTCAGCTGGGCGAAGTCGTCATCGGCGGCGTCGGCGCAGGCATCTACGGCTTCCTGCTGTTCGCCATCCTGGCCGTGTTCGTCGCGGGCCTGATGGTCGGCCGCACGCCGGAATATGTCGGCAAGAAGATCGAGAGCCGCGAAGTCAAGCTGGCCGTGCTCGCCATTGCCGTGCTGCCTTTGATCATCCTGGGCTTCACCGCCATCGCCAGCGTCACCGACGCGGGCCTGGCCGGGCCGCTCAACAAGGGACCGCATGGCTTCAGCGAAATCCTCTACGCCTTCACCAGCGCCGTCGGCAACAATGGCTCGGCCTTTGCCGGCCTGTCGGCCAACAGTCCCTTCTATAACGGGATGCTGGGCGTCGCGATGTGGATCGGCCGCTTCTTCATCATCATTCCCATGCTGGCCATCGCAGGCAGCTTGGCCGCGAAGAAATATACGCCCGAAACCGCCGGCAGCTTCCCCACCACCGGGGCACTGTGGACCGGTCTGCTGGTCGGCATCGTGCTGATCGTGGGCGGCCTGACCTTCCTGCCCAGCCTCGCCCTTGGCCCCATCGCCGATCATCTCGCGATGATCCGTGGCCAGCTTTTCTAAGGATCCATGCACATGGCTCGGTCCGAACAAAAATCGCTCTTCACGGCGGACCTGATCGTCCCGGCTTGTCGAGACGCCTTCCGCAAACTCAATCCCAAGGAACTGATCCGCAACCCGGTGATGTTCACCACCGCGATCGTCGCGGTCCTGCTGACCGTCCTGCTCCTTGTCGGGCAGGACAGCCTGGCCGTCGGCTTCAAGCTGCAGTTGGTGATCTGGCTCTGGCTCACGGTCCTCTTCGGCACCTTTGCCGAGGCGCTGGCCGAAGGCCGTGGCAAGGCGCAGGCCGCCTCGCTGCGCGCGACCAAGGCGGACCTGACCGCCAAGCGGCTGAAGGGCCATGGCGAAAGCTATGAAAATGTCGCCGCCAGCGCGCTGAAGCTGGGCGACGTGGTGCTGGTCCAGACCGGCGACCTGATCCCGTCCGACGGCGAGGTCGTCTCCGGCGTCGCCTCCGTCAACGAAGCGGCCATCACCGGCGAATCCGCGCCGGTGATCCGCGAGGCGGGCGGCGACCGTTCGGCCGTGACGGCGGGCACCCGCGTCATTTCCGACGAGATCCGCGTCCGCGTCACCGTCAATCCCGGCCAGGGCTTTCTCGATCGCATGATCGCGCTGGTCGAGGGTGCCGAGCGGCAGAAGACGCCGAACGAGATCGCCCTCACCCTGTTGCTGGTGGGCCTGACCATCATCTTCCTGATCGCGGTCGGCACCATCCCCAGCTTCGCCAGCTATGCCGGCGGCGCCATTCCGGTGGCGATCCTGGCGGCCCTGCTGATCACCCTGATCCCGACCACCATCGCCGCCCTTCTGTCGGCGATCGGCATTGCCGGCATGGACCGTCTGGTGCGCTTCAACGTGCTCGCCAAGTCGGGCCGCGCGGTCGAGGCGGCAGGCGACATCGACGTGCTGCTGCTGGACAAGACCGGCACCATCACCGTGGGTGATCGTCAGGCGACCGAATTCCGTCCGGTCGGCGGTGCCACCCCGGCCCAGCTCGCACAAGCCGCGCTGCTCGCCAGCCTGGCCGACGAGACGCCCGAGGGCCGTTCGATCGTGCTGCTGGCCCGCGAAGGCTTCAACCAGTCGGTAGATGCCCTGCCCGCCAATGCGGAGATCATTCCCTTCACCGCACAGACCCGGATTTCCGGCGTCACCATTGATGGATCGACGATCCAGAAGGGGGCAGTGGATTCGGTGCTGAAGGCCAATCCGGGCCTGGGTTCCACCCCGGTCGCCAACGAACTGCGCCGCATCACCGACGAGATCGCCCGTGCCGGCGGCACCCCGCTGGCGGTGGCCAAGGACGGCAAGCTGCTGGGCGCGATCTTCCTCAAGGATATCGTCAAGGCGGGCATCCGGGAACGGTTCGGTGAACTGCGCCAGATGGGCATCCGCACGGTGATGATCACCGGCGACAACCCGCTGACCGCCGCCAGCATCGCGGCCGAGGCCGGGGTCGACGACTTCCTGGCGCAGGCAACGCCGGAGGACAAGCTGGCCCTGATCCGCAAGGAACAGCAGGGCGGCCGCCTGGTCGCGATGTGCGGCGACGGCACCAACGACGCCCCTGCCCTGGCGCAGGCCGATGTCGGCGTCGCCATGAACACCGGCACCCAGGCCGCCCGCGAAGCCGGCAACATGGTCGACCTGGACAGCGATCCGACCAAGCTGATCGAGGTGGTGGGCCTGGGCAAGCAGTTGCTGATGACGCGCGGCGCGCTCACGACCTTCTCGGTCGCCAATGACGTGGCCAAATATTTCGCGATCATCCCGGCCATGTTCGTCGCGCTCTATCCGGGCCTTGGCATCCTCAACGTCATGGGGCTGGCCACGCCGGAAAGCGCGATCCTGTCGGCGATCATTTTCAACGCGCTGATCATTCCCTGTCTGGTGCCGCTGGCGCTCAAGGGCGTGACCTATCGCCCGATCGGCGCCGGTCCGCTGCTGGCCCGCAACCTCGCAATCTATGGCCTGGGTGGCCTGATCGCGCCGTTCGCCGGGATCAAGCTGATCGACCTTGCCGTCAACGGCCTCGGCCTCGCCTGAGGAAGGACAAACCCATGTTTATCGATTTCAAATCCGCCCTGCGTCCGGCCCTGACCATGACTTTGCTCTTCGCCCTGCTGCTGGGCATTGCCTATCCACTGGCGCTGACCGGCATCGGCCAGGCGGTGTTCCCGTCCCAGACCAATGGCAGCCTGGTCGAGGATCAGGGCAAGGTCGTCGGTTCGACCATCATTGGTCAGGCCTTCACCTCGGACATCTATTTCCACAGCCGTCCGTCGGCGGCGGGCAAGGGCTATGACGGCCTTGCCTCCTCCGGCTCCAACTATGGTCCGACCAGCCAGGCGCTGGCCGACCGCGTCAAGACCGACGTCGAGACTCTTCAAGCTGCTACACCTGGTCGTTTTGTTCCGTCCGATCTGGTGACCACCTCTGCCTCGGGGCTTGACCCCCATATCAGCCCCGAGGCAGCTTTTTATCAGGTCGATCGCGTCGCCGCCGCGCGCGGGATCGATGCGGCGCGCGTCCGCAGCCTGGTAGAACAGAGCGTCGAGCAGCCCCTGCTGGGCTTCATCGGCGAACCCCGCGTCAATCTGTTCGATCTCAATCGACGGCTGGATGCAATTGACGCTAAACGGACCAAGTGAACGAACAGCATCGCCCTGATCCAGAAGCCTTCCTGCGCGCAGCCGCGCAGGAAGGCCGTGGCCGCCTGAAGGTCTTTCTCGGCGCCGCACCGGGGGTGGGCAAGACATGGGAGATGCTGACCGAAGGACGGCAGCGGCGCGAGGCAGGCGTCGATGTCGTCGTCGGCGTGGTGGAGACCCATGGCCGGCGCGAGACCGAAGCGCTGGTCCATGGCCATGAGATCATCCCCCGCCGCACCGTCGACCATCAGGGCCACAGCCTGGGCGAGATGGACATCGACGCGATCCTGGCGCGCCATCCGCAGCTGGCGCTGGTCGACGAACTGGCACACAGCAATGCGCCGGGCAGTCGCCACCCCAAACGCTATCAGGATGTCGAGGAATTGCTGGCCGCCGGCATCGACGTCTATTCGACGATCAACATCCAGCATGTCGAGAGCCTCAACGACGTCGTCGCCTCCTTCACCCGCGTCCGCGTGCGTGAGACGGTGCCCGATTCGATCCTGGAACATGCCGAGATCGAAGTGGTGGACATTCCGCCCGACGAGCTGATCGAGCGGCTGAAGGACGGCAAGGTCTATATCCCGCAGGAAGCCAGCCGCGCCCTCAACCATTTCTTTTCCAAGTCGAACCTGACCGCCCTGCGCGAACTGGCGCTGCGCCGCGCCGCCCAGGCGGTCGATGCCCAGATGCTCGACTATGTCCGCGCCCATGCGCTGGCGGGCAGCTTCGCCGCCGGCGAGCGGGTGATCGTGGCGGTGAGCGAACAGCCGAGCGCCGCCGGCCTGGTCCGTTCCGCCAAGCGGCTGGCCGATGCGCTGCGCGCCCCCTGGACCGCCATCCATATCGAAACCCCGCGTGGGCCGCAGTTGTCGGACGAGGACCGGCAGCGTCTGGCCGATACGCTTGCCCTTGCCTCCCGTCTCGGCGCCGAGACCGCCTCCATCCCCGCCCCCAGCGTCGCCGACGGGCTGCGCAGTTTCGCCGCCGACGCGCGCGCCACCCAGATCGTGATCGGCAAGTCGGCACGCAGCTGGTGGTTCGAGCTGCGCCATGGGTCGGTGGTTGACCGGCTGGTGCGCGACATCGGCCCGGTCGCCGTCCATGTCATGCCCGGCGAGGAAAGCGCGCCGCGCCCCCGCACCGCCAGCAGCGGCCATTGGGGCGATCCGATCGGCTATGTCTGGTCGATGCTGGCAGTGATCGGCATGACCCTGCTCGGCCGGCTGATGCTGGAGGTGATCGACCTCGGCAATATCGCCCTTCTCTATCTGGTGCCGGTGATGTTCGCGGCGGCCAGTCATGGCCTGCGCACGGGTCTTGCCACCGGCCTGGCGTCCAGCCTTGCCTATAATTTCTTCTTCCTGCCGCCCACGGGCACGCTGACCGTCAGCAATCCGGAAAATGTCATCTCCATCCTCGTCTTCCTGGGGGTGGCGGTGGTCACCAGTCAGTTTGCCGCGCGGATGCACGCCCAGTCGGTCCTTGCCCAGTCCAGCGCCCGGCAGAATGCGACGCTGGCCGGCTTCTCGCGCCAACTCACCGCCTCGCCCAGCCTGGAGGAAATCCGCCACGCCATCTGCGCCGAGATCGCCCGGCTGTTCGACGTGCGCACCGTGCTGATGATCCCGTCGGATGAAGGGCCGCAATTGCGCGCTGCCTATCCGCCCGAGGACCGGCTGGACGAGATCGAGCGCGCCGCCGCCCGCTGGGCGATGGAGCATGGCGAGCCGGCCGGGCGCGGCTCCTCCACCCTCACCGCGTCGGACTGGCTGTTCCTGCCCGTGACCGCCAAGGACGCAGTGCTGGCCGTGATCGGCCTCGCGCGCGAGGATGCCGGCGAACCGGTCCGATCCGATCAGTTCCCGCTGCTGATGAGCCTGATCGACCAGGCCGCGATCGCGCTCGACCGCATGGCGCTGGAGGAGGCGATGCTCGAAGCCGGGCAGATTCGCGAGCGCGACCGGTTGCGCTCCGCCCTGCTCTCCTCGGTCAGCCATGATCTGCGCACGCCGCTCACCACCATCATTTCGGCCACGCGCGAGCTGCGCACCCATCCCTCGCCCGAGCTGATCGATACGCTGGATGGCGAGGCCCAGCGCCTGTCCCGCTTCGTCGCCAATCTGCTTGACATGGCGCGGGTGGAGGCCGGCGCATTGCCGATGCGGGCGGAGGCGACCGACCTGTTCGATGCGGTCGCCAGCGCCGCCCATGACAGCCGCAGCGCGCTGGCCGATCGCCAGCTCGACGTGCAGATCCCGCCCGACATCCCGCTGGTCCGGGTCGATCCGGTGCTGCTGCACCATATCCTCATCAACCTGCTCGACAATGCCGGCCGCTATGGCGATCCCGGCACGCCGGTGACCGTGCGCAGCCTGCGCGAACCCGACGCCATCAGCCTGTCGGTGATCGACCAGGGGCCGGGCATTCCGGCCGGCATGGAAGCGCGGGTGTTCGACACCTTCACCCGGCTGGAAGGATCTGACCGGTCGAAGACCGGTACCGGCCTGGGCCTCGCCATCGTCAAGGCCTTTGCCGAGGCGATGGGCCTTACCGTATCGGCGCGCACCGTTGCCGACCCGCCCGGCGCCTGTTTCACCCTGCATATTCCCCAATCCCTCATCCTCACCGACATCATGGAAAAGGACATCGCATGAAGCCGCGCCACAGCCTGCTGATCGTCGACGACGAACCGCAGATCCGCCGGCTGATCCAGGCCGCCCTCGCCCGCGCCGATTATGCCACGATCGAGGCGCAGACCGCGCGCGAAGCACTGGACAAGCTGCGCAGCGAGCGGCCCGACATCACCCTGCTGGACCTGGGCCTGCCCGATCGCGACGGGCTGGAGCTGGTGCCGATCATCAAGAAGGAAAGCGACACGACGCTGATCATCGTGTCGGCGCGTGACGCCACCGATGAGAAGGTCGCCGCGCTGGACCTGGGCGCCGACGATTATCTGACCAAGCCGTTCGATACCGACGAACTGCTTGCCCGCGTGCGGGTGGCGCTGCGCAACCGGATGACGCGCGACGGCGGATCGACCAAGGTGACGGCCGGCGACCTGACGATCGACCTAGTCGCCCATATCGTCACGAAGGGCGGGGTCGAGGTGCATCTGACGCCCAAGGAATATGGCGTGCTGGAGCAGCTGGCGCGCTTTCCCGGCCGGGTCATCACCCACAAGCAGATCATGGACCATGTCTGGCCCAACGAACATGCCCATCATGTCGAATATCTGCGCGTGCTGGTGCGCGGCCTGCGTCAGAAGCTGGAGGCTGACCCGCAACGCCCCCAGATCATCAGCAACGAACTGGGGATCGGCTACCGCCTGAAACAGGGCGCAGACTGACTTCTCTCCGAACGTCATCCCGGACTTGATCCGGGATCCATTCAAAGCTTCCTCACAGCCATAGCGCCGAATGGATCCTGACTTTCGTCAGGATGACGGCAACGAGGAAAGCCTTAGATCTCGATCTGCGACCCCAGCTCGACCACGCGGTTGGTCGGCAGGTTGAAGAAGGCCATCGGGCTTTCGGCATTGCGGATCATCCAGGCGAACAGCTTTTCGCGCCACATCGCCATGCCCGGCCGTTCCGACGGAATCAGCGTCTGGCGGCTGAGGAAATAGCTGGTGTCCTTGACGCTGATCGGCCCGCCACAGTCATGGACCGACTTCATCGCCGCCGGAATATCCACATCCTCCATGAAGCCATGGCGCAGGATCAGCCGGTAGAAACCCGATCCATGATCCTCCACCGTCGTGCGCCCCTGCAACGGCAGATGCGGCACGCCCTGGGTGCGCACGGTCAGGATGATGACCCGTTCGTGCAGCACCTTGTTATGCTTCACATTGTGCAGCAGCGCCGGCGGCACGCCGTCGGTGGTGGAGGAGAGGAAGATCGCCGTCCCCGGCACGCGTTTGAGCGAAGCCAGCGTCGATCGCACGAACAGGTCCAGCTCCATCGCCCCTTCGCGCAGATAATGGCGCATGATCCGCCGCCCGGTCGCCCAGGTGGTCAGCACGGTGAAGACCACCGCCGCGACCAGCAGCGGGAACCATCCGCCATCGGGGATCTTGGTCACGTTCGACGCGAAATAGGCGCCGTCGATGATCAGGAACAGGCCGGTGACGCCCGCCGCCGCCGGCAGTGGCCAGCGCCATACGCTGAAGGTCAGCACGCCCAGCATGCAGGCGGTGATGACCATCGTGCCGGTCACTGCGATGCCATAGGCGGCCGCCAAATTGCTGCTGTTGCCAAAGCCCAGCACCAGCAGGATGACGAAGATCAGCAGCAGCCAGTTGATCAGCGGCACATAGATTTGCCCCGCCGCCGAAGCGCTGGTGTGCAGGATGCGCAGGCGCGGCAGGAAGCCCAGCTGCACCGCCTGCTGCGTAACCGAGAATGCGCCCGAGATCACCGCCTGGCTGGCGATGATCGTCGCCATGGTGGCCAGGATCACCAGCGGCAGACGCGCCCAGTCCGGCGCCATCAGGAAGAAGGGATTCTGTGCCGCCGCCGGATTGTCGAGCAGCAGCGCCCCCTGCCCCAGATAGTTGAGCATCAGGCAGGGGAAGGCGGCATAGAGCCAGGCGATGCTGATCGCCTTGCGCCCGAAATGGCCCATATCGGCATAGAGCGCCTCCGCCCCGGTCACCGCCAGCACGACCGAGCCGAGCGCCAGGAAGGCGAGCCTGGGGTCGATCGCGAAGAAGCGGATCGCCCAGAGCGGATTGACGATGCCGATGATTTCGGGGTGCTGCACGATATTGGCGATGCCGAGCGCGGCGAGCGTGATGAAATAGATCGCCATGATCGGGCCAAAGGCCATGCCGACCATCGCCGTGCCGAAGCGCTGGATCAGGAATAGTGCGATCAGGATCAGGATCGCGATCGGCAGCACCATATCTGCCAGGCTCGCCTGCACGATGGTCAGGCCCTCGACCGCCGAGAGCACCGAAATGGCCGGCGTAATGATCGCGTCGCCATAAAAGAGCGCGGTCGCCAGCACCCCCAGCATCGCGATCGCCGGGGTCCAGCGGGTCTCGCCCAGCCGCCGGCCGATCAGTGCCAGCAGCGCCATGCTGCCGCCTTCGCCATCATTATCGGCGCGCATGACGATGAACACATATTTGACGGTGACGATCAGCGTCATCGTCCAGAAGATCAGCGAGAGGACGCCATAGATATGCAGCGGATCGACCGTCAGCGGGTGATGGCCGACGAAGCTTTCCTTGAGCGCATAGAGCGGCGAGGTGCCGATGTCGCCGAACACCACGCCCAGCGCACCGAGCGCAAGCGCAGCCGGTCGGCCATGCGGCGTGCGATCCTGGCCTGCGGCCGGATCCCCCTGTTCAGTCATCTATGCGTGCCCTTCGTCTTTCTATCGGGCCGCCATGCCATGAAAGGCCATTTGAAAACCATAGGGGTCTGCCCTCCCCGGCATAGGATTCGTATATGATTCCGGCCCGGACGGCCCGTATGCGCCTCAAATGCTATGAAATCCCTACGCAATCTGCCGGTTCCCTGTCTCGCATCCCTATGCCCGTCCGCTTAATTGCGATGCCGCCGCAACGGAGGCGGCATGCGATGCAAGATTGGCGTCCCCGCTGGACCCTGAAGATCGGCCTGCGCCTGCTCGGCCTAGCCTTGCTGGCCACGCTCTGGCCCGAAGGGCGCGCCCTGGCTGCGCTCGCCCATGGCCATCCAGCGGTCACCATCGGCCAATTGTCGCTCGCCGCGCTGGCCTTTCTTTGTGCCAGCGGCGGGATGGCGCTGCTGTTGATGGGCCCCGACCTGTGGAAGCCGGTGCGCCTCGCTGATCGCTGGACCGCGCGATAAGGTTCATGACCAAGATTTCATGATGGGATCATCCGGCGGGAAGCCGGGCCGGCCTATTGCCGCGTCATCGTCGCAGAGGAGTAGCGACGCGCGGACCACAGGCCATGACCAGACCCATTTTCTTCGATCCCACCGGCCGGCGCGGCATCTGGGCGCGGCGCGCCCTCGCCGCCCTGCTGTGCGCCATCATCGCCGCCACCATTGCCTTTGCGACGACGCTGATCGCCGTCCCGTCGGAAGGCGATCTGGCGCTGCCTTTGCCCCAGCCACGCGCCGCGCATCTGACCGGCATGTCGCGGCTGCGCCATGACCTGTCCAAATGGCTGCCGCGCTGGCCCGGCCATGTCGCACAGGCCCGTCCGCTCAATGTCGGCTTCTATGTCCCCGATGACGAAAGCAGCATCGCCTCGCTGCGCCGTCATGTCGGCCAGCTCGACTGGGTCGTGCCCGCCCTTGTGACCGTGCCGGGCAGCGATCCCGCGCCCCGATTCCATGCCGACCCGCGCCTGGACCAGATGATCGCCAGCATGGGCCGACCGCCCAAGCTGCTGCCGATGGTCCAAAATCTCGACGCCCATGGCTGGAACGGCGCCGGCACCGCCCGCCTGCTCGCCAATCCGGCCGCCAGCCGCCAGCTCGCCCAGCGGCTCGCCGCCTCGGTCGCGGCGCATCATGATGCCGGGCTGGTGATGGACTTTGAATCGCTGCCGTCCGGCGCGCTGCCCGCCTATCTCCATTTCCTGCGTCAGTTGCGCAGCGACCTGCCCGCCCGCGCCAAGCTGGCGGTGACCGCCCCCGCCGGCGAGGAATGGCCGCTCGCCCGCCTCGGCCAGATCGCCGACCATGTCATCTTCATGGCCTATGACCAGCACTGGCAGGGCGGCACGCCCGGCCCGATCGCGGCGCAGGACTGGTTCGCCCGCGCGGTCGAGGATGCCAGCCGCCGCGTCGGCCGCGATCGCATCATCGTCGCGCTCGGCAGCTATGGCTATGACTGGCATGATGGTGGCGCCGATGCCCTGTCGCTCGACGAAGCCTGGCTCGCCGCCCATGACAGCGACGCCCCGGTCAGCTTCGACCCCGCCAGCGGCAATGCCGGCTTCGCCTATGATGATGACGGCCATCGCCATCAGGTCTGGATGCTCGACGCCGCCGCCAGCTGGAACGAGCTGCAGGCGCTGCGCCGTCTGGGCATCCAGGGCGTAGCGCTGTGGCGGCTGGGCAGCGAGGATCCGGGCATCTGGTCCGATCTCACCGCCTTCCGCAACGGCAGCCGGCCCGACCTGCGCCAGGTCGCGAGCAAGCTCGACACCGATGTCGAGGGATCGGGCGAGATATTGCGCATCACCGCCACGCCGACCGACGGCAGCCGCTCGATCGCCTTTGGCCCGCAGGGGACGATCCTGCGCGAAACCTATCATGTCCTGCCCACCCCCTATCAGGTGCGGCGGACCGGCGGCGCCCAACCCAAGATGCTGGCGCTGACCTTTGACGACGGCCCGGACGCGACCTGGACGCCCAAGATCCTGGCGGTGCTGGAACAGCATCATGTGCCCGGTACCTTCTTCGTCATCGGCGAAAATGCGCTGGAGCATCCCGGCCTGTTGCAGCGGATCGTCGCCGACGGCGACGAGATCGGCAACCATAGCTACAGCCATCCCAATCTCGCCACCTGGTCGGACGAGAGCACGCGCCTCGAACTCAACGCCACCCAGCGGCTGGTCCAGGCCTATACCGGGCGCAGCATGAAGCTGTTCCGCGCCCCCTATTTCGGCGACGCCGAACCGACCACGGCGGACGAACTGGGTCCGGCACTGGCCGCGCAGAAGGCGGGCTATACCGTCGTCGGCCTGCACGTCGATCCCAATGACTGGCAGCGGCCCGGCACCGATACGATCGTCCGCCAGGTGATCGATCAGGTCCATGCCGCCGATGCCGAACGGTCCGGGAATATCATCCTGCTGCACGACGGTGGCGGCGAACGCTCACAGACGGTCGCCGCCCTGCCGCAGATCATCACCACCTTGCAGAAGGAAGGCTATCGCTTCGTACCGGTGTCGCGCCTTGCCGGCCTGTCGCGCGAAGCAGCAATGCCGCCGGTCCGTGCCGGCGACCTGACCGCCGTGCGCGTCGATGTCGGCATGTTCATCACCTTGGCCGTCATCTCGGCCCTGCTCGGCTGGATCTTCTATGTCGCCATCTCGCTCGGCATCGCCCGCGCGCTGCTGATGACCTTCCTCGCCTGGTTCCAGACCCGGCGTGATCGCCCGGCCCCGCTGGTCTATCAGCCGACCGTCTCGGTCATCATCCCTGCCTATAATGAGGCGCGGGTGATCGAGGCATCGGTGCGCCGTGTGCTGGCCAGCGACTATCCCGCATTGCAGCTGATCGTCGCCGACGACGGGTCGAAGGACGAGACCAGCGCCATCGTCACCCGCGCCTTTGCCGACGATCCGCGCGTCACCCTGCTGACCTTGCAGAATGGCGGCAAGGCGGCGGCGCTTAACCGCGCCCTCAAGGATGCCACCGGCGAGATATTGATCGCGCTCGACGCCGACACCCAGTTCGAGCCGCTCACGATCGCGCGGCTGGCGCGCTGGTTCGCCGATCCGGCGATCGGCGCGGTGGCCGGTGACGCCCGTGTCGGCAACCGGGTCAATCTCGTCACCCGCTGGCAGGCGCTGGAATATATCACCGCGCAGAATCTGGAGCGGCGCGCGCTCGCCGGCTTCGACGCCATGACCGTGGTGCCCGGCGCCGTCGGTGCCTGGCGCCGGACGGCGCTGGATGCGGTCGGCGGCTATCCCGAAGACACGCTGGCCGAGGATCAGGATCTGACCATCGCGATCCAGCGCGCCGGCTGGCGCGTCACCTTCGATCCCGAGGCGGTCGCCTGGACCGAGGCGCCTGAAAGCTTCAGGGCATCGTCGAAGCAGCGCTATCGCTGGGCCTTCGGCACGCTGCAATGCCTGTGGAAACATGCCGCCATCCTGCGCAGCCGCAAGCCGACCGGCCTCGCGCTGGTCGGTATGCCGCAGGCCTGGCTGTTCCAGATCGTCTTTGCCGCCATCTCGCCGCTGATCGATCTGGCGCTGCTGCTGTCGATCGCCGGGACGATCCTGCGCGTGCAGCAGCATGGCTGGGCCCAGACCAGCGGCGACGTCGCGACCATGGCGCTCTACTGGCTGGTGTTCACCGGCATCGATATTGCCTGCGGCTGGATGGCCTATCGGCTCGACGGCAACAAGGTGCGCTACCCCGCCCATCTGCTGGTTGCCCAGCGCTTCGTCTATCGTCAGATCATGTATTGGGTGGTGGTGCGCGCGATCGCATCGGCCATTGGCGGCTGGGTCGTGGGATGGGGCAAGCTGGAGCGGTCGGGTCGCGTCTCGGTCACGCCGGCTGCGGCGGCCCCAGGCATGAACAAAGTGTAACATGACACGTAACCCCGCCTCGCCCATTCTACCCGCAAACACAGCTCAGGACATGGCCAGGAACATGGAGGCCCCGCGCATAGACAAGACCGCAACCAGCCGCCTGCTGATCGGCCTGGCGCTGTGTGCGGCGTTGATGAGCGGCGCCTTCTTCCTGCACGTCCGCCGCGATGCGGAGGATCATGGCAGCGTGTCGGGCGCCAGCGCCCAATTGCTGCCGGGGCTGACGCTGGAAAATGCCGAGCCGGCCGGCACCGGCCTTGTCGTCACCAGCATGGAATCGAGCGGCCCGGCAGCCCGCGCCGGCATCGCCGTGGGCGACGACCTCATCCGTATCGACGGCACGCCGATCGCCTCGCTGGACCAGGCCAATGCCTATCTCAGCCAGCATGGCAACGCCCATCTCATATTGGGCTTGCGGCATCAGGATGCCGTCCGCATGGTGGCGCTCGACCGTTCGCCAGATTAGGGGGCCGCGCGCATGAGCCACAAGATTCTGGTGGTGGAGGATGATGCCGCCACCGCCGCCTATATCGTCAAGGGCATGACCGAGGCGGGCTTTACCGTCGATCAGGCGGATAATGGCCGTGACGGCCTGTTCCTCGCCAGCGACGGCAGCTATGGCGCGATCATCCTAGACCGGATGATGCCGGCGATGGACGGCATGGCGATGCTGAAGGCGCTGCGTGCCGCCAGCATCGAAACCCCGGTCATCTTCCTTTCCGCGCTCGGGACGCCCGAGGACCGGGTCGAGGGGCTCACCAGCGGCTCCGACGATTATCTGACCAAGCCCTTCGCCTTTGCCGAACTGCTCGCGCGGGTGCAGTTGCTGCTGCGCAAGGCCGGCGGCAATGCCGCGGTCGTCACCAGCCTGCGCTATGACGATCTCGACATGGACCTGCTCGCCCGCCGGGTGAAGCGCGCCGGCAAGGCGATCGACCTGCAACCGCGCGAATTTCGCCTGCTCGAATTCTTCCTGCGCCACCCCGACCAGGTCGTCACCCGCACCATGTTGCTGGAAGGCGTGTGGGACTATCATTTCGACCCCGGCACCAATGTGATCGACGTGCATATCAGCCGCCTGCGCCGCAAGCTGGACGACGTATCGGACCGGCCGCTGCTGCATACGGTGCGTGGCATGGGCTATCGCCTGGGCCTCGATGGCTGAGGTGGAGGCGCGGGCCGGGGCTGCGACCGGCTGGCGCGGCTTTGCCCGGTCGACCATCGGCCGTTTCGTCGGGCTCGCCTTCCTCTGCCAGTTCCTGGTGACCGGCGGCGTGCTGTTGTTCGTGCAGCAGGCGAGCCAGCGCACCGTCGTCGCCGCCGACCGCGATGCCGTCCATGACCTGCGCGACGAATTGCTGCGGGTCGCGCGGGAGCGCGGCGCGGCCGGGCTGCGGCAGGATATCGAACGGCGCCTGCCCACCGTGCGCAGCGAACGCATCGTGCTGTTGCTGACCGATGCGCAGGGCCGGATCGTCGCCGGCAATCTGGGCGCCTGGCCGACGACAATTCCCGACAATACCCCCTGGCGCACGATCGAGCTGTATCGCATCGGCGGCGAACAGCCCGAGCCGATCGGCGTCAGCACATCCCGCCTGCCCGATGGCGGCCGCCTGCTCGCCGGCATCGTCACGTCCCACAGCCTGCAACTGACCCGCATCTATGAGGAGGCGCTGACCATCGCCTTCCTGATGAGCCTGCTGCTCACCCTCATCATCGCCATCCTGCTCGGCCGGGTGCTGGCACGCCAGATCTCCGCGATCGCCGACACCGCCAATGCGGTCGCCGTCGGCGCCTTCCATCGCCGGGTCGCCACTGACGGCAGCGGCGACGCCTTCGATCGGCTGGGCCTGTCGATCAACGCCATGCTGGAGCGCATCGACGCGCTGGTCAGCCAGTTGCGGATGATGACCGATGGCCTGGCCCATGATCTGAAATCCCCCGTCACCCGCCTGCTCTCGGTGGTCGAGCAGGCCAGCACCCAGACCCGCGACGACCAGGCGCTCGACGCGCTGGAAAAGGTCCATCGCGAGGCGCAGACGCTTCAGGGGATGCTCTCGACCGCCCTGCTCATCAGCCGTACCGAGGCAGGCTTCGGCAGCGACCGGATGCGCGACACGCCCATCGCCGAACTGCTGAAGGATCTGGCCGAAGTCTATGGCCCGCTGATCGAGGATAGCGGCTTCACCCTCCATGTCGCCGCCCCCGCCGGCCTCGCCTTCCCGCTCCACCGCGAACTGGTGAGCCAGGCGATCGCCAATCTGGTCGAGAATGCGCTGAAATATGCCGAGGGCGGCGACAGCATCGCGCTTGAAGCCGCGATGGATAGCGACGCGCTCAGCATCAGTGTCAGCGACAATGGGCCGGGCATTCCCGCCGACCAGCATGAGGCGGCGATGAAACGCTTCGGCCGACTCGACCCGTCGCGCACCAAGCCCGGATCGGGGCTGGGCCTGTCGCTGGTCGAGGCCGTGGCACGGCTGCATCATGGCGCACTGCTGCTGGGCGATGCCGCACCCGGCCTGCGCGCGACATTGCGCCTGCGCCGCCCCGCCTGAGCAGCGCCCGATTTTCCAGCGATTTCAGGGGAAAGGCACATCCCGGCCGACAGCGTAGCGCGTGCAGTCGCCGGCCATCGACCGGGATGAAGCATTGCCACCCTTTTGGAGAGGGGAGTGACAACGTTGTCCTGCGCATTAGCGCGTAGCCGCAGGGGTTGCAACAGCGATTTGCCACGGCTCGTCGCAGGACATGAAAAAAGCCGCCAAGCCCTTGCAGGCCGGCGGCTTATTTTCTGTCGGTCGGCTTGTATCAGCCGCCGTAGAGATTGGTCGGCAGGCCCTTCACACCGCATTCCACCTCGAAAAAGGCGCCGTCATAGTCGGATTCGGGCAGGCCGATCGCGGCCGAGCTGACGAACATGCGGTCGAGGTCGGGACCGGCGAAGGTGATGTTGGTCACTTGCTTGGCTGGCAGTTCGATCGCCCGATCGAGCTTACCCTCGGGCGAAAAGCGGCTGATCCGCGAACCGCCCCAATGGGCCACCCACAAATAGCCTTCGGCATCCACCGTCATGCCATCGGGATGGCCATCGGCTTCGGTGAAGGTGATGAAGGGCTGGCGATCGTGAATCGTTCCGTCCGGGCCGCGGCAGAAGCGATACATGATCCGGCGGCCGGTATCGCTATGATAGAGATACTCGCCGCAGGCCGAGAAGGCCGGGCCGTTGGGCACGCGATAGCCATCGTCCATCACTGTGACCGAACCATCGGGATCGAGGCGATAGAGCGCGCCGACATCCTGCCCTTCGGCCATGTCCATCGTGCCGCACCAGATGCGGCCATCCTTGTCCGCCTTGCCATCGTTCATGCGATTGCCGGGCAGATGCGGTTCGGGATCATGGATCGGGGTGATCGCCAGCGGGTCCAGCGTGAAGCTGGCAAAGCCGCTCTGGAAACCACCGATGAAGCCGCCCTGCGCCCGCTCGGCCACCCAGCCAAGCGGTTCGGGCATGGCCCAGCGCGACACCTGGCCATCGTCGAGCGACAGGCGGTTGAGCGCCGGGGCGAGGATATCGACCCAATAGACGGCATTTTCACGGGCGGACCAGAGCGTCCCCTCCCCCAGCGTGTCGCGGATATCGCCGCGTTCGATCTTGCGCCAGGCGGTCATGTCAGCGCTTCACCGACAGGCGATAGACCATCTGGTGATGATAGGGCTTGCCCGGATCGACCCGCGCCGAAACGAAGCTCGGCTGATTGGGCGAGTCGGGGAATTTCTGCGGTTCCAGCGCGATGCCGTCACCCATGCGATACACATGGCTGTTCTTGCCGATGAAGGTGCCGTCCAGGAAATTGCCGGTATAGAATTGTACGCCCGGCTCGGTGGTCAGCACTTCGAGGACGCGGCCCGATGCCGGATCTTCCAGACGCGCGGCCAGGCCCGGCATCTTGGTCAGCCCCTTGTCGAGCGCGAAATTATGGTCATAGCCGCGGCCCGCGATGATCTGCGCATCATGGCCATCGCGAATGCCGTCGGCAACGCGGCGACCATTGCGGAAGTCGAACACGCCGCCTTCCACCGGCTTCAGTTCGCCGGTCGGGATCAGGTTGGCATCGACCGGGGTATAGGCCTTGGCCGGAATCGTCAGCACATGGCCCAGCGCGCCGTCGGTCGAGCCTTCGCCGCCCAGGTCGAAGATCGCATGGTTGGTCATGTTGACGATGGTCGGCTTGTCGGTCTTCGCGTCGAACGCAATGCCCAGATTGCCACTCTCATCCAGCGTGTAGGTGACGGTGACGTCCAGCTTGCCGGGATAGCCCGAATCGCCATCGGGGCTGACCAGCGACAGTATCAGCGTCGCGACCGGGCCGCTCTTGACCGACACGACCTTCCACACCTGCTTGTCGAAGCCCTTGCCGCCGCCATGCAGCGAATTGACCTTGTCGTTGAGCGGCAGCTGATAGGCCTTGCCATCAAGGCTGAACTTGCCGCCGGCGATGCGGTTGGCATAGCGGCCTACGGTCACGCCGAAAAAGTTGGGATGGTCGACATAGCCGGCCAGATCGTCATAGCCGAGCAGCACATCGGCGCTCTTGCCGTCCTTATCCGGGCCGGACAGCGACTGGAGCGTCGCGCCATAGCTCAGGATCTTGGCCGACACGCCATGGCTGTTGCTCAGCGTGATCGTCTCGATCGCGGTGCCGTCCGCCAGCTTGCCGGCCGGGGCACGGCTGGCATCCGCCGCCATCGCCGTGCCGCTTGCGAGCGACAGGGCCAGTGCGTATGACAGCGCTGTTTTCAAATCGACGACCTTTCGCATGGACTTCCTCTCGTGAAACCTACGCCCATTGACGGGCGGTTACGGGGGATATACTCCGACAAAATAAGCGGACGCAACCCTAGATCGGTCTCGTCAGCTAGTGGAACTGCACTGGAGAAGGATGAATGGCAGGACCGATTTCCTCAGGCGCTGCGCCGGTCGCAACGCATAACCCCGGCACGCGTTATGGGCCCGCGCTCGCGCTGCTGGCCAGCCTCTTCTTCATGTGGGGCTTCATCACCGTCATCAACAACACGCTGCTGCCGCATCTGCGCAGCGTGTTCGAGCTGAGCTATACCCAGACGACCTTGATCGAATCGGTCTGGTTCATCGCCTATTTCGTCGCCTCGATTCCCTCGGCCAAGCTGATCGAGCGGGTCGGCTATCAGAAGTCGCTGGTGATCGGCCTGCTGATCATGGCTGCCGGCGCGCTGGGCATGACGGTCGCCGCGTCGATCCCCTCCTATGGCGTGACCCTGGTCATGCTGTTCGTGATCGCTAGCGGCATCACCCTGCTGCAGGTCGCCGCCAACCCCTATGTCGCGGTCGTCGGCAAACCGGAAACCGCCTCGTCGCGCCTCAACCTGGTGCAGGCGATGAACTCGGCCGGCACGATGCTGGCCCCGATGTTCGGCGCCTATCTGATCCTCGGCCGGTCGAAGGCCGGCACGGCGCAGGGCGAAGTCGTCCTGACCCAGGCCGAACGCCTGGCCGACGCCCAGTCGGTGATCCTGCCTTATGTGCTGGTCGCGATCGTGCTGGTGGTGCTAGCCTTCGTCATCGCCCGCTTCCCCCTGCCCGCCATGGGCAGCGCGACCTCGCGCCTGGCCAAGGAAGAGCGCAAGAAGCATTCGCTCTGGTCGCACCGCAACCTGGTGTTCGGCATCCCGGCGATCTTCATCTATCTGATCGCGGAAATCGGCGTCGCCAACCTGTTCGTCAATTTCGTCAGCCAGCCGACCATCGCCAACCTGACCCATGAGCAGGCCGGCAATTATCTGTCGCTGCTGTGGGGCGGCATGATGGTCGGCCGCTTCGCCGGTTCGGCGATCATGCAAAAGTTCGACGCGGGCCATGTCCTCGCCGCCTTCTCGGTCGGTGCCTTCATCGTGATGATGGTCACCGTCTTCACCACCGGCCCGGTCGCCATGTGGTCGCTGATCCTGGTCGGCCTGTTCCACTCGATCATGTTCCCGACCATCTTCACCCTCGGCATCAAGGGCCTCGGCCCGCTGACCGAAGAAGGTTCGGGCCTGCTGGTGATGGCAATCGCCGGTGGCGCACTGGTCGTGGTGCAGGGCTGGATGGCCGACCATTATGGCCTGCAGACCAGCTTCCTGCTGACCGCCGCCTGCGAACTCTATGTCCTCTTCTACGCCCTGTGGGGATCGAAGACGACGCAGGCGCTGCCGGAGCCGGAACTGCACTAAACGTCAGGCTTGGACCCAAACAGAAAAGGCCGGGGTGGATCGCCACCCCGGCCTTTTCTGTTTGGGTTGTTTTGCTAGGCGCCTACGGCGCCTCCCCTCAGCGCCCCATCGTGCTCGCCGTATCCTCCAGCGCCAGGTCGACCAGCACACCCATCGCCTCGGCCGCCGCGACCGGATCGCCCGCCGCGATCGCGTCATAGACGCGGACATGGTCGGGAATCGGGTTGCGCGGCAGGGCGCGGGCGCGCTGCTTGAACTGGGTGGTCCAGTTGACCGCCGCGCCGATGCTGGCAGTCAGCGTCAGCAAGGCATCATTGCGCGTCGCGTTCAGGATCGCATTGTGGAAATCGCGGTCGGCCGCGCGCCCTGCCTCGGTCGCCAGCGTATGGCGGCGCATCGCGGTCAGCGCATCCTTCATGATGCGCAGATCCTCCTTGTCGCGCCGCATCGCCGCCAGCCGCGCTGCTGCCGGCTCGACGATGGCGCGCAGCTCGAACAGGTCGCGCACGAACTGGATGTCGGGTTCGCCGGCAAAGGCCCAGGCCAGCACTTCAGGGTCCAGCAGGTTCCAGCGATTGCGCGGCAGCACGCGGGTGCCCGCCTTGGGCCGGCTTTCGACCAGCCCCTTGGCGGTCAGCACCTGGATCGCCTCGCGATAGGCGCTGCGCGATACTTCCAGTTCCTCGGCAAAGGCGACTTCGCCCGACAGCGTGTCGCCGGGCTGATATTGGCCGGACAAGATCGCCATGCCCAGCTTGTGCGCGATCGCGCCATGCAGCCGGCGACCGGGGCCGCGCGTCGGCTTGGCCGCCCCTCCGCCATTGTCCGCCCCTGCCCCATTTCCGGGCGGCTTCCCCTGTTCCATTCACGCTCCTCTCGGCCTGCCCCTCATCAGGCATGGCTCTTCTTAAAAGACAATCATTGCCATTACCATCTTCCTGTAATATGTCGGAGTAATTAAGGGATGGAAAGGGAAAAGGCGGCCGCCATTCGGCTGATTGCCCGACCTTTCCAGGCAGCGCGCCAGCTTGGCGCAAAGCGGGATTGTCTAGCCAATACCAGCGCCATGGATCGGCGCGCGGGAGGAGAGTTTTTCATGACATTGCGTCTGTTGCAGCACCGCGCCGAAAACGGCGTCCGGTCCGTGATCGCGGCCGAAGGTGAAACCGCCCATTTCGTTCCCGGTTTCGACAGCATCCGCGCGCTCGCGCTGCATGCCATCGACCGCAAGATCAGCCTGGCCGAAGCGGTCGCCGCCGCGGGCAAGGGTGATGCTGTCAACATCGGTGTCGCTTTCGAGGCCGGCGAACTGCTCGCCCCGATCGACCATGAGGATGGCGCCCATATCCAGCTGACCGGCACCGGCCTCACCCATCTCGGCTCGGCCGAGGGTCGCGACAAGATGCACCGCGAAGCGGCCGCCGTCGAAAAGCAGACCGATTCGATGCGCATGTTCCTGGAAGGGCTGGAGGGCGGCAAGCCCGCCGCTGGCCAGACCGGCCAGCAGCCCGAATGGTTCTACAAGGGTGACGGCTCGCAGCTCGTCGGCCCGACCGACCCGCTCACCATGCCAGCCTTTGCCAAGGATGGCGGCGAGGAACCGGAAATCGCCGGCATCTACATCATCGGCCCCGACGGCATGCCCTATCGCCTCGGCCTCGCGCTCGCCAACGAGTTCAGCGACCATGTGACCGAGCGCCACAATTATCTGTGGCTCGCCCACTCCAAGCTGCGCCAGGCTTCGCTTGGCCCGGAACTGCTGGTCGGCACCCCGCCCGAACATATCGAGGGTACCAGCCGCATCCTGCGCGACGGCCAGACCATCTGGGAAAAGCCGTTCCTGTCGGGCGAAGGCAATATGTCGCACAGCTTCGCCAACCTGGAACATCATCATTTCAAATATGACCTGTTCCGCCGCCCCGGCGACGTCCATGTCCATTTCTTCGGCACCGCCACCCTGTCCTTCAGCGACGGCGTGCAGACGCAGGAAGGTGATGTGTTCGAAATCATCGCCGCGCCGTTCACCCTGCCGGTGCGCAATGCGCTCAAGCGTGCCGAACCTGTCGAAGTGACCGTACAGGCGCTCTGAAGCGATGGACCCGATCCGCATCGCGATCATCGGCATCGGCAAGATTGCACGCGACCAGCATGTCCCCGCCATCCGTGGGAACAGCGCGTTCAGTCTTGCCGCGACGGTCAGCCCGCATGACGCCGGGCTGGACGACGTGCCGCACCATGCCAGCCTGGACGAATTGCTGGAACAGGGTCCGGCCGTCGATGCGGTCGCGCTCTGCACCCCGCCCCAGGTCCGTTACGACCTGGCGGCGCAGGCCCTGGCCAAGGGCATCCATGTCTTCCTGGAAAAGCCGCCCGGCGCGACCCTGGCTGAAGTGGCCGCGCTCAGCGCCCGTGCCGACAAGGTCGGGGCCAGCCTGTTCGCGGCCTGGCATTCGCGCTTTGCCGCCGGCGTCGCCCCGGCCCGCGCCTGGCTTGCCGAACGGCGGATCGACAAGGTGTCGATCATATGGCGTGAAGATGTCCGCGTCTGGCATCCGGGCCAGGCCTGGATCTGGCAGCCCGGCGGCCTGGGCGTGTTCGACCCCGGCATCAACGCCCTGTCGATCGCGACCCATATCCTGCCGCGCCCCTTCTTCCTGAAGGACGCGACCCTGGTGCTGCCGGAAAACCGCGCAGCGCCGATCGCCGCCGACATCCTGTTCCGCGACACCGCCGGCGCCGAAATCCACATGGATCTCGACTGGCGCCAGACCGGCCCGCAAAGCTGGGACATCATCGTCGAAACCGATGCCGGCCCCTTGAAGCTCAGCCATGGCGGCGCCGTGCTGTCGCTGCCCAGCGGCACCGAACATGGCGAGGATATCGAATATGCCGGCCTCTACAGCCGCTTCGCCACATTGATCCGCGGTGGCCGCAGCGATGTCGACACCGACCCGCTGCGCCTGGTCGCCGACGCCTTCCTGCGCGGCAAGCGGGAAACCACCGACGCATTTCACGACTGACATTCGAGAGGAGAGAGGAATGTTGAAAGCCCTGCGCCGTACCACGGCCGCGCTGCTGCTGTGCGCCACCGCGCTCGCCCCGGCCGCGCACGCCCAGACCGGCGGCAAGCCGACCACGGCGACGATCCATGCCGACCAGCCCGGCGCCGTCTATGACAAGCGCGTCTTCACCCAGTTTGCCGAGCATCTGGGCAATGGCATCTATGGCGGCCTGTGGGTCGGCAACGACAAGTCCATCCCCAACACCAACGGCTTCCGCAACGACGTCGTCGCCGCACTGCGCAACCTGTCGGTGCCGGTGATCCGCTGGCCCGGCGGCTGCTTCGCCGACGAATATCACTGGCGTGAGGGCATCGGCCCCAAGAAGGACCGCCCGGTCAAGGTCAACACCCATTGGGGCGGCGTGACCGAACCCAACACCGTCGGCACGCACGAATTTTTCGAGCTGCTGCGCCAGGTCGGCGCCGAAGCCTATATCGCCGGCAATGTCGGCAATGGCACGCCGCAGGAAATGGCCGAATGGGTCGAATATATGACCGCGCCCGCCGGCAGCCTTGCCGAACTGCGCGCCAAGAACGGCCATAAGGAACCCTGGGCCGTTCCCTATTTCGGCATCGGCAACGAGCTGTGGGGTTGCGGTGGCAACATGCGCCCCGAATTCGCCGCCGACGAAACCCGTCGTTACGCCACGTTCGTCAAGGCGCCCGCCGGCACCAAGATCATGAAGGTCGCCGCCGGCGCCAATGTCGACGACTATAACTGGACCGAAACCATGATGCGCGTCGCGGGCGACAAGCTCGATGGCGTCTCGCTCCATTATTATGTCCACCCCGCCGGTGGCTGGCCGCCGCGCGCACCCGCCGTCGATTTCGACGAAAATGGCTGGGCCGACGCACTCAACGGCGCGATGCACATGGACGAGCTGATCACCAAGCACAGCGCGATCATGGACAAGTACGATCCCAAGAAGCGCGTCTTCCTGGCGGTCGACGAATGGGGCAGCTGGTATGCCCAGGATCCGGGCACGCATCCCGGCTTCCTGCGCCAGCAGAATACGCTGCGCGACGCGCTGATCGCCTCGATCCATCTCGACATCTTCGCCAAGCATGCCGACCGCGTCCGCATGACCGCGATCGCGCAGATGGTGAACGTGCTGCAGGCGATGATCCTGACCGACGGCAAGAAGATGGTGCTGACGCCCACCTATCATGTCTTCGAGATGTACAAGCCCTGGCAGGACGCCACCGTGCTGCCGATCGACATCCAGTCGCCCTGGTATGCGAAGGATCAGTACACGATGCCGGCGGTCAGCGGCTCGGCGGTCAAGGGCAAGGACGGCAAGGTCCATGTCGGCCTGTCGAACCTCGACCCGAACCAGACCAACACCGTCACCGTGAAGCTCGATGGCCTGAGCGCCAGCGGCGTCACCGGTCGTATCCTGACGGCGTCGGCGATCAATTCGCACAACACGTTCGACGCGCCCGAAACCGTCAAGCCCGTCGCCTTCACCGGCGCACAGGTCAGCGGCGGCACGCTGACCGTCGCGCTGCCGCCCAAGTCGGTGGTCGTGCTCGAACTGCAATAAGGCTTTTCGCCAACTGGGTGGGCGGCTCTTCGGGGCTGCCCGCCCATTTTTCGTTTTCGATAATTTGGGGAGAGGCCGGCAGATGCGGCAGACCATCATCACCTTGGCAAGCCTTGCCCTGCTGGCCGGCAGCGCGATCGCGCAGGCACCGACTGCGCCGACCGCCACCACGCTCAACGACCGGCTGACCGGCGACCTCGTCCCCACCCATGATCCGGTCATCATCCGCGAAGGCGGCACCTATCATGTCTTCAGCACCGGCCATGGCGACCGGCTGATCGAGACGCGGACCTCGCCCGACCTTGTCCACTGGACCGCCGGCAAGCCCGTCTTCACCGCCCTGCCCGACTGGGCCAAGCAGGCGATCCCCGGCAGCAACGGCATGTGGGCGCCCGACATTTCCTATGTGAACGGCCGCTATCGCCTCTATTATTCGGTTTCGACCTTCGGTTCGAACCGCTCGGCCATCGGCCTTGCCACCAGCCCGACACTCGACCCCAAGGCGAAGAATTTCGGCTGGCGCGACGAGGGGCTGGTCGTCATGTCGACCAGGGAGGATGATTATAACGCGATCGATCCCAATTTCATCATCGACCGCGATGGCCGCCACTGGCTGAGCCTCGGCAGCTTCTGGACCGGTATCAAGCTGTTCGAGCTGGATCCCAGGACCGGCAAGCCCAAGGATCCCAAGGCCAAGCCCTATTCGATCGCGCGTCGCCCGGCCCCCGCCGGCGGCCCGGCGCCGGTGGAAGCGCCCTTCATCGTCGATCATGGCGGCTATTATTGGCTGATGGTCAGCTATGACTATTGCTGCAAGGGCGTGAACAGCACCTATTACACCGTGATGGGCCGCTCCAAGGACATCACCGGTCCCTATCTAGGCAAGGACGGCAGCCCGCTGATGGAAGGCGGCGGCAGCATCTTCCTGCGCGCCGACCTGCAGGAACAGCAGCGCTTCCGCGGCCCCGGCCATGCCGGCTGGCTGCATGATCGCGATGGCAAGGACTATGTCGTCTACCATGCCTATGACAAACAGGCGAACGGCGCCCCGACCCTGCGCATTGCGCCGGTGCGCTGGGGGGCTGACGGCTGGCCCGTTGCCGATTATTGATCCAATTGTCTGACTATCGCCGCGTCCCGCCGCGGCATCAGGAGAGAGAAGAATGAATTTCGCCCTGTCCCGCCGTGGCTTCCTTGCCAGCACTGCCGCCTTGTCGGCCGCGCCGATCGCCGCGCGCGCCGGTGCCGCCGCTCCGGCCGTTGCCGCCCCGGTTCCGGTCAATCCGCTGGTCAAGCAGCGCGCCGACGCGCAGGTCTTCCTGCATGATGACGGCTATTATTACATGACCGGATCGGTGCCCGAATATGACCGTCTGGTGCTGCGCCGCTCCAAGACGCTGGCCGGCCTTGCCACCGCCGAGGAGGCGGTGCTGTGGCGCCGTGAGGCAAGCGGCCCGCGCTCCGGCTTCATCTGGGCGCCCGAACTCCACCAGATCGACGGCAAATGGTACATGTATTTCGCCGCCGGCCCGAGCGGCGGCGGCGACGACGTGTTCCGCATCCGCACCTATGCCGTGGTATGCGACGGCGCCGATCCGATGACCGGCAAATGGAGCGTACTGGGCGAATTCCAGGCCCCCTGGGACAGTTTCAACCTCGATTCCACCAGCTTCGTCCACAAGGGCGTGCGCTATTTCGCCTGGGCCCAGAAGGAACCGGGCATCAACACCAACAGCAACCTTTACATCGCCAAGCTGGAATCGCCACTGAATCTGGCCGGCAAGGCGACCCGCCTGACCGTGCCCACGCTCGACTGGGAAGTGCGCGGCTACAAGGTGGCCGAAGCCCCCGCCGTCCTGCATCGCAATGGTCGCCTGTTCATGACCTATTCGGCCAGCGCCACCGACGCGCGCTATTGCCTGGGCATGCTGACCGCCGACGAGAATGCCGACCTGCTCGATCCTAAGAGCTGGACCAAGTCGCCCCAGCCGGTGTTCAAGACCTGCACCGAAACCAGCGTCTATGGCCCCGGCCACAACAGCTTCACCGTGGACGAGAAGGGCCGCGACATCCTCGTCTATCATGGCCGCGACTATGAGGCGATCCAGGGCGACCCGCTGTTCAACCCGGACCGCCACACCCGCGTCCAGCGCCTCTATTTCCAGGCCGACGGCACCCCGGACTTCGGCGTGCCCGTGGGCAATGGCGCGATGCCGGAACGGTTCGTCTCGGCTGCCGATCCCAAGGCGCTGCTGGCCCATCAGGGCACGGAGCTGATCGCGGGCAATCCCGCGCTCGCCCAGACCCAGTTCCGCCAGTCGCCCGGCCGCGCCGGCGTGAAGAGCGTGATGCTCTCCCCCATCCTGCTGCCCGATCATTATCTGGTCGCGGCCAAGGACGGCACGGTCAGCCTGATGAAGGATGATCGCAGCGCCGATTTCGCGCTGCGCAGCCAGTTCGTCCGGTTCGAGGATGCGGCCCAGGGTACGGTCCGCTTCGCGACCATCGCCGTCGCCGGCAAGCATCTCGCCGCAATCGACGGGCGCATCGGCCTCGCGCGCAGCAAGGACCCGCGCACGCAATGGTACGCCGACTGAACGCGACTCGCCGAGTCTGACAAATAGGGCCATGGGCTCGCGCCGCCAAAAGCCGCGCAAGCCCATGGCCTTTCGGCCTTTTATGGCCTGAAACGCCCGAAAAACCGGGCCAGAATCGCTGCGGCAAATTTGCAACATGGGTGCCACGTAGCGCAACCCCGACCCAATATTTCACTTGCGCTTCTCAGCATGTGGAAATAATTAGTCCGAGTAATTCGTGGGCATGGCAACGGGCCAGCCCCTTGGGGAGGACTTGAAAATGGCTATCCGGCCGATCGCACTCTGTTCTGCGTCGCTTGTCGCGCTGACCCTGTCGGGCGCCGCCTTCGCGCAGACCGACGCCGCTCCGCAGACCGTTACTCAGGAAGCACCGACCGAAGATATCGTCGTCACCGGCGTGCGCGCGTCGATCGTCGGCGCCCTGAACGTCCGCAAGGAATCGACCCAGATCGTCGATTCGATCGTGTCCGAAGACGTCGGCAAATTGCCTGACAATAATGTCGTCGAAGCGCTTCAGCGCGTAACCGGCATCCAGGTTACCGACCGCGCCGGCGGCGAAGCGGCGACCATCACCATTCGCGGCCTGACCGACCCGTTGACCACCCTTAACGGCCGCAACATCTTCACTGCCGCCGGCACGTCCTTCGCCCTGCAAGACATCTCGGCCAACCTCGTGAAGCAGGTCGATGTCTACAAGACGCGTTCGGCCGACCAGCTCGAAACCGGCCTTGCCGGCCAGATCGACGTCCAGACCCGTCGCCCGCTCGACTTCGATGGCTTCACCATTTCCGGCCTGGCGCGCGGCGTCTATTCGGAGCTGGCGGACAAGTTCAATCCGAACGTCGCTCTGCTGGTCAGCGATCGCTGGGAAACCGGCATCGGCGACATCGGCTTCCTGATCAACGGCAGCTACACCCGTGCCCATTATCGTAACCAGAATCTCCAGGCCGGCGCCATGGTGCCCTTCGCCACCGAGAATCCGCCCGAAGGTTCGGGCCTGACCCCGCTGCAGCGTATCTTCCCTGGCGCGACCAACGAGAACTGGACGCCGGGCCTCGACGCCGGCCTGCCGACCGCACCGGGTTCGACACTCAACATCAACGGCGTCGAAACGCCCTATTATCTCTCGCGTGACGCCGTCATCGCCTCCGACCTCTACGGCAAGCGCGAGCGTCCGTCGGTCAACGCTGCGCTCCAGTGGGCGCCCAATGACAGTTCGGTTTACACCGCCGAGGTGTTCTACACCGGCTTCCGTGGGGAAACCTTCAACAGCCTGCACTTCAGCTTTGCCGACTGGTGGGGCAACCTGCCCGCCGACGTGGCCAACAGCTTTGAACTCTATGATGGCACCAACATCATCAAGTCGCGCCAGATGGGCGCGGTCGCCGGCTTCAACAGCGGCGACATGGCGACCAACAAGACAGACAGCTATGTCTATGCGCTGAACGCCAAGTGGGACGTGGGTGAGCGCGGCAAGATCGTCGCCGACATCGCCTATCAGGACAGCAAGAACGAAACCTCCTTCTTCGCTATCCGTACCGATCGCGGCCCGCTCGACATCGACGTCGATTTCAACGCCGGTGGCGGCCTGCCTGCCTACAGCTTCGCCAATCAGGGCGTGCTGACCGATGCAAGCCAGTGGACCGTCGGCAACCTGTTCGACAGCGGCACCAAGAACACCGGCAGCGCCCTGACCATGATGCTGGACGGCGAATATAAGTGGGATGAAGGCTTCCTGCGTCGCATCAAGGCCGGCTTCCGCTTCGATGATCGCAATGCCGATTCCTACGTCCGCGATCAGGGCGCCGGCGGCCTGCCGGGCATGACACTGGCGGCCTTCAGCCAGGGCACTCCCTTCACCAACAGCGGCTTCTTCGACGGACGCGCCGACATCCCGACCAGCTGGGTGCTGGCTGACCCGCGCAGCATGGACAAGGATGCTGTCCGCAGCCTCTATCGTTCCGTAGCCCCCGGCCTGTTGCTGTCGGACGAAATGACTTTCGGCCATGTGTTCGGCATCAACGAAACCAATCTGGCCGCCTATGTCATGGCTGATGGTGAAGTCGAAATCTTCGGTCGCCCGCTGCAGCTTCAGGCTGGCGTGCGCTTCGTTGCGATCGACACGCTGTACGACTATTTCGACCGCGGCAATAATTTCGCGCGCACCACCGTGTCGACCGGTTCGGAAAAGTTCCTGCCGTCCTTCACCGCGCGCTATAATCTGACCGACAATCTGCGCATCCGCTTCAACTATGGCGAAACGCTGCGCCGTCCGGCCTTTGGCGATCTCAACCCCAATCTGGCGCTGACGGGCGATCTCTCCCGCATCGGCTTTGGCTCGGGTTCGTCGGGCAACGCCAATCTGCGTGCGACCCATTCGAAGAATATGGACCTTGCGATCGAATGGTATTTCGAACGCAACAGCGCCATCTATGCGACCGCTTTCCGTCGCAAGATCGACGGTCTGGTTGTGCCGCTGACCGTGCGTGAGTTCATCCCGAACAACTATCTGCCGCGCAACGAAACCTATACCGAATATTTCAACATCACCCGGCCTGAAAACGCCTCGAACGGCACGCTCAAGGGTGTGGAACTGGGTCTCACCTACTTCCCGTCCTATCTGCCGTCGATCCTCGATGGCCTGGGCTTCACCGGCAGCGCGACGATCCTGGATTCCGAACAGACGATCCCGGTCGTCAACAATGAAGGTGAGATCACCGGCACCGCCAAGTCGGCCTTCTTCGGCGTGTCGAAGCTGTCCTATAACGCCACGCTGGCCTATGACAGCGGCCCGGTCGGTGCCCGCCTGTCCTACATCTGGCGCAAGGGCTTCCTGAACAACAATGAAGGCCGCTCCTTCGCCAACCCGATCGGCATGTGGCGCGCGCCCGAAAAGAGCCTGGACTTCCAGCTGACCTGGAACGTCAATGACGATATCGGCGTCACTTTCGACGCGGTGAACATCACCAAGGCGAAGCAGCAGAACTATTACAAGTTCGGCGATGTCGGCAATCCGACGGAGTTCAACTCCAGCACGCTGCTGATTGATCGGACCTTCGCTCTGGGTGTTCGCTTCAAGTTTGACTGAGTGCCCGATGGGGCGTGGCGTCTCCTCGCTGCGCCCCATTTTCATGGCGGTCGTTCCGGGAACCCTCTCCAACTCCCCGGAACGGCCGCCATATTTGTTTCAGGATACAGGGAGACGGACGATGCGCGCGATGAGGATGCTTCTGCTGGCAGGGGCTGCCATGATCGGCATGGGCGCCGCCTCTCCCCCTCCCCGCTCCGCCGGCCTCGATACCCATGCGATCGCGGTGCAGCGCTTCGGCAATGACGCGCCCTGGTATCAGGATCGCATCCCCTTCTTCGAATCCGCCGACCCCAAGATCGACGCCGTCTATTATTATCGCTGGCAGCTCTATCGCGGGCATCAGCGCGACCTGGGCGAAGAAGGGTATATCACCACCGAATTTTTCGACGATGTCGACTGGCAGCGCCATCCCTATGCCAGCCTCAACGACGCGACCGGCTTTCATCTGGCCGAAGGGCGCTGGCTGAACGACCGGCGCTTTGCCGACGACTATATCCGCTTCATGTATCGCGGCGGCAATGACCGCCACTTCACCGACTATATGGCGGACTCGGTCTGGGGCCGTTACCTGATCGATGGCGACAAGGCGGGCGTGCTCGAACATCTGCCGGTGATGCGCCATATCTACCGCCTGTGGGACGAGAAGTTCGACTTCGACAAGGGGCTCTATTTCGTCGAGCCGCTGCTCGACGCGACCGAATATACCGTCTCCTCGATCGACGCTTCGGGCGGCAAGGACGGCTTCCGCGGTGGCGACGCCTTCCGCCCCTCGGTCAACAGCTACATGTATGCCAATGCCCGCGCGCTGGCGAAGATGGCGACCATGGCCGGCGACACCGCCATGGCGCAGGAATATGAGGCGCGGGCACAGGCGCTGAAGGACCATGTCCTTGCCGACCTGTGGAGCGAGAAGCTCGACCATTTCATCGACCGGCACGAGAGCCGCAAGAATCCGCACGTCAAATATTGGGATCCGATCCGCAATCGCGAACTGGTCGGCTACCTCCCCTGGATGTTCGACCTGGTCCCGGACGACGCCAAATATGCCGGCGCCTGGGCGCATCTGCTCGACCCCGCCTCGCTCGCCGGCAAGGCGGGCATGCGCACGGTCGAAGCGAATTACGAATATTATATGCGGCAATATCGCTATCTGGGCGATGCACCGGAATGCCAGTGGAACGGCCCGATCTGGCCCTATCAGACGACCCAGGTGCTGATCGCCATGGCCAATCTGCTCGATCATCATGCCCAGCAGGGCCCGGTGACCCGCAGCGACTATATGCGCCTGCTGCGCCAATATACCGCGCTCCATTATCAGGGGAACCGGCTCGATCTGGAGGAGGATTATCATCCCGAAACCGGCAAGCCGATCGTCGGCCTCGATCGCAGCCATCATTATTTCCATTCGGGCTATAATGACCTGATCCTGGGCGGTCTGGTCGGCATCCGCCCCCGCGTCGACGACGTGCTGGAGGTGAACCCGCTGCTGCCCGACGCCGGCGATCCGCAGGCGCTGGCCTGGTTCCGGGCGCAGGACGTGCCCTATCATGGCCATCGCATCGCCGTGACCTGGGACGCGGACGGCAGCCATTATGGCCGGGGCAAGGGCCTGTCGGTCGAGGTCGACGGCAAGGAAGTCGCCCGGCGCGAGACATTGGGCCGGATCGAGCTGCCGGTGGCGCGCGTCGCCAATGCGCCGGTCGCCCGGCCGATCAACCGCGCCGTGCAACTGGTGCGCGGCCAGTTCCCGATCGGCAGCGCATCCAGCAACACCGACCCCGAAAATGTCCATGACGCGATCGACGGCCGCACCTGGTTCTTCCCCGAACTGCCCAATGGCTGGTCCTCCGCGCCCGGAGAGGCCAACCAATGGTATGCCATCGACCTGGGCAAACCGGTGTCCATCGGCCGCGCCGAACTCGCCTTCTTCGCCGACGGCAAGCAGTTTGCCGTGCCGCAATCCTATCGCCTGCAGGCCATGGTCGATGGCCAATGGCGCGATGTCGCGACGCCCAAGGGCGCGCCGCTCGCCAATGGCGTGACCGACCTGCGCTTTGCCGGCCGCGCCGCGCGCCAGTGGCGGGTGCTGATGCGCCAGCCCCAGGGCAAGGCGATCCGGCTGGCGGAGATCAAGCTGTTCGACCGCTGAATTGGCTATGGCCCTCGATCGTGACGCAGCCTAAACGGACCGTCGCCCTGTTCAGCAAGCTGTGTTAGGGCGGATCGATCGGCGGCCCGGCACTGCAGGCCGCCAGCAATAAAGGGCATGATGGTGACAGCGGCTGGCGAGCTTCGGTTTCGCTTTCGATTGCTCGGCGATTTCCGCCTGATCGACGAGGCGGACGGACGCGACCATAGCCCGCGCAGCCGCAAGGCCTGTGCCCTGCTTGCCCATCTTGCGCTGGAGCCCGATCGCCGCGCCAGCCGCGACCGGCTGGTCGGCCTGTTGTGGAGCGACCGGGGCGAGGTGCAGGCCCGCGCCAGCCTGCGCCAGGCACTGACCGACCTGCGTGCGCATCCGGCCGCCCCGCTCATCCAAATCGAACGGCGTGACCTGCATCTGGCAGAGGGTGGCTTTTCCAGCGACCTGGGCGAGATACTGGCCTGCGCCGCCGCCAACGACCTGAACGGACTGGCCCGTATCCTGGATGGCGCGGGTAGCGCGATACTGGACGGGCTGGAGGGACTGGATCGCAGCTTCGACGACTGGCTGATGATCGAACGGCAACGCTGGCGCGAGCGCATCGTCCAGGATGTGCTGCACGCTGTCGAGCGCAATGGCCAGGACGATCTGCTCGACCTGCGCCGGGCGATCCTGACCCAGTTGCAGCGGCTCGACACCGGCGATGAACGGATCGCCCGGCTCGGCATGGCGCTCGACCAGAAGGCCGGCGACCATGTCGCGCTCCACCGCCGCTACCGCCAGTTGGAGACCGGGCTGCAACGCGATCTGGATGCCCGCGTGTCGCCCGACACCGAAAGACTGCTGCGCGAACTGACGACGGTCGGATCGGTCATCGCTCCCGCCCCGCGCGCGACCGCCGCGCCCGCTGTCGCCACAATCCCGCAGGCCAATGTCGAGCCGCCGATCCTGGTGATCGCCCCTTTCAGGCTGATCGGCGATAGCGGCCCGGACGGCGCCCTGCTCACCAGCATTTGCCATGACGATCTGCAGACCGCCCTGGGTGGCATGCGCGACCTGCGCATCCTGTCAGTCGACGCGCCATCGGCCGAGCGGATGAAGGCGGCCGCCCCCGCCTCGATCGCCAGCTATGCGCTGGACGGGTCGGTCCGCGCTGATGGCGACGGCTGGCGCATCAATCTGCGCATGACGCGGATCGACAGCGGCTTCCTGGTCTGGACGCGCCAGTTGACCGTGCGCCAGGGCGAATTGCTCGCCGCGATCGACGATCTGGTCGCCCGGATCGCTGGCGCCATCCTGCCGGTGGTCGAACGCGATGTCGGCAAGCTGATGGAAGGACGTGTGCCCAGCGGGTCGGACGCCTATCCGCTCTATTTCACCGCCCGCGCCAAGATATTGGCCGCCGCCAACCTGGCCGAGGTGCAGGAAGGCGCCGACCTGCTGGAACGCGCGATCCTGCTGGAGCCGCGCCTGACCAACGCCTATCTGCAACTGGCGCGCCTCTACAACACCGATTTCATGCAGTTGATGGCGGGCCATGATGCCGCGCCGCTGCGCGCCCGCGCCTTCGACCTCTGCACCCGCGCGGTCGCGCTGGAACCCACCCATGGCGGCGTGCAGTCGCGCCTCGCCTGGTGCTATTTGCGGCGCGGCGACATGAAGCAGGCGATGCAGGGCTTCATGACCGCGCTCGACCTGACGCCCTTTCACGCCGACGGCATCAACGAGATCGGCTTCGGCCTCGTCCATCTGGGCGAGATGAAGGAAGCGCAGCGCCTGATCGCCCGCGCCTTCGAACTGAACCCCTTTCCGTCGGACGAATATTTTTCCGATCTGGCCGTGCTCTACGCCCTGTCGGGCGAGCATGAGGCAGCGGAAACCCAGTTCGAGATCGGCCGCAATCGATCGATCCATTATCTGGCGGTGCGGGGCGCCAATCTGGGCATGCTGGGCGGCGCGAAGCAGGCCGCCCCGGTGATCGACGAACTGCGCCAGCGTTTCGCCAGCCTGTGGCAAGGCGATGCTCCAGCCCGCGACGCCGATCTGGTCGACACCATGATCCAGTTCCTGCCGCTGCAGGGGCCGGCCGAACGCAGCCTGTTCCTAACCGGGCTGGAACAGGCCGGATTGCGCATCACGCCGCGCTGATCTCCGCGCGCAGGCTGCGCAGGAAGAAGCTTTGCGGCGGCGGCGCGACATGCGGCACGGCCACCGGGCCAGCAATCGTCCACAGCAACAGCTCCGCATCCTTGCGCTTGAGGCTAAGCCCCTGATCGATCGGTGGCAGGTCGCGCCCGGTCGCCTGGCGGAAGGCGTCGCCGATCAGCGCCCAGCTGCGATCGCGGAAATTCATCCGCCGCGCCAGCCGCAGCAGCAGTGCGCGGTCGCCTGCCGCCATCTCCGCCTGCGCGATCGCATGCTCGGCATCGACCAGCGCCAGCGTCATCGCGCGATGTCCCAATTCCGCCGGCGCATGGCTGACCATCACCGCATCGTCCCGCTCGATCTGCCCCGTCCTGTAAGCCTGCGCGATCGCGCCGATGCCCACCATGCCGAACGGCGCCAGTTCCGCCGCGCGCAATGCGCCCAGGCTGGCCGCGCCATAGACGGCGATCCCCTCGGCCATCACCTGGATGATTTCCTTGTGCCAGACCGATGGCGTGGTTTCGAACAGTCCGTCGATCAGGCCGATCGCGGCCGGTCGTTCGATCGCGGCGCGCAGCATGTCGCCGCGCCGCGCCGGCCCGCGCAACTCGACACCATCGGGCAAGGCCATCACGGAACCGCCCAGGCTCGGCCCGGCAAAGACAATCGCATGCAGACTCATGCCGGCTCCATCGCCGCTTGCATCGTGCCTGTGCGCGATGGCCGATCATGATCGCCAAAGGCCGGCACCAGCAGCTTCACCACATCGATGCCGAGGTCGGGCCGGGTCAGGTCATGACAGGCGACCGGCCCTGCCCCCACCATCGCACAGCGATCGAGCAGCCAGGCCAGATCATCCTCCGCCCCGTCATGCGCCACGGAGGGCACCGCCGACCAGGGTCGGGTTGCCGGCGCGAAATCGAGCATCGCCAACAGGAAGCCCTGCCGCTGCTGCCCGGCATCGCGATAGCGCGCCGGATCGATATCGTCGCGCGCACCGGCGATCAGCGCGGCACGGGTCTGCGCCGCCTCGCAAATGGCGCGAGCGAGTGCGACGCCGGCATCGGGATGGCATCCCGCCCCCATTGCCGGCGGCAATTGCACGCTGCGGACGGCACCGCGTTCCGTGATCGCGCAGCCGATCACCGCCGCGCCGATCGGACCGGTCATGTCCCACAAGGATAGCGACAGGCCCGCGCGCCGCACTCGCGCGATCAGGCTGCGGCCCAGCCGGTCGGTCACGCTGTCCAGATCGATCGCGCTCGCCCGGCGCGCGCGCAGTCCCCGTTCCAGCCAGCGGGCATGATCCTCGCGCTCGATCAGTTCGCACAGCGCCGAACAGCGCGCCTCGGCCGGGGTGTTGCCGGATGCCAGCCCATTGCTGTTGGGCCACAGATCGGGTTCGGCCGGCACGGTGAAATCCATCGTCACCAGCCCATGGGGTATCCGCATGGGCCGGCCGCTCAGCAGGTCGATCGCCTCGACCCAGCCGCGTGGTCGTACCGGATCGAAGGAAGCGCCCTGCTTGTCGGCCCGTGCCATCTGGCTCCAGAGCCGGGCTTCGCCGGCATCGGCACAACTGTGGCTGCTGGCGGGACAGGTTTCGGCGTGATGCAGTTCGATCGCTTCCATCAGCGCGGAGACACGCGCGGCATCAGGCGTGGCGCCCTTGCCCTGCGACACCGACAGCGACAGTGACAGGGGACGGACCGCCTGGAATACAGGGATGCCGATGCGGTCGAGGCCGGTCACATCGGCCAGCCGCGTGACGCCCAGCGCACGAGCCGCAGGCGCGATCCGTGCGAGGGTGTCGGCAGGACGGCGGGAGCGATGCGCCCCGCGCCGGAACATCTTCATGGGCGCGATCGGCCTCAGGCGAAGTCGGCCTTGCCCGACCCGATCTCGGCAAAATAGGCGCGGGTGGCGCGCTGCTGCCCCGGCAGGGCGACCGCGTCCAGAACCGGACCATCGGTGAACAGTCCGGCCACGCCAGCGATCGCCGCCTTGGCATCATCGCCGTCATCATCGGCGGCCAGATAATGGACCTGCTCGACAAAGGCATAGCCAACGACCTTGGCCGGATCGGCCGGGTCGGTCAGCTTGATGACATAATTGGCGTCGGAGTCGTAGGATTCAGCCATATATACCCCCATAGTTCGTGACGGATCAAAAGTAGGTTGCGGGACCGTAATGACAAGCAGGGCGAGGACAATAAGGGAAACCCCTATCAACGCCGCACGGAGCATATCAGACATAAGCGAAGGGTTCGACTGAGCGCTTCACATACATGGCCTTGCCGTTCGGGCTGACCGACACGCCCCAATAGCATGCCTCGCCCATCCCCGGTTCGATCGAGATGCGCACATCCGTGCTCGGCAATTCCACCTGCACCGGATCATTGCCGGCCGGCAGGCTGAGTTCCAGCGTGTGGGCGACGCCGATCTTGGCGCGGGTCTTCACATGGTCGAGCCAATGCACCAGCCTATCGCCGATCGAGATACGGACGCTGTCATCCTTGAATCCCTGTTCGAGTGCGATGGTGATTTTGCGAAATTCCGACATTGTTGGTCCCCTTTCGGAATAATGGGGCGCACCGCCATGACAGGCGATGCGCCTGCATGGATCAGATACTGAGGCCGTTCGCCTTGAGGGCCAGCATGCGCTGCATGTCCTGGCCCAGGTTGAAGCCGCCGATGACATCGCCCGCCCGAACCGCGTCGAAGCCCAGCCCCGTCTGACGCAGCGCCGGGGCAACCCCGCCATCCAGCGCGCGAGCCAGCTTGCCTGCCTCGCGCAGGAACCGGGTATGGCCAACGGCATTGACGGCGGCATCGGCGCTGCCCTCGGTCGCGATCGCCAGCAGGTGGCGTGCTTCCTTGAGATCGGCGTCATAAACCTCGATGCGGCGGGCGGCCGCAGCAGGGGTCTCACCGGGCCGTGCCCGCTCATCCACCTGCAGCAGCTTATATTCGTCGGCCAACGGGCCGGCGAGCGCGACCGCCGCCTGGCGCGCGAGCGGATGCTGGCGCATCCGCGTGGCCGCCCTCAGCGCATCGACCGCCGATTGGACGCCGCGCGTGCCGTTGACGGCCAGCACCTGGCCGACTTCCGGGGTGAAGATATCCTGCGCCAGCCGCTCTTCCTCGCGGCTTTCGGGCGGCTCCACCTTCACCTCCAGCGCGTTGGAGATGACGGCCCGGCCATCGACGACCAGCATCGCCTGGATGGTGTAACGGCCCGGTTCGGCCATGTCCCAGCCATTGCGGCCAGCGCCGACCAGCACGCTGTCATAGAGCGCCTCACCCTGACCCAGAATGATTTCCAGGCTCTCGCCGCAATGGCGCGAATAGGGCGACCATTGGCGCGCGGGCCGGCCATCCTTGCTGATGATCAGGGTCAGGCCTGCCCGTTCCGACAGGCGCGCCGCCGATGCCAGCTTGGGCCGGCCGCTGCGGTTGACCAGTGCCATCTCGACCACCGGCGGCAACAGATAGGGTAGGCGATTGTCGCGGGCATTGACAGACAGAGTCAGGCCGAACTCCTCATTGGGGTCCAACGCCACCTGCGAGAAGCCATGCTGGTCGAACCAGTCGGCATTGCCCATCTGCACGAAGCGTTCGGGGCCATGGCGCATGAACAGCAGTTCGGGATCGGAAAAGCGGAAGTCGAAATCGGCAAAGAAGGCCGCCTGGCCGCCCGCCACCGCATAGGGATAGTTCATGAAGCTGCGCGCTTCGGGATCGTCGGCCAGCGGAATCCAGGGCGTGCCCAGCGACTTCTGCCAGCTATGCGCCAGGTTGAAGGCGTGGCCGACCTCATGCGCGGCCGTCCAGAAGCGCATCCGCCGCACCCAGGCGTCGGGATCGGCATCGCCCGCCGGCGGATGGGCGATGAAAGCGTCGGTGAAGATGGCCGTCCCCTGGCGATGGTTCGACCCGATATCGTCGAACATGATGCCGCCCAGGCTGCTGCCCTGCACATGGAGCGAGGCGAACAGCACCCACAACGACCATTGCGGCTTGTCGGCAAAGCGCGACCAGTAGATCTGCATCGCGTCATGCATTTCCTGGTCGGTCCAGCGCTGATCGGCGCCGGCCGCACCGAGCGGGATGGCGCCATTGCCGGGCGCGTCGCTGACGTTGAATCCCGCCCGCCGATAGACGGTGTCAAGGCTCAGCGTCTCGCTGGCCATGGTCGCGGGATGATTGGGATGATCGTGCGTGCCGATCTCCGTCACGCGGGTCGCGCCGGCCACCGTGTCATATTCGAACTCGGCCGGACGGAAGCTTGCAGAGCTGAACTGATAGGTGCGCACGAAGCTCGCCGCGCCACCGCCGCTGAAGGTCGCCTCGACCTTGCGCTGGGCGGCGAGCAGGCTCTTCGTCACCTTGAGGCTGATCTGGGTATGGGGGATGGCGCCGACCTGACCATCCTTGAACCAGATCTGGCCGCTATAATGATTGGCACCGGTCCGGGTCAGCGCCGCAACCCAGCTGACCACCGGCCCCAGCGGGCCGGCGCGCGTGCCGCTGACCGTCATCTGCGGATAGCGGCCATCGACGTCCAGCCGCAGTTCCTCGCGCGTATAGAGCGTCAGCGCATTGATATCATCGTCGAAGCGATCGACCGCACCGGGCAGCGCGCGCGGCATCGGGAAGCGCGGCGAGCGCACGAAATTGTAGCGGCCGCTGGCCTGCACCAACAGCGGCAGGTGCCGCACCGGCCGCAGCTTGGGGTCGATGTCGAAACCGGCCATGTCGGTATCGAGCGCGCTGTCGCCGTCAAAATCGGCGGGATCGAAATCGGCAGTCATCATTCCCTCCTGTCGGCGCGCGTCGGATGCCCGCGCTCGCAGGATCGGGAATGACATGGTCAGTGTGAGGCCAGGTGTTGGTCGAACGTGAAAAAAGCGTCAATCCGACCGAAAAATCGCTTTCCGTAGCGTCAATATCAGGAAAATCGCGCCACATCCCGCAGCGATCCCGGCATGCAGCAGCCAGAAGGCAGTGGCCGGCATGCGGGCGTAGAAGCCCCCCACCCAGCCGACCAGGATATTGCCCAGGAAGAAGACGAGATAATAGAGGCCGATCGCCAGCCCGGCCTGACGCGGCGGCGCGGCGCGGGTGAACAGCGCCAGGCTGACCGGCAATATATGGGCAAAACCGATGCCGTTGAGCAGATGGAAGGTGATCGCCCAGCCAAGCCCCGTTCTGCCGTCCGCACCCGCCAGCGCCGATCCCAGTGCCAGGCAGAGCATGCCCCCCGTCGCAAAGAGCGACCCGATCGTCAGCTTGGCAAGATCGCCGGGTTCGGGCCGGTGGCGCGCATAACGGCGATAGACGAAAGGCAGGCCGGCAAGGATCGCCAGGCCCAGCCCCGCATCGAGGGTGATGAGCCAGCTCGTCGGCACGCGCAGCCCGCCCAACGTCAGCTCCAGATGCGCGTCGCCCCAGATCAGATAGGCGTTGAATATCTGATTGTTGGGCAACAGCGCCACCGCCAGCAGCGGGATCAGCAGGACGATGCCCAGCAGGCCACGCAGATCCTGCCCGGTCATGCGCCCGCGCCCGTTCGATCTGGGGCGATAATCGTCAACCGGCAGATGCCTGCGTCCGGCGAGATAGATGATCGTGGCGATCACCATGCCAACCCCGGCGACGGCAAAGCCGACATGCCAGCCGCGCGTTTCCGCCAGCGTGCCGATCACCAGCGGCGCGGCGATCAGGCCGATATTGATCCCCAGATAATAAAGCTGGAACGCGCCATCGCGACGCGGGTCATCATGGCGATAGAGCGCGCCGATCTGGCTGGCTAGATTGCCCTTGAACAGGCCGCTGCCCAGCACCAGCAAGCCGAGCGCGGGCAGGAAGGCGGCCTGGACCGCCATCAGGAAATGGCCCGCCATCATCGTCAATGCACCCAGCAGCACCGTGCGATGCCGGCCCAGCAGCCGGTCCGCGACCAGCCCGCCCAGGATCGGCGTCACATAGACGCTGGCGAAATAGGTGCCGACAATGGCGGAGGCGAGCGGCTGGCCGTCCAGCCCGCCATAAAGCTGGCGAAAGGCATCGAAGAAGAGCAGGCCGTCGGCCTGCCCCGGCTGCAGCAGATGCTTGACCAGATAGAGGGCCAGCAGCGACTGCATGCCATAATAGGAGAAACGCTCCCACGCTTCGGTGAACAGCAGATAGGCGAGGCCCCGCGGATGACCCAGGAACGCGTGATCGCCCTGGCTCATGGCTGCGCGCCCGGCCCCTTGTAGATGACGCCGTCCTTCATCACGAAGCCGACCTGGCGCAATGCGTCGATGCTACGGGTCGGATCGCCCTCGACCGCGACCAGATCGGCGAGCAGGCCCGGCTTCACCGCGCCCAGCCGGTCGGCAATGCCGAACAGTGCCGCATTGCCGCTGGTCGCCGCGACCAGCACGTCGCGGGGCGCCATGCCGGCGGCCGCCATCAGCTCCGCCTCGCGGGCATTGTCGCCATGGGCGAACACGCCGACATCGCCGCCCAGGCAGAGGGTGACGCCCTCCACCCGCGCGCGGGCAAAGGCCTGGCGCGCCTGGACGACCGCTGCCGGCGCCGGTTCCGTGCCGGTCCAGCCGCGATAGCGCGCTGTGGCATCGGACGCCGCCAGGGTCGGGCAATAGCCGACGCCATGCGCCTTCATCAGCGCGAAGGTCGCGGCGCTCCCCTCATAGCCATGCTCGATCGTGTCGACCCCGGCCAGGATCGCCCGGCGCATCCCCTCGTCGGTGGCGGCATGGGCCGCGACCTTGCGCCCGGCGCTGTGCGCAGCCTCCACTGCCGCTGCCATTTCCGCCTGGGTGAAGGTCGGCCGGCTCGGCTCGCCCTTGCCCCAGCGATAGTCGGCATAGAGTTTCACGACATCGGCGCCGGCCGCGATCTGTCGCCGCACCGCCGTCACCAGATCGGGACCGCCGGCTTCCTCCGCGCCCAACGGCACGACGACGCCCGGCTCGAAGCCACGCGGGCCATAAGCGCCCGGTGCCACCAGCGCGCGGGTCGCGACCAGCATGCGCGGCCCGGCGACGATATCCTGCTCGATCGCCTGCTTGAGGCCGACATCGGCATAGCCAGCCCCTTCGGTGCCCAGATCGCGCACGGTGGTGAAGCCCGCCATCAGCGTCGCCCGCGCCGACACCGTGGCCCGCACGGTGCGCAGCGCCAGCGGCTCGTGCAGCACCTGATCGTCCCAGCTTGTCTCGTTATAGGGGTGCAGGAAGAGGTGCGAATGGCCCTCGATCAAGCCGGGGAGCAGGGTCTTGCCGGGCAGGCCGATCACCCTTGCCCCAGCCGGCACCGCGATCCCCGGTCCGGCCGCCTCGATCCGGTTGCCGCGCACCAGCACCGCCCATCCGCGATGCGACGTCGCGCCGTCGAACACGGCATCGGGGCGCAGCAGATAGAGCGCCGGCGCGGCCTGCTCCGCCCCCGCCGGCATCGGCGCGACGAACAGAAAGGCCAGCAGGATCAAAAGCCTGTGCATCGATATCATCCCCCTTGACGGGAGGCTGCTTGCGCCGCCCCGCCCCCTTCATTACTCCCCCTCTCTATGACGAAATTCCTGCCGCGCGCCACCTCCCTTGCGGGGGCATTGGTCGCTCTTGCCGCCTGCCCTGCCCTTGCCCAATCGCCGACCGCGCTCTCGCCGGCCAAGGTCACCATCACCCGCGACCAGTGGGGCATCGCCCATGTCCATGGCGCAACCGATGCCGACGCCGTGTTCGGCATGGTCTATGCCCAGGCCGAAGACGACTTCAACCGGATCGAGACCAATTATCTGGTCAACTTGGGCCGCCTCGCCGAAGCCGAGGGCGAAAAGGCGATCTGGCAGGATCTGCGCCAGCGCCTGTTCATCGATCCTGCCCGGCTGCAGGCCGACTATGCCCGCAGCCCGGCCTGGCTCAAGAAGCTGATGCAGGCCTGGGCCGATGGCCTGAATTATTATCTCTCGACCCATCCGATGGTGAAGCCGCGCGTCATCACCCGGTTCGAGCCGTGGATGGCACTGAGCTTCACCGAAGGCAGCATCGGCGGCGATATCGAGCGGGTGCCGCTGACCCAGCTACAGGCCTTTTACGAGAAGAAGCCGGTGGCGCTGACCATGCTGGAACAGGGCCTGGCCTATCGCGAGCCGCAGGGGTCGAACGGCTTTGCCATCGCGCCGTCCCGGACGGAAGGCGGCCATGCGCTGTTGATGATCAACCCGCACACCAGCTTCTTCTTCCGGTCCGAACTGCAGATGAGCAGCGACGAAGGGCTGGACGCCTATGGCGCGGTCACCTGGGGCCAGTTCTTCATCTATCAGGGCTTCAACCGCCATATCGGCTGGATGCACACGTCGAGCGGCATCGACAATGTCGACGAATTTGCCGAGACGATCGTGCCGCAGGGCGATCGCCTCTTCTACCGCTATGGCAAGGAATTGCGGCCGGTCACCGAAAAGACCATCGCCATTTCCTACCGCACGCCGGACGGCAAGCTCGCCCAGCGCGCCTTCACCGGCTACTCCACCCATCATGGCCCGATCGTGCGGACCGAAGGCGACAAGTGGATCGCCTTCGCGCTGATGAACAAGCCGGTGCCGGCGCTGGAACAAAGCTATCTGCGCACCAAGACCAGCGATTATGCGAGCTTCCTCAAGGTCGCGGAGAATAAGGCGAACAGCAGCAACAACACGCTGCTGGCCGACGACAGGGGCGAGATCGCCTATCTCCACCCGCAATTCGTGCCGATCCGCGACGATCGCTTCGATTATACGAAGCCCGTGGACGGCAGCGATCCGGCGACCGACTGGCGCGGCCTGCATGACCTGTCCAGCCTGCCCCAGGCGGTGAACCCGAAGGGCGGCTGGGCGATGAACACCAATAACTGGCCCTGGACGGCCGCCGGCGCGGATAGCCCACAGCGCGCGGCCTTTCCCCGCTACATGGACCAGGCCGGCGAAAATCCGCGCGGCCCCCATGCGCAGATCGTGCTGTCGGCCAATGAGCATTTCACCCTCGATAGCCTGATCGGCGCGGCCTATGATCCCTATCTGACCGGCTTCGCGCGGCTGGTTCCGGGCCTGATCGCGGCCCAGGACAGGGCGCCCGATCCGGCGCTGGCCGATGCGGTGCAGAGCCTGCGCGGCTGGGATTATAAATGGAGCCTGACTTCGACGGAGACTTCGCTCGCGGTCTTCTGGGGCGAGGCACTGTGGAAGGCGGTGGCCCCGGCCGCCAAGGAGGCGGGCCTGTCCACCATCGACTATATGGCGACCCGCGCGACCGACGCGCAGAAGCTCGCGGCACTGCGCGAGGCGGTCGAGCGGCTGACCACCGATTTCGGCAGCATCGCCGTGCCCTGGGGCGAGATCAACCGCTACCAGCGCAATGACGGCGCGATCGTCCAGACGTTCGACGATGCCAAGCCCAGCACGCCCATTCCCTTCGCCTCGTCGCAATGGGGATCGCTCGCCGCCTTCGGCGCGGCGCGCTATCCGGGGACGAAGCGCTATTATGGCACCAAGGGCAACAGCTTCGTCGCGGCGGTCGAATTCGGGCCGAAGGTCGTCGCCCGCGCGGTCAGCGCCGGGGGCGAGAGCGGCGATCCCCACTCGCCCCATTTCGCCGATCAGGTCGACCTCTATGCCAAGGGCGATCTGCGCCCGGTCTATTTCTACCCCGAAGATATCAAGGCCCATGCCGTCCGCACCTACCGGCCCGGCGAATAAGGACAGATGATGAAAACTGCCCGCCTTGCCGCCCTGATCGCCTGCGCCCTGCCCTTCGCCGCTTTTGCCCAGCCGCCCAAACCGGCCGAGGAAGTGATACTCTATAGCGGCGCCACCATCATCGACGGCACCGGCGCGGCGCCGCGCGGCAATCAGGACATGCTGGTGCGCGGCGACCGGATCGTCGCGCTGGCGCCGCATGGCGGCCTGCCCGCCGCCGATGTCGCCGGCGCGAAGCAGGTCGATCTGGCCGGCCGCTATGTCATCCCCGGCCTGATCGACAGCCATGTCCATATGGCAACCCCGCCCAATGCCGTGCAGGCCAAGGCGATGCTGCGCCGCAATCTCTATGGCGGGGTGACGGCGGTGCGCGACATGGCCGACGATCTGCGCTCGGTCGGCGAACTGGCGCGCGAGGCGCGCATGGCCGAGATCCCTGCGCCCGACATCTATTATGCCGCGATCATGGCCGGCCGCCCCTTCTTCGCCGATCCGCGTGTCGCCGCCGCCAGCCAAGGGGTGACGCCGGGCACCGCGCCCTGGATGCAGGCGATCGACGACAGGACCGACCTCAAGGAAGCCATCACCCTGGCGCGTGGCACATCGGCCAGCGCGATCAAGGTCTATGCCGACCTCACTCCGCGGCAGGTCAAAGCCGTGACCGCCGCCGCCCATCGCCAGCATATGCTGGTCTGGGCGCATAGTTCGGTCTTCCCCACCCGCCCGGCCGACGTGATCGCCGCCGGGCCGGACGCGATCAGCCATGTCTGCTATCTCGCCTATCAGCGCGAGCCGGTGATGCTGGCGGCGTATGAAGACCGGACGCCGGTGCATGAAAATCTGCTGGCGCCGGGCGATGATGACCCGGTGATGGCCGACCTGTTCCGCGCGATGCTGAAACAGGGCACGATCCTCGACGCGACCGGCGCGCTGTTCGTGAAATATGAGGCCAAGCGCAAGGCCGATCCCAAGGCGAAGCCGCTGCGCTGCACCGGCGACCTCACCACCCGCCTCACCCGTCAGGCGTGGAAGATGGGCGTCCCCATCTCCACCGGCACCGATTTCGTCGGCGAGGTCGAGGATCAGTGGCCCGCCGTTCATGAGGAACTGCTCTTCCTTGCCCGCAATGTCGGCATGCCGCCGGTCGAGGTGATCCGGTCCGCCACGCTGGTCGGCGCGCAGGCGGCCGGGCAGGGCAATGAAATGGGCTCGATCGAACCGGGCAAGCTCGCCAATTTCGTGGTGCTCAAAGGCGATCCGGTCGCCGACATCGCCAATATCCAGACGATCGAGACGGTGGTGAAGCGCGGCAAGGCCTATGCCCGCAACGCCTATGTGCCGGTGACCAAGGACGAGATGGGGGACGACGAATGAAGCTGGATCGGCGGAATTTCATGGGCGTGTCGGCCGCGATGCTGGCGGCCAGCGGCGCGCGCGCGGCAGGCGTGGAGGCCGATCCGATCAAGGACATGATCGTCATCAATGCGCTCGGTGGCCTGGGCGATCCCAACCAGCCCGCCGATTCACTGGTCCCGCAGTTCAGCCCGCGCGTGCTGGCGGAAGCCCATGCGTCCGGCTTGACTGCCGTCAACATCACCATTGGCTATGTCTCCGGATCGGATGACCCGTTCGTCCAGAGCGTGCGCGAGGTAGCGGAGACTGATGCGCAGATACGTGCCAACAGCCGCGACCTGATGAAGATCCTGACCGCCGCCGACATAAGCCGCGCCAAGGCGGAAGGGAAAGTGGGCCTGATCTACGGATTCCAGAATGGCGCGATGATGGGCCAGGATGCCAGCCGGGTCGATATTTTCGCCAATCTGGGCGTGCGCATCTTCCAGCTGACCTACAACCCCGCCAACCAACTGGGCGACGGGTCGATGGCGCCGGGCAATCGCGGCCTCACCCCGTTCGGGCGCGAGGTTGTCGCGCGCTGCAATGCGCAGCGGGTGATGGTCGACCTGTCCCACAGCGGCGAGCAGACCTGCCTGGAGGCGGCACGCATTTCCAAACAGCCGATCTCGATCAACCATACCGGCTGCCGCGCCGTCACCAACCTGCCGCGCAACAAGACCGATGCGGAACTCAAGCTGGTCGCCGATCGCGGCGGCTTCATCGGCATCTATTTCATGCCCTTCCTCGACCTGTCTGGCCATGCCCGCGCCGAGCATGTCGTCGCCCATATCGACCATGCGGTGAAGCTGTGCGGCGAGGATCATGTCGGCATTGGCACCGACGGCACGGTGACGCAGATCGACGACCTGAAGGCCTATGAGGCGGTGCTGGCCAAGGAAATCGCCGCGCGCCAGGCCGCCGGGATCAGCGCCAAGGGCGAACGATCCGACACCTATCCCTTCGTCGTCGACCTGCGCGGCCCGGACCAGTTCCGCAAGCTCGTTGGGCTGCTGCGCGCCAAAGGCTATTCGACGGCCCGCATCGAGAAGATATTGGGCGGCAATTTCCTTGCCTATGCCGAGATGATCTGGGGAGCATGAACCAATGCTGGCAGGCGTAGAACTGGGCGGCACCAAGTGCATCTGCATCCTGGGCACCGGGCCGGACGATATCCAGGCGCAGGTGGAAATTCCGACCACCACGCCTGCCGAGACCCTGTCAGCGGTGGCCGCGACATTGGCCGGATGGGATTTCGCAGCGCTGGGCCTCGGCAGCTTCGGACCGCTTGATCTTGATCCGGCGTCGGCCAGCTTCGGCTCGATCGTCAGCACGCCCAAGCCTGGCTGGAGCGGAACGGACATCACCCACCTCGCGGCCGGACGCCCCTTCATGGTCGATACCGACGTCAATGGTGCAGCGCTGGCCGAGGGTCGCTGGGGCGCGGCGCAGGGGTTGACCAGTTGGGCCTATGTCACGGTCGGCACCGGCATCGGCGTGGGCAGCATCGTGTCCGGCATGCCCGTGCGCGGACTGGGCCATAGCGAGGCCGGGCATATGCGCGTGCCGCGCGCCGCCGGCGACGATTTTGCAGGCAATTGCCCCTTCCATCGCGATTGCCTGGAGGGACTGGCCAATGGTCCCGCGATCGAGGCGCGGACCGGCCAACGCGGACGCGACGTGTCCGCTGATGATCCGCAATGGTCGTTCGTCGCCCATGCACTGGCGGCAATGTGCCATAATCTGGCGCTGACCAGCCTGCCCCAGCGTATCCTGATCGGCGGTGGGGTCGCCATGGGCCAGCCCCAGTTGATGCCATTGATCCGCGATGGACTGACCGCCAGCCTGGCGGCCTATGGCGCGGCTGCGACGATCGCATCGATGGACGACTATGTCGCCCACCCGGCACTGGGCGACCGCGCCGGGCCGCTCGGAACGATCGCCCTTGCCGACATGGCCCTGGCGGCATCGCGGCGCTGATCGCCACGCGGATGTTGCGCCCCTGGACCCTGCCGCTCAAGGAACGGGTGCGGATCGCGCCGGACAGCCCGCGCTACATGCAGATCGCCCATGGGCTGATTCACGAGATCGAGCGCGGCCGGCTGTTGCCCGGCGAGTTCCTGCCAAGCAGCCGGGAACTCGCCGCCGCGCTGGAGGTCAATCGCAAGACCATCGTCACCGCCTATGAGGAACTGATCGCGCAGGGCTGGCTGGTGAGCGCAGGCACGCGCGGCACGATCGTGTCGACCTCCCTGCCCAGCAGCGACGATGCCCCTGCCCCGCCGATCGCCCCCGACACCCGCCAGCCGGACGAAACCGAATATCCCTTCCTGGCCGCACCCGACCGGCTGATCGCCATCCCGGCGGGCAAATGGCGCAAGCTGGACGAGGGCGTCGCCGACGGACGCCTGTTTCCCGCCGACCTCCTCGCCCGCGCCTATCGCAAGGCGGCGGAGGGGGCCTCGCGCGCCAATGCGCTTCACTATCGCGACCCGCGCGGGTCGCCACGGCTGCGACAGGAGATCGCCAGCATGTTGCGGCGCCAGCGCGGGCTGATGGTCAGCGCTGAGAATATCTGCATCACCCGCGGCAGCCAGATGGGCGTGTTCCTGACCGCGCGCATCCTGATCCGGCCGGGCGACGCGGTGCTGGTCGAACGGCTGACCTATGAGCCGGCCGTCGCCGCCTTCCGTGCCTGCGGCGCCAAGATCGTCACGGTCGGGCTGGACGAGGACGGGGTCGACGTCGCCGATGTCGAACGCGCCTGCCGCAAGCATCGCGTCCGCGCCATCTTCGTGACGCCGCATCACCAGTTTCCGACCACCGTGTCGATGCGGCCCGAGCGGCGGCTGCGCCTGCTGGAGCTGGCGCGGCAATTCGCCTTCGCGATCATCGAGGATGATTATGACCATGAGTTCCACTTCGGCGCGCAGCCGCTGCTGCCGATGGCGAGCTACGCCCCGGCGCGGGTGATCTATGCCGGGTCGATGTCCAAGCTGCTCGTGCCGGCTTTGCGCATCGGTTACATCGCCGCCGCGCCCAAGGTCGTCGACGCGCTGGCCTATCAGATCTCGCTGATCGACGGCATGGGCAATACCGTGACGGAGGAGGCCGCCGCCGAACTGCTGGAGAGCGGCGAGGTGCGGCGCCATGTGCGCAAGACCGCGCAGATCTACGCCCGGCGGCGCGATGCCTTCGCGCGCAATCTTGACAGCGAAATGGACAGGTTGATCGACTATCGCCTGCCCGATGGCGGCCTCGCCTTCTGGTTGCAGTTCAAGGACATGGCGGCGCTCGACCGGCTGGAAGCGCGAGCACCCGAGATCGGCCTCAGCTTCGCCTCCTCGCACAGCTATGCGGCCGAGGAAGGGACCGAGCGGGGGCTGCGCATCGGCTTTGCCAGCCTGACCGAGGAGGAGGCGAAAGAGGTGTTGCAGGCGCTGCGCCGCTGCGCCGAACCCTGATCTTACTTGGACCCCTTCACTTTCCCGAATTGGATGTTTCGGGCGGGTCCAATGCCGGCGCAGTGTCATGCATATGAAATATGCGCCCCGCTCCCCGGACGACATCGTCACCCTGATCGGCGACCATCCGCTCTGCTGGATCGTCTCCCATAGCGAGGCCGGCTTCGGCGCGACGCCGCTGCCGCTGCTGGCCGAATGCGACGCGGACGGTGCGCTGGTGTCGTTGCTGGGCCATTTTGCCCTGTCCAACCCGCAGGTCGCGCAACTGCGCGCGGCGCCCCGCGCCACCGTGCTGGTGAACGGGCCGCAGGGCTATATCTCACCCGAAATGCAGTCGAACCCGACATGGGTGCCGACCTGGAACTATGCGATGGCGGTGCTGACCGTCGATGTCGAGCTGTTGCCGGAAGCGACGCGCGAGTCGATCGAGACGCTGACCGACCGGATGGAGGCGGGCCGCGTCGCCCCCTGGCATATCGATGACGCCGGCGCGCGGCTGGAACCGATGATGAAGCATATTATCGGCTTTCGTGCCCATGTCCGCGCGATCGATGGCCGGTTCAAGCTGGGCCGCGACGAAAGCCGCCAGGGCATCAACGAGATTGTCGGCAGCCTGGCCCCCGGCGGCCTGCGCGACTGGATGCAGATCTACAATGAGGACCGGCTGGACGAAACCAGCCACGAGGGAGCAGAGCAATGATGTTCAGCCGACGCGAGATGCTGGCCGGGGGTGCGACCGGCCTGGCCGGACTGGCATTGAGCAGCAGCCTGTGGGCGAAGGGACAGGTGCTCGACACCGCCTATGTCAATGCGACGGTCTGGACCGGCGAGGGCATGCCGACGGCGCGATCGGCGATCGGCATCGCCCACGGACGCATCGCCGCGATCGGCGCGGCGGCGGTCAAGGCGCAGTCGAGCAAGACCACCCGTATCATCGATCTGGGCGGCGCCTTCGTCATGCCCGGCTTCACCGACGCGCACACCCATTTCCTCACCGGTTCCTATCTGCTGAGCCAGCCCAATCTGCGCGAGGCGAAGAGCCCGCAGGAATTTGCCCGCATCGTCGGCGAGGCGGCCAAGAGCCTGAAGCCCGGCCAATGGTTGCAGGGCGGCAGCTGGGACGCGGAGCTATGGGGCGGCGAATTGCCCGACCGCAGCTGGATGGACCCGGTGACGCCCCATACCCCGGTCGCGGTGCAGCGACTGGACCTGCACATGCTGGCGCTCAATTCGCTGGCGCTGAAACTGGCCGGGATCGACCGCGACACCCCCGATGTAGCCGGCGGCATGATCGTGCGCGACAAGGATGGGAACCCGACCGGCATCCTGAAGGATGCGGCGATGGACCTGGTCAAGCGCGCCATCCCCGCGCCGACCGACGCCGACAAGGAGGATGCCGCGCGCCAGGGCATCGCCCATGGCCTGTCCAAGGGCGTGGTGCAGGTCCACACCACCGAACTGGACTGGATCACCCATGACACGCTGCGCCGCCTGCGTGCCAAGGGCGAGACCGACATGCGCTTCTATTCCTTCGTGCCCCTGCAGGACTGGGCGAAGCTCAAGGCGCTGATCGAGGCTGAAGGGCGCGGCGACGACTGGGTCCGCTGGGGCGGACTGAAGCTGCAATATGATGGATCGCTGGGGTCGCGCACGGCGATGTTCTATCGCCCCTATGACGACGCGCCCGACAATAAAGGCTTCCCGATCCACAAGCGCGCCGATGTCCAGCAATGGACCAACGATGCGGATGCGGCTGGCCTGCAGATCACCATCCACGGCATCGGCGACAAGGCGAATGACGAGGCGCTGGACATCTTTGCCGCCGCCGCCGCGAAGAATGGCAAGCGCGACCGCCGTTTCCGCATCGAACATGCCCAGCATCTGGCGCCGGCCGCGATCCCGCGCTTCGCGCAGCAGCAGGTCATTGCATCGGTCCAGCCCTATCATGCGATCGACGATGGACGATGGGCGATCCAGCGTGTCGGCGCCGAGCGGCTGAAGGGCACCTATGCGTTCAAGTCGCTGCTCGACGCCGGGGCGAAGGTCGCCTTCGGATCGGACTGGCCGGTGGCGCCGCTCGATCCGCTGACCGGGGTCGCCGCCGCCGTGCTGCGCCAGACGATCGACGGCGCAAACCCTGGCGGCTGGCTGCCCGAGCAGAAGATCAGCATGCTCCAGGCGCTGCATGCCTATACCGCGACCAACGCCTTTGCCGGTTTCAGCGACGACCGGATGGGCCTGCTGAAGCCCGGCATGCTGGCCGATTTCGCGGTGCTGGACGCCGATCTGTTCGCGATCGATCCGGCGAAGATTGGCGCGACCAAGGTGCTGCGCACGATCGTCGGCGGTCGCCAGCGCTTTGGCGAAGGGAGCGACATCTAACAACAGAGCAAGGGAGAAAGCCGGCCGGAACAAGGCCGGTTCTCACATCATAAGGGGAATGACAATGAACAGACTGACGCATCTCAAGACTGTGAGTTTCACCGCCATGGCGGCCGCGACCATCTTGTCCGGCACCGCCCTTGCCCAGGCCCCGGCCGCCAGCGACAGCGAGACGATCATCGTCACCGCCGGCAAGCGCGACGAGGATATCCGCCAGGTCGCCCTGCCGATCAGCGCCGTCACCGGCGAGCAGCTCAAGAAGATGAACGCCAACAGCCTGTCGGACTATATCGTCCGCCTGCCCGGCGTGGTGTTCAACGATTACCAGCCCGGCATTTCCGAAGTCGTGATCCGCGGCGTCGCCGCCACCACCTATCATGAGCAGGGCCAGACCACGGTCGGCTATTATCTCAACGAAGTGCCGGTGGTGGAGCCGGGCTTCCCGATCGGCATCCCCGACGTCGACACGTTCGACCTGCAGCGCGTGGAAGTGCTGCGCGGGCCGCAGGGCACGCTGTTCGGCTCCTCGACGCTGGGCGGCTTGGTCAACTATGTCGCCAATGTCGCCGATCCGTCCAAGGTCGACGCCGCCGCATCGGGCCTGGTCGGCACCACCAAGAATGCCTCGGGCGAACTCAATTATGCCGCCAAGGCGATGATCAACATCCCGCTGGTCGCCGATCAGCTGGCGCTGCGCCTAGTCGCGCTGCAGCGGTCGGACGCGGGCTATCTCGACAATCCCGGCATCGGCGTGAACGGCTCGAACGATTATCGCACCCGCGGCCTGCGCGGATCGATCGTCGCCAATCTGGGCGAGACGACCAAGGTCACCTATCTGTCGAGCTGGCAGGACAGCAAGCTGGACGACCAGACCTATCTCGACCTGCCAAACCCCTATGTCCGCAACCTGCCGCGCGCCGAAACCCAGAAGACGAAATTCTGGATGAACAGCCTGCGGCTGGACCAAGAAGTGAGCGACATCGCCAATCTGACGGTGCTGGGGTCGATCACCAAGAAGACCAACACCACCATCTTCTCCTACCCCTATGCCTATGTGACCGGCGTCACCACCGGCAATGGTGCGGCCTATTCGCTGGGCGAGGCCGATGCGCTCATCAAGACGGTTGAGGCCCGCCTCGCCTCGGCCGGCGACGGTCCGTTCAAATGGCTGGTCGGCGTCAGCTATTTGCAGGCCAAGAAGAACAGCTATGACCAGATTTTCCAGGCCGGTGCCGCCGACTATATCGACGCCAATCCCGATCTGTTCGGGGGCTATTCCGGCGCGCAGCTGACGCCCGGCGACCGCCTCTATGGCTATTTCACCAAGAGCACGAACGAGGATTTCGGCGTGTTCGGCGAACTGTCCTACAAGCCGGTGGAGCAGATCGAGATCACGCTGGGCGGTCGCTATTATGACACCACCGCCAAGGCCGACGTGCTGAACCAGGCCGGTGCGCTGGGCGGCTATGAAGGCGGCTACACGCCGACCGACAGCAGCGGCAGCGTCAACCAGAAGGAAGACGGCTTCTTGCCCAAGGCGACGATCGCCTGGCGCCCGTCGAAGGATGTCATGGTCTATGCCACCTATTCGCAGGGCTATCGCGTCGGCGGCATCAACCCCAATGCCGGCCTGCTGCCCAGCATTCCGGAGGCCTATGAGAGCGACAAGGTCAAGAATTACGAAATCGGCGTGAAGGCGCAGACGCCCGACGGCCGCTTCGCCATCGACCTGACCGGCTTCCATCTCGACTGGAACAATATCCAGGCGCGCCTCTTCGGCCCCGGCCCGTCCTATTATTCCTATGTCGTCAATGCCGGCGGCGCGCGCGTCAACGGCGTGGAATTTTCCGGCACGGTGAATGTCAACAAGATCGTCCACTTCACCACCAACGTCACCTGGCAGGATGCGGAACTGACCGAATTCCTGCCCTATCCGTTCGACGTCGCGGGGCTGGGCGGCTATGCCAAGGGCACGACGCTGCCGGGCTCGTCCAAATGGTCGATCGCCAATAATCTGACGCTCAGCTTCGCCGATGTGACCGGCGCCCCCAGCTTCGACATCGCGCACCGCTACCTCTCGTCGGCGCCGACCAGCTTCGACGATGTCTCGCGCCGTGGCGACTTCAACGTGTTCGACCTGCGCGCCTCGGTCAGCCTGGGCGAGAAGGTCCGGCTGATGGCCTTCGCCAACAATGTGTTCGACAAATATGGCGTGCTGAACGCCCCGTTCGCGAACGATGCGGCGACGCCGCAGGGCTCGATCATCCGGCCGCGCACCATCGGCCTGCGTGCCGACTGGAGCCTCTAACCGCCTTGAAGAACGGGGCCGCATCCGCAAGGTTGCGGCCCCGTTCCCTATCTGCCTTCCTAGCTTCTGACCGAAAGGCCGCAATGCGTTCTCTTGCCTCCCTGCTGCTGGGTGCGTCCCTGCTTTGTGCCCATCCCGCGCTGGCGCAGGACAGCAAGGGGCTGAGCCTGACGCCCACCCGGACGCTGCGCTATGACGCGCATGAGGCAACCTGGATGCAGCCGGACATGTCGCCGGACGGCAAGACGATCCTGTTCGACCTGCTGGGCGACATCTATGCGCTGGACGCAGGCGGGGGCGCGGCGCGGCCGCTGCTGACCGGCATGGCGTTCGAGCGCAATCCGGTCTTCTCGCCCGACGGAAAGCAGTTTGCCTTCCTTTCCGACCGGTCGGGCGTCACCAATCTCTGGATCGCCAATGCCGATGGCACCGGCCTAAAACAGCTGTCGCAGGACCAGTCGCTCGCCATCTATTCCTCGCCGGCCTGGTCGCCCGATGGCCGCTATGTCTATGTCTCGCGCACGGTCCATTCGATCCTGGCGTTCGAGCTGTTCATGTATGATCGCGATGGCGGCAGCGGCATCCAGATCACCAAGGCGGGATCGCCCGACAATTGGGACGCGAAGATGAACGCCATGGGCGCGGTCGCGGCGCCCGATGGCCGCTATCTCTATTATGCGACCAAGCGCGGCCATACCTGGACCGAGAATGACCTGCCCAACTGGTCGATCGCGCGCCGCGACCTCAAGAGCGGACAGGACGAGACGATCATCCAGTCGGCCGGGGGCGCGATGCGCCCGGCGCTGTCGCATGATGGCAAGCTGCTCGCCTATGCCAGCCGGCAGGGCCAGAAGGACGGTCTCAGGCTCCGCAATCTGGAGACCGGCGAGGACAAATGGATCGCCTTCCCGATCGACCGGGACGGCCAGGATGGCGGCTATTATGCCGACCTGCTACCGCGCTTCAGCTTCCTGCCGGGTGACAAGGCGATGCTAATGAGCGTCGGCGGCGGGATCAGGCGGCTCGACATTGCATCGGGCAAGATCAGCGACATCCCCTTCACCGCGCCGGTGCAACTGGGCCTCGGCCCGCTGACCCGCGTGCGGCAGACGGAAGAGACCGGGCCGGTGCGCGTCCGCGTGGTGCAGGCGCCGCGCCAGTCGCCCGACGGCGGCAGCGTCGCCTTCACCGCTCTGGGCGGGCTGTATGTCCAGAAGCTGACAGCGAACATGACACCCAAACGCCTTGTCGCGGCCGATGCCTTCCAGCCGAGCTGGTCGCCCGATGGCAAGAGCATCGCCTATGTCAGCTGGACCGCCAAGGAAGGCGGCCATGTCTGGACGATCCCGGCGACGGGCGGCACGGCGCGTCGGCTGACCCAGGTCCCGGCCTTTTACAGCCAGCCCGTCTTTACCCCCGATGGCAAGGGCTTGGTGGCGTTGCGCGCGAACCAGTATGACCGGCTGCGCACCGCGTCGGAGATCGATCCCGCGCGCCCGACCGACATCATCCGCATGCCCGTCGGCGGCGGCGCAGCGCGGCTGGTCGCCCATGCCATGGGTGCGCGCCAGCCGCAGTTCGGCGGCGAAAGTGACACCCTCTATTTCTACGGCGCCGGCGGCTTGTCATCGGTGCCGCTGGCGGGGGGCGATCCGCAGCCGCTGTTGCGCGTGCTGGCCCATGGGCTGGGCCAATATTTCCCCGGCCCGGCGCCGGTCGAGGATGTGCGGATCAGCCCGGACGGCAGACGCGCACTCATCAAGTCGTTCAGCCAGGCCTATCTGGTCGATATCCCGCCGGCCAATGGCGGCGAGCCGGCGACCGTCAATCTCGACACGCCGGCGGTGGCGCGACGCAAGCTGACACGGGTCGGCGCCGATTTCATCGACTGGGCCGACAGGGGCGCGACCGTCACCTGGTCGGTCGGATCGACCTTCCGCCGGTTGCCGACCGTTCAGGCGCTGTCTGCTGCGCCGGGCACGGCCGAGGCGGTGGCGCAGAGCTTCGCATTGCCGGTCGAACTGCCGCGCGATGTGCCCCGCGGCAGCGTCGTGCTGCGCGGCGCGACCGTCATGCCGATGGCGGGCGGGCAGGATGTGATCCGCAATGCCGACATCGTCATCACCGACAATCGCATCGTCGCGGTCGGCGCCAGCGGATCGGTCGCCGTGCCACAGGGCGCGACGATCCGCGATGTGAGCGGCAAATATATCGTCCCCGGCTTCGTCGACACCCATGCCCATTGGTTCGAGATACGGCGCGGCATCCAGGAACGCGGCCATTGGGACTTTGCCGCAAACCTCGCCTTCGGTGTCACGTCGGCGCTCGACCCGCAGCCCTTCACCACCGACATCTTCGCCTATCAGGACATGATCGATGCCGGCATGATGCGGGGGCCGCGCGCCTGGTCGACCGGGCCGGGCGTGTTCGTGAACGCGGAAATCCACAGCAAGCAGGATGCGGTCGACGTCCTCACCCGCTATCGCGACCATTATCGCACCCGCAATATCAAGAGCTACATGATCGGCGACCGCGCCCAACGCCAGTTCATGGTCGAGGCAGCGGCGGAACTGGGCATGATGCCCACGACCGAAGGCGCGAGCGACATGGTGCTGAACCTGACCCACGCGATCGACGGCTTTTCCGGCAATGAGCACAGCATCCCGGTATCGCCGCTGCGCGAGGATATCGTCCGCCTGTTCGCGCAGAGCCGCACCAGCTACACGCCGACCATCCTCGTCGCCTATGGCACCACCCCGGCGCTGTTCGACTTCATCATCAACAAGCGGCCACAGGATGATGCGAAATGGACCCATTTCGTGCCGGCCGGCATCGTCAGCGACAAGCTGCGCAACCGCCACTGGATGCCGCCCGAAGCGCAGAGCTGGCAGCAGATCGCGGCCGACGCGGTGAAGATCCAGCGCGCCGGCGGCCTCGTCGGCCTTGGCAGCCATGGCGAGATCCAGGGGCTGGGCTATCAGTGGGAATTGCAGGCCTTTGCCGCTGGCGGCGCGACGCCGATGGAGGCGCTGAAGGCTGCGACGATCGGGTCGGCCGAGGTGATCGGCCATAGCGACGATGTCGGCAGCCTGGAGCCGGGCAAGTTTGCCGACCTGCTGATCCTGGACGCCGACCCGCTGGCCGACATCGCCAATGCGCAGAAGATCGGCGCCGTCATGAAGAATGGCCGGCTCTATGATCCCGCGACGTTGGACGAAATCTGGCCGACGCCAGCCAGACTGGCCGAACCCTGGTTCGCGCAGGATGGTGCCACCCCGACGCCCTGAGCCATGTCAGCGCGTCGGGCTGTCCTCCAGCACGGTCGCACGGAACGCCTCGGCCGGGGGCGACAGGGTGCGATGGTGGATCATCCATAGCGAACTGGTGACGGGCGAGGTGAAGCGGCGGTTGACGACATTGTCGACATGCAGCCGGGCCATCGACCGCGCGATCACGGTCGGGCCGAACCCGGCGGAGACGAGGCCCAGCAAGGTCGCCAGGCTGCGCGCCTCATGCGCGATCCGCGGCACGAACCCCGCCGCCTCGCACTGGGCGAAGAAATGCTCGGTAAAGCCCGCACCATTGGGCGCGCCATAGAGGACCAGCGGCTCGCCGGCGAGATCGGTGATGCTGGGATCTTCTTTGCGCAATGCCAGCGGATGATCGTCGCGCAGCGCCAGCAGCATATCCTCGGTCAACAGGCAGTGCGACACCATGTCCTCGGGCAGGACCGGCGGCAGGAAGTCGCGCACCAGGCCGATGTCGAGCTGATGGTTGCGCACATTCTCGATCTGCTCGTCGCGCCCCTGTTCGCGCAGGATCAGTTCGACCTGCGGATAGGTCTGGCGAAAGCGATAGAGGGCGCTGGCGATCTGCGGCACGAACGGGCCGGACGCGGTGAAGCCCAGACCCAGATGGCCGATCTCGCCACGCTGCGCCCGGCGCGCGGTCTGGCTGGCGCGATCCGCCTGCACCAATGTCGCCCGCGCCTCCGGCTCGAACAGCCGCCCCGCTTCGGTCAGGCGGACACGGCGGCTAGTGCGGTCGAACAGGCGCACGCCCAGTTCCTCCTCCAGCGCCCTGATCTGCTGGCTGAGCGGCGGTTGCGATATGCCCAGGCGCAGCGCGGCCCGGCCGAAATGCATTTCCTCGGCAACAGTCAGGAAATAGCGGAGATGGCGGAGATCCATTGATCCATTCGTCAGAAATATCGATTATGCCATATTATATATTAGACGCAGAATGTCCAAGGGCGCATGGCCCATCGCGGATGTGGCGGTGGTCCTCATCGTCCCATGGCATTGTGCGCGGATTCGCCCCCGATCCCGCTGCGCGTGTCATATTGCGGCCGACCAGCGGATTGCCGTCACATTCATGAATGCCGTTCATAGGCTCATGCCGCCATGCCGCTCTGGCAACCCGGCTGCAGAACCCGTAAAATAAGGGCATTCCTTCTGGAGAGGCGCCAAATTTTCGCACCCCGGCATCGTTCCGCCGGGAGATGCGCCGGGAGTCGTGAATGATCGGTATCGTCAAGGTTGCCCTGCATCGCCCGCTGACCTTCATTGTCATGGCGATCCTGATCGCGATCGTGGGCATCCTGTCCGCCGCGCGCACCCCGGTCGACATGTTCCCCAATATCCGCATCCCGGTGATCGCGGTCGCCTTCCAATATGCCGGCCTGTCGCCCGAGGACATGTCGGGCCGCATCGTCGGCCCCTATGAGCGCGTGCTGACCACCACGGTCAACGACATCGAACATATTGAAAGCCAGTCGCTGCAGGGCATTGGCGTCATCAAGATCTATTTCCAGCCCGGCGCCGACATCCGCACCGCCACCGCGCAGGTGACGTCGATCTCGCAAACCGTGCTGCGCCAGATGCCGCCGGGCGTCACCCCGCCGCTGATCCTGAACTACAGCGCATCGACCGTGCCGATCCTGCAGCTCGCGCTGTCGGGCAAGGGCCTGTCGGAACAGCAATTGTTCGACCTTGGCCAGAACCAGATCCGGCCGCAGCTGGTGACCATCCCCGGCCTCGCCATGCCCTTCCCCTCGGGCGGCAAGCAGCGCCAGGTGCAGATCGACCTCAACCCGCTGGCGCTCCAGTCCAAGGGGCTGTCGGCGCAGGATGTCGGCAACGCCATCGCCGCGCAGAACCAGATCAACCCGGCCGGCTTCGTCAAGATCGGCGCGACCCAATATAGCGTCCGCCTGAACAATGCGCCGGAATCGATCGCCGCGCTCAACGACCTGCCGGTCAAGGTGGTGAACGGCGCGACCATCTACATGCGCGACGTCGCCTATGTCCGCGACGGCGCCGGTCCGCAGCAGAATATCGTCCATGTGGAAGGCAGCCGTTCCGCGCTGCTGACCGTGCTGAAAAACGGCAGCACCTCCACCCTCGCCATCGTCGACGGGGTGAAGCAGGCGCTGCCGAAGATTTCGGCTACCCTGCCCGACACGCTCAAGATCCTGCCGATCGGCGACCAGTCGCTGTTCGTGAAGGCCGCGGTCGAGGGCGTCATCCATGAAGGCGCGATCGCCGCAGCGCTCACCTCGCTGATGATCCTGCTGTTCCTGGGCAGCTGGCGCTCGACCGTCATCATCGCGCTGTCGATCCCGCTCGCCATTCTGGCGGCGATCGCGGCGCTGGCAATGTTCGGCCAGACCCTCAACGTCATGACGCTGGGCGGCCTCGCGCTGGCGGTCGGCATCCTGGTCGACGACGCGACCGTGACGATCGAGAATATCAACTGGCACCTGGAACAGGGCAAGGGCGTGATCGAGGCGATCCTGGACGGCGCGGCACAGATCGTGACGCCGGCCTTCGTCTCGCTGCTCTGCATCTGCATCGTGTTCGTGCCGATGTTCTTCCTGCCCGGCGTCGCCGGCTTCCTGTTCGTGCCGATGGCGCTGTCGGTGGTGTTCGCGATGATCGCGTCGTTCATCCTGTCGCGCACGCTGGTGCCGACCATGGCGATGTATCTGCTGAAACCGCACCATGTCGGTGACGAGGACGAGCATCTGGCCGGCACCGCGACGTCCAGGAACCCGTTCGTCCGCTTCCAGCGCGGCTTCGAATATCGGTTCGAGAAGGTCCGCACCTCCTATGTCGGGATGCTGCACCGCGCGCTGGGCGCCCGCAAGCCCTTCCTGATCGGCTTCATGGCCGTCGTGGTGCTGTCCTTCGGCCTGCTGCCGTTCCTGGGCAGCAACTTCTTCCCCTCGGTCGATTCCGGCCAGATCGCCATGCATATCCGCGTGCCGGTCGGCGCCCGGATCGAGGATACGGCCGCCCGCTTCGACCAGATCGGACGCGAAGTGCGCAAGATCATCCCGGCCGACCAGCTGGGATCGATCACCGACAATATCGGCCTGCCGGTCAGCTCCATCAACACCGTCTACAACAACAGCGGCACCATCGGTCCGCAGGACGGCGACATGCTGATCGCGCTCAACAAGGGCCATCGCCCGACCGACGAGTTCGTCTCGCAGCTGCGCCGTGAACTGCCGCGCCGCTTCCCCGGCACGACCTTCGCCTTCCTGCCCGCCGACATCACCAGCCAGATCCTGAACTTTGGCGCGCCCGCGCCGATCGACATCCAGATCGCGGGCAAGGATGCGGAGGCGAACCGCGCCTATGCGCAGAAGCTGCTGGCGAAGATCACCACCATTCCGGGCCTGGCCGACGCCCGCATCCAGCAGCCCGGACGTGCGCCGCAGCTGGATGTCGATGTCGATCGCTCCCGCGTCGGCCAATATGGCCTGACCGAACGGGACGTGACCACCAGCCTTGCCAGCTCGCTGGCCGGCACCTCGCAGACCGCACCGGTCTTCTTCGTGAACCCGCAGAATGGCGTCCAATATCCGGTCGTCGCGCAGGCGCCCGAATATCTGGTCGGGTCGATGAGCGACCTGTCCAACGTCCCGGTGTCGGGTGCGGGCGCCAGCGCGGTTCAGCCGCTGGGCGGCCTGGCGACCATCGTCCGCTCCAACACCGTGCCGGTCGTGTCGCACTATAATATCGCACCGGTGCTCGACATCTTCGCCACCACGCAGGGCCGTGACCTGGGCGCGGTGGCGGGCGACATCGACCGGGCGATCAAGTCGCTGAAGGCGGAGGAGCCCAAGGGCGCCACCATCACCATTCGCGGCCAATATGCGACGATGAACACCGCCTTCTCGGGCCTTGGCTTCGGCCTCGCCGGTGCGATCGTGCTCATCTACCTGCTGATCGTCGTCAACTTCCAGAGCTGGGTCGACCCGTTCGTCATCATCACCGCCCTGCCCGCGGCGCTGGCCGGCATCATCTGGATGCTGTTCATGACCGGCACCACCCTGTCGGTGCCGGCACTGACCGGCGCGATCATGTGCATGGGCGTGGCGACCGCCAACTCCATCCTGGTCGTCAGCTTCGCCCGCGAACGGCTCGCTGAACTGGGCGACGCGACCAAGGCTGCGCTGGAGGCCGGCATGGTCCGCTTCCGCCCGGTGCTGATGACCGCGCTCGCCATGATCATCGGCATGGGTCCGATGGCCCTGGGCCTGGGCGAAGGCGGCGAACAAAATGCCCCGCTGGGCCGCGCCGTCGTCGGCGGCCTGATCTGCGCCACCATCGCCACCCTCTTCTTCGTCCCCACCGTCTTCGCCTTCGTCCACGGCCGCAAGGCTGCGAAGGCCAACAACATGGAAATGCAGCCGAGCCATGTCTGACCATAACAGCATCGAAAATCCCGAGCAGGCCGGCCCCGACAGCGGCACGCTGAAGAAGATCGGCATCGGCGCGGCCGTTGTCGCGCTCGTCGTGGTCGGCGTGGGCGTCGCCTCGCGCATCAGCGCCACCAACGAACTGCGCGAAACCGCCGCCGACGCATCGGTGCCGACCGTCGCGGTGGTCAAGCCGACGGTGAATGGCGAGGGCAATGACCTGGTCCTGCCCGGCAATGTGCAGGCCTATAACAGCGCCGCCATCTATGCCCGCACCAATGGCTATGTCCGCCGCTGGCTGGCCGATATCGGCGACCGGGTGCGCGCGGGCCAGCCGCTCGCCGTGCTCGACGCGCCAGACCTCGACCAGCAGGTCGCCGCCGCGCAGGCCGATTATCAGACCGCGCTCGCCAACCAGCGCCTCGCCGAAACCACCTCGAAGCGCTGGAGCGCGATGCTGGCGCAGGACGCCGTCTCGCGCCAGGAAGCCGACGAGAAGGCCGGCGATCTTGCCGCCCGCACCGCCGTCTCCAACGCGGCGCTCGCCAACGTCAAGCGACTGAAGGCCCAGCAGGGCTTCACCCGCCTCGCCGCGCCATTCGACGGCGTCGTCACCAGCCGTTCGGCCCAGATCGGCGCACTGGTGGTGTCCGGCAATGCCGCCGCCCAGCCTTTGTTCACCGTGTCCGACGTCCATCGCATGCGCATCTATGTCCGCGTGCCACAGGGCTATTCCGCCTCGGTCCGGCCGGGCATGGGCGCGACCCTGACCCTGCCCGAATATCCCGGCCGCAGCTTCAACGCGACCCTGACCAGCAGTTCAGGCGCGGTCGATGCGCAGTCGGGCGCCGTGCTGGTCCAGCTGCAGGCGGAAAATCCCGACGGCGCATTGAAGCCGGGTGCCTTCGCCCAGGTCAGCTTCAAGGTCGGCGCCGGCCAAGGCAATGGCATGACCCTGCCGGGCAGCGCGATCCTCTACAGCAACAACGGCCCCAGCGTCGCCGTGGTGGGTGCGGACAATCGCATCACCATGAAGCCGGTCGCCATCGCCCGTGACGAGGGCGCCACGGTGCAGATCGCCAGCGGCCTCAGCCCCAATGACCGGATCGTCGACACCCCTCCCGATGCGATCCGCACCGGCGACATGGTGAAGGTGCAGGCGTCGGCGCCCGCCGGCGGAAAGGGTGCGACGCATGCGCGCTGACCGCCGGATCGGCGGCGCAGGCGTGACATTGGCGGCGGTCTTGCTGGCCGGCTGTTCGATGGCGCCGGCCTATCAGCCGCCCCAGACGAGCGCCCCCGCCGAATATAAGGAAGTGGCGGGCTGGACCGCCGCCCAGCCGGCCGATGCCACACCGCGCGGCAATTGGTGGGAGGCGTTCAACGATCCCGTCCTCAATGATCTGGAAACCCGCGCCGAGCAGGCCAGCCCGACTTTGGCCGCCGCGCTGGCCCGCTACGACCAGGCGCGCGCCGCCGCACGGGTGGAAAATGCCGACCTGTTCCCGCAAATCAGTGCCGGCGCCGATGCCAGCCGCCGCCGCGTGTCGGGCAACCGATTCCAGGGCAATGGCAGCGCCGTTACCTATAATGACTATGTGGTAGGCGGCAGCCTCGACTATGAGCTCGACCTGTGGGGCCGCATCCGCAACAGCGTGAAGGCGGCGCGGGCCGATGCCGACGCCAGCAATGCCGATCTCGCCTCCGCCAGGCTCAGCCTGCAGGCGGCGGTCGCCGACGCCTATGCGCGGCTGCGCGGGCTGGATGCACAGGCGGAACTGCTGCACCAGACGGTCGAAGCCTTCGGCAAGGCCTATGACCTGACCGACCGGCGCCACAAGGGCGGCGTGTCGTCGGGCATCGACGTCAATCGCGCCAAGACGGTGCTGGACAATGCGAAGGCGGACATCTCCGCCATCGCCAATGAACGCGCCGCGACCGAGCATGAGATCGCCGCGCTGGTCGGCGCGATCGCGTCGGACTTCAGCATCGCCGCCCGCACCCAGCCGCTCGCCGCGCCGGACGTGCCGACCGGCGCGCCCTCGCAACTGCTGGAACGCCGGCCCGACATCGCGGCGGCCGAACGGCGCATGTTCGCCGCCAATGCGCGCATCGGCGTCGCCAAGGCGGCCTTCTTCCCGACGCTGACGCTGGGCCTGACCGGCGGCTGGGAAACCACCCATGGCGACCTGTTCTCCACCCCCAACAGCTTCTGGGGCCTTGGTCCAGCATCGGCGCTGCTCAACCTGTTCGACGGCGGCAAGCGCCGCGCGCAGGTGAAGATGTCGCGCGCGGAGTATGAGGAACTGGCTGCCGGCTATCGCGACACGGTGCTGACCGCCTTCCGCCAGGTCGAGGATGCGGTTGCCGCCAATCATCACCTGTCCGACCAGATCGGCCATCAGCGCAGCGCCGCCGACGCCGCGCAGCGCACCAGCGATCTGGCACTGACCCGCTATCGCGATGGCGCCTCGGACTATCTGGAGGTGGTGACGGCCCAGACCGACGCGCTTGACGCCCAGCGCGCGGTGCTGATCGCTCAGACCCAGCGGATGCGCGCCAGCGTCGCGCTGGTGAAGGCGCTGGGCGGGGCCGCCTGATCTCGCTATTGGGCTGACGACAAAAGACAGGAGCGCCCCATGACCAAGACCGTCCTCATCACCGGCGCGACCGCCGGCATCGGCGAAGCCGCCGTCCGCGCCTTTGCCGCCGATGGCTGGCAGGTGATCGGCACCGGCCGTCGCGCCGATCGGCTGGAAAAGCTGGCCGCCGAAATCGGTGACGCCTTCTGCCCGCTGGTGTTCGACATGCGCGATGAAGCCGCGATCGATGCGGCGCTGGCCAGCCTGCCCGAAGCCTTCCGCGCGATCGACATGCTGGTCAACAATGCCGGCCTGGCGCTCGGCACTGCGCCGGCCCAGTCGGCCGACCTCGCCCAGTGGCAGCAGATGATCGAGACCAACATCACCGGCCTCGTCACCGTCACCCACAAGCTGTTGCCGGGCCTCGTCGCGCGCAAGGGCGGGATCATCAATCTGAGTTCGGTCGCGGCGACCTATCCCTACACCGGCGGCAATGTCTATGGCGGCACCAAGGCGTTCGTGCGCCAATTCTCGCTCGGCCTGCGGTCGGACCTGCACGGCACCGGCGTGCGCGTCACCTCGATCGAGCCGGGCATGGTCGAGACCGAATTCACGCTGATCCGCACCGGCAGCCAGCAGGCGTCCGACACCCTCTATGGCAATGCCAATCCGATGACGGCGGAGGATATCGCCGCCACCCTGCTCTGGGTCGCGAACCAGCCGGCGCATCTCAACATCAACACGCTGGAACTGATGCCGGTCAGCCAGTCCTTCGCCGGCTTCCAGGTCGCGCGCGAGGGGTAAAAACTGCCGTTCGGGCTGGGCGAAACCGAAGCTCAGCCCGAACGGAATAGGCTAAGCCCGCACCTCGCCCGCCGGGGTCAGTTCGATCGCGTCATAGCCCTTCCAGCGATAGAAGAGCGCGCTGGCGATCCAGCAGGCGATGAACAGGCCGATGATCGCGAAGCCCAGATCATTGAAATGCTCGCCCAGCGTGGCGGCAACGTCCCAGATGCCGCCGGGGAGGCCCAGCTTGTCGCCCAGCAGCGCCAGCGTCTCGATCGTGCCGATGCCGATCGCCACGGCCGCCGACAGGGCGGTGATGACGATGTTGTAGTAGAGCTTGCGCAGCGGCTTCACGAACGCCCATTGATAGGCGCCCATCATCAGCATGCCGTCGACCGTATCGACCAGCGCCATGCCCGCCGCGAACAGCAGGGGCAGAACCAGCACCGGGCCGAGCGCAAAGCCGTCACTCGCCTGCGCGGCGGAGAGGCCCAATATCGCCACTTCGGTCGCGGTGTCGAAGCCGAGGCCAAAGAGGAAGCCGAGCGGCGCCATCTGCCAGGGGCGCGAGATCAGGCGGAAGACCGGACGAAACAGGCGCGACAGCGGCCCGCGCCCGCCGGTCAGCATGTCGAGATCCGCCTCGACATATGTGCCGCCCGCCTGCACCCGACGGAAGGTGACCCAGACCTGGCGCAGGATCACCAGATTCATGATCGCGATAGCGAACAGGAAGGTGGCGGAAATCAGCGTCGCCACCACGCCGCCGGCAGCGCGGAACCGCTCCAGCCCGGCCAGCGCACTGACCGCATAGGCAAGGCCCAGCGCGGCGATCAGCACGATCGCGCTATGGCCGATCGCGAACCACAGGCCCACGGTCAGCGGCCGCTGACCATCCTGCATCAGCTTGCGCGTCACATTATCGATCGCGGCGATATGATCGGCATCGACCGCATGGCGCAGGCCAAGGCCCCAGGCGAGCAGGGCCGTGCCCATCATCACCGGCCGGTCGCCGAACAGGGCGAAGGCCCAGCCCCAGACGGCCAGATTGGCAAGGACGAGCGCCGCGATCAGCGGCACGCTGCGTCGCCGAAGCGACGCCTGCAAAGGGGTGGCGGTCATGCGGTTTCTCCGATCAGGGGCCGTAGGGCGCGGGCGCGCCGCCGGCGATTGCGGACGCGGCGCAGATCGCGCCGCAGCTTGGAAAGGCCCATCCACGTCCCCGTCCCGCAAACGAGCGTGACCATGGCGAGCAGCGGCAGGACGATCAGATCCCACCAGGGACGGGTGCGCAGCAGCGGGAAGTCGAGCCGGTGCAGCCCGTCCTGCATCCAGCGGAAGGCCCGGCCATTGCGGTCGAAGGCGCGGATCAGACGGCCGGACGCGGGATCGACATAGAGGCGTGTCGCCTGGTCATCGGCCAGGATGACGCGCCATACCGGCAGGGCGACGCTAGCCTTGTGACCGTAATAATAGGCATCCTCCTGGCGCAGCAGGACGATCGAGCCGATCGGCGAGCCATCCTGGAGCGCCGCGCGCAACCCCGCTTCGGACAAAGCGGCAAGCCGGCCAGCAGCGTCGAAACGCTGCGCCTTGCCAGCGCGATCGATCGCCACCAGATGGATGGCACCGGCAACAGGCACTACCTCCAGCCGGACGATACCCGTCGGCAAGGCGGGCAGCGCCGCGATCGCCCGGCGCGCATCGCCCCAGGCGAAGTCGCCGTTCAACCGCTGGCGCTCCGTCATCATCGCCTCGCTGTCGAGCAGCCCCCAGGGGTTCATCGACAGCAGCCCGCTCGCCACCCAGGTCAGCGTCAGGATGCCGAAGAACAGCCCGGCCATATGATGCCACCACCACAGGCCGCGATAGGGCGATCCGATGCTGCCGTCGCGGCGACGGCGCAGCCGGGCGATGCCGACCCACAGGCCCGTGATCGTGAGGAAGCAGCCGATCAGCGAGGTCCAGATGACGACCTGGCTCCACAGCGCGCCATCCTGCCGCAGGATCGTGGGATAGAGCCAGTGCGGCACCGCGCCGAGCCAGCCCCAGAAGCGCTGGAAACGGGTGGTGAGCTGCACCACTTCCCCGCTCTTGCCCGAGACATAGGCCTGCGTCCCGGCCGCATCGGCGTAATCGACACGGTAGAGCGGCGCATTGCGGCGGAAGGTCTGGACCGTCCACTGGTCCATCTCCGTCTGGGCGACCTGCCCGACCGGGCCGGCAATGGCGCTGTTGCGTCCGAATTCGCGCGCGATCCTGTGGATATTTTGCGGATCGACCTGCTCGACCGCTTTCCCCGACGCCCAGTCATGGGTGCCAGCGGATACTCGCATCTGGGGAATGGTGCGCGTCGGATCGAGCGCGGGCGTCACCCGCAATACGGGCCACCCCGCCATCATCTCGATCCGGGCGGCGGACAGCATCATGGCGTCGGGCAACATCCCCGCCCTTTCAGCCGACAGCTTGAGGGGCGTAAGCCCCCCAAGCTGCGCGGCCGGTGTCAGGCGCGGATAGTCGACATAGAGCATCACGAAGCCGGACAGGCACCACAGCGTCATGACGGCGCCGATGAGGATGCCCAGCCAGCGATGCAGCAGCAGGACCGGCCGCATCATGGTCAGAAGCTCAGGCCATAGCTGACCCGCAGCGTGCGCGGCACGCCCCGGTAGAAGTAGAGGAAGCGGCTGTTGCTGCCGTCCAATACTCCTGCATCGCTGACCGCCGAGCGATAGCCGGTGGAGGCGTAATCGCGGTGGAACAGATTTTCGACATTGATGCCGAACCGGTTGCGCCGCGCCTGATCCAGCCACAGATGCGCGCCCGCATCGACCACGGCATAATTGCCATAGTTCATCCGGCCAAAGCCCGATGCGGTCGACCAGACATCGCCCACCCAATTGGCCGACAGATTGGCGCCGAAGTGGCCGGTCTGCGGCGCATAGACGATCGCGGCGCGGCCATATTGTTCCGGATTGCGATCGCGCTGCACCGAACTGCCCTGATTGCGGACGCGCGACCAGGTGTAGCTGGCCGACAGGCCCCAGCCACCGGTCAAATTCGCGTTCAGCTCCAGTTCGGCGCCCCTGGCCCGCACCTTGTCGCTGACGTTGATATAGGTGCCTTCCGGAAAGGCCGGATCATCATAGGTGGTGTCGATCAGGTCGGTGATGCGCCGGTTGAACCAGGTCGCTTTCCACCGGATCGCCCCGCCCGCCAGCGCGCCACCCAGCGCGGCGTTGAGGTTCAGGCTTTCCTCGGGCTTCAAATTCGGGTTGCCGACCTCGCAACAGGGATCATTGCCATAGAGCTGCGAGGCGTCGGGCAGCACGAAGGAGGTGCCGCCATTGGCCTCCACGAACAGCGCCTCGCTCACATCATAACGGCCCGAGACGTTCCAGATCGTCTTTTCCGATCCCTTCGCCTTGTTGTAGCGCAGGCCCGCGGCGATCCGTCCCTTGCTCGACAATTCGTCATTGGTGCGCAGCTGGAAGACGCCGGCATGGACCTGTTCATCGGTCGGCGCGATCAGCAGGACGTCGTCGCGGCCGTTGAAGCTCTGGAAATCATAGCCGATCAGCGTGTCGATGCCGCGCAGCATGTTGAGCTGCACCACCGCGCTGCCGCCATAATCCTGATAGCCCCAGAAGGTGCCGGCCGGGTAGATGACCTGCGGCGGCCCCGCCGGAATGGGGTTGCGGATCTGGACATAGGCGGTCTTCCAGTCGTGGAAATAGCCCTTGAGGAAGAATTGCACCCCATCCTCGCCGGTATAATCGAGGCGCAGGCTGGCCACTTCCTCATTGCGGTCGTTGCGGCTCTCCTTCGTCCGGGTCGCGCTGATATTGTCGAGATCGGCCTTGGTGTGCTGGTAGAGCGCGTTGAGGCGCAGGTCCGGCGCGATATCATATTGATATTTGATGCCCGCCGACCAGAGATCATAGCCGCGCGCGCGATCGGTGGCGCTGGGCTGCATCACGTCATAGGGACGATAGCCGTCCGACTGGCTGCGATTGGCCCAGACCACGAAGCGATGCTGGCCGATCGCGCCGCGAACATAGCCATCCAGGCTAGTGCCGGCAAAGCTGTCGAGGCTGGCATTGACTTGGCCGCCCAGATCATCGCTGAAGTCGCGGGTGACGACATTGATGACACCGGCCGCCGCCTGGGTGCCGTAGAACAGGCTTTCGCCGCCTTTCAGCACCTCGATCCGCTCGATCATGCTGGCGGCCATGGTGTCGTTGGGCGAGGTGCCGCCATAGAGGCGGTTGTTGAGGCGGATGCCGTCCATCGTCCACAGCACATCCTTGGTGCGCGATCCCTGCAACGCAATGTCGACATAGCTGAACGGCCCGGACTGCGACCGGATGAACAGGCCCGGCACCCCTTCGAGCGCGCGGGCGGTATCGATCGCGGCGGCATCGCGGATCTGCGTGTCGGTGACGATCTCGATCGCATGGCCATAGCGCGACAGCTGCTGCGGCAGCGTCTCTTCCAGGCTGGTGCCGGTGACGACGATGCTGTCGCCTTCTCCTTCGTCGGCCAGAGCCGGCGATGCAAAGGCGAGCGAAAGGGCCAAGGCGGCCCGCGAAACGATAATGGACTTCATATATTCCCCCATCCGGCGCCGCGTTCGACGGGCGGGGGCAACCTTCACGAGCGGCACGCGCGCGAACGTCCGACACACGCGCCGGCCGGGCGCCCATGGGCAACCGACGCGCGTTTGTCGCAGCGGCCCCAGCCGCTCGTTCGTCGCTCAGACGGAAGTTACCGTGCCGCGGCCATCCCCTGGACCAAGGCAAGAGCGACCAGACGCCGGCAGGTCTCCTGGCTCACGGGTCATCGCTTGATGCACGGCCTTCCCAGGCCTCGCAGGATTTAGCGTCCGGCCCAGTGGCTGGCGGATCGGTCATTCTGCCGTCCGCACATGTACATCGCGCTCACCGCTTACAGTTGCAGGGACAGCTGCGGATTTGGACAGTCACCCGTCCGCACCGCATTCCCTATTAAGCCCCTTTCGGGACACCGGCGCGATCATGATCCCATGCCGTGCGGCGCAGGATCGGCGGGATCGATAATCGAATATCAGGCGGGCTGCAAGCGCCTCTCAGAACCAGGCGCGCAGGCCGATCACTAGGCTGGTGGCCGACGGCCTATCGCCGGCAGCACGGGCATGGTCGGCCGTGTCGCCCAGCTTGCGTTCCCAATTGACGCCGACATAGGGCGCGAATTCGCGGGCAATCTCGTAGCGCAGCCGCAGCCCCAGCTCGATATCGGACGGGCCGGCGCCGATCCCCAGTTCGGGCACGGCCTGCGCCGCCAGATTGAACTCGGCGGCGGGCTGCAGGATCAGCCGCTGGGTGATGCGCTGGTCATAGCTCGCCTCCAGCCGCAGATGGGCGTCGCCCCTGGTCGACAGGAAGGCTTCGGCCCCGACCTCGAACCAGTAAGGCGCCAGGCCGTCGATGCCGATCACCGCATAGCTGCGGTCCGGCCCTTCGCCGAAATCCTGCCGCACGCCCGCCTGCAGGTTGAACCAGGGGTCGATCGCCCGGCTGTAGAGCGCCTGCACCTCGGCCCGTTCGAGCGATCCGCCGACCGTCCCCTCACCCTCGCTCTTGACCGCGAAGCGGTTGATGTCGCCGCCGATCCAGCCTTCGCCTTCCCAGGCATAGCCATCCGCGCCCTTGCCGGCGCGATATTCCAGCCGATCGAGCATCCATTGCGAATAGGTCATGCCGCCCCCTTCCGCGATCATCGCCGCGCGGGCGCTGGCCATGGCGGCGGGGTCATAGAGCGCGTCGGCGGCATGGTCGGTCGGCACCGGCGGGGCCGTGCCTTGCGGGATGGCGGCGTCGGTGGTGGGCATGCTGTGGCCCATCGCTCCATGGTCCATCTGGCTATGATCCATCGTCTGGGCCTGCACCGGCGCAGCGGCGGCGAGCAGCAGGAGCGCGATCAGCTTCATGCCGCGTCCTCCTCGTGGCGGACCGTCACGACCCGCATCATCCCGGCATGCATGTGCATCAGCATATGGCAGTGGAACGCCCAGTCGCCCAGCGCATCGGCGGTAAGGTCGAAACTCACCTTGCCGCCGGGTAGCACATTCACCGTATGCTTGCGCGGATTATGCGCAGCCTCGCCGGTCACCAGTTCGAAGAAATGGCCGTGCAGATGGATGGGATGGGGCATCATCGTGTCGTTGATCAGGGTCACGCGCACCCGTTCCATATGGCGGAAGGCGATCGGCTCCGCCCCTTCGGACAGCTTCACCCCATCGAACGACCACATATAGCGTTCCATGTTCGCGGTCAGGTGGATGTCGAGCGATCGGGTCGGCGTGCGCAGGTCGCTGTTCGGCGTCAGCGACCGCAGATCGGCATAGGTCAGCACGCGATGATCGACATCCTCCAGCCCCGTCGGCCGGTCGGCGGTGCGATCGGCCGGCATCGGCGACAGGGTGGCGACGCCCGGCCCCATTTTCACGCCGGGCGCGACCGACTTGTCGCGCATCTTCATGCTGTGGCCGGACATGCTTTCATTGGCCGGCTGGCTGAGGTCGATCACGCCGCCATGGCCCATATCCATGCCGCCCATGTCCATGCCCATATCCTTCATGCCCAGCAGCGGCCGGGCGCGCCGGGCCGGCACGGGCGCGACCATGCCGACCTGCGGCGCCAAGGTGGCGCGGACCAGGCCCGACCGGTCGATCGCCTCGGCAATCAGGGCATAGGGTTTCGCTTCGCCGGGCTGGACGATCACGTCATAGGTTTCGGCAATGCCGATCTGGAACTCGTCGGTCTCGACCGGCTGCACATCCTGCCCGTCGCATTGGATCACGGTCATCGGCAGGCCGGGCAGGCGAACATTGAAATTGGTCATCGCCGACGCGTTGATAATGCGCAGCCGCACCCGCTCGCCCGGCGCGAACAGGCCGGTCCAGTTTTCGGCCGTGCCCATGCCGTTCACCAGATAGCTGTAGGTCGCGCCGGTGACGTCGGAAATATCGGTCGGGTCCATGCGCATCGCGCCCCAGTCGATCCGGTCCTTGAGGGCCTGATCCTTCCCCGCCAGCAACCCGGCCAGCGTCTGGCGCTGCATGTTGTAATAGCCGCCCATCTGCTTGAGCCGTTGCAGCAACCTGTGCGGATGGACCGGGCTCCAGTCGGCGAGCAGGATCACATGCTCCCGGTCATAGGCCACCGGATCGGCGCCGGCGGGATCGATGATGATCGGGCCATAAAGGCCCATCGCCTCCTGCATGCCGGAATGGCTGTGATACCAGTAGGTGCCGGCCTGCCGCACCGGGAAGCGATAAGTGAAGGTTTCGCCCGGCGCGATACCGGGGAAGCTGATGCCGGGCACGCCATCCATCTGGAAGGGCAGGATCAGCCCGTGCCAGTGGATCGAGCTATCCTCCTTCAGCCGGTTGGTGACGGCGATGTTGACATGCTGCCCCTCGCGCAGGCGGATGAGCGGCGCCGGTGTGCCGCCATTGACACTGATCGCATGGGCCGATCGGCCGCCGGTCGCAAAATGCCCGTCGCCGATGCTGAGCGCGATCGCCTCGCCCGACAGCGCGCCCTGCGCCGCGTCCTGCGTGCCGGTGGCGGCCCAGCCGGGCAAGGCCTGCGCCAGTGCAAGCGCGGCGCCCCCCCGGATCAGGCTGCGGCGGTCGACAGGGAGGGAAGGCAGGTCGGTCATGCTGCTCTATACGCGGTTCGCGTCGCTTTCCCTCAACATCTCCTGCAATTGCCGGCGGGCACGGTAAAGGCGGGTTTCCACCGCCTTTTCGCTGACGGCCAATATCGCCGCGACCTCGGCCTGGCTCATGCCCTCGATCCCGCGCAGCAAAACCACCTCGCGCAGCGCCACCGGCAGCGCCGCTACCGCCGCCTCGATCCGGGCGACGCCAGCGCGGGACTGGGCCGCCTGCTCGGGATCGGGCGCCGCGTCGGCGACATGGGCGGCGTCCTCGATCGGCCGGGCGAAGCTGAAAAAGCGACGCACCGCGCGGCGGCGGGCCCAGTCATGGCATTTGTTGATCGTGATCCGCGCGATCCAGCCGCGAAAGGGCCGGCGTCCATCATAGCGGGCCAGCGACGCAAAGGCGGCGACGAAGCTTTCCTGCACGATGTCCATTGCCGCGTCCGCATCGCCGACATGGCCGCGGGCCAGCCGATAGACGGCATCGCGGTGCCGCCGCATCAGCGCGCCATAGGCCGCCTGCCGCCCGGCCAGCGCCTGCGCCGCCAGCGTGGCATCATCGGGATCGTCGGCTATCACCCGGCAGGCTGGGTCAGCGCCTTGACGACGGCGGCGTCGAACAGCGCGGCCTGATCGGGCCGCAGCACGCCGCGCATCGCGAAGATGTGCTTCAATGTTTCCTTCTGCAATTCGCCCATTGCCTGGTGCGACCGGTCGACCGCCTGGGCGACGCGCGGGCCATAGCCATGTTCGGCGGCGATCGCCGCGGCCAGCCGCTGATTGTCGGCGCGCATTTCCGCGTCGAGCGCCGCCTTGCGCTGGGCGAAGGCGGCTTCCAGATCGGCGATGCGCTGCTTCTGGCCGGCGTCCAGCGTCAGCCGATCATGGAGCAGGGCATGAACTTCATTCTCCACCGGCGGCGCGGGCGCGAGCCAGGTGCGCGCAACCAGCACGGCGGCCAGCGCCGCGGCAAAGGCGACCAGCGCCACCAGCCAATAGCGTTTGCCCATGCCTATCGCTCCAGCAGGCGCGAGGGCGCATAGTCGGACATGCCGATCAGCAGCGGGCCGGGCGCCGCCTGCGCCGGCTGCGCGGGCACGCTACTGCCGATCCAGCCGATGCCGATCGCCATCACGCCGGCCAGCATCAGGCTGCGCCGCGCGACGCTGCGTTCGCGGCGGCGGTCCAGCCCCTGCATCACCGCAGCCTCCAGCCCGTCGAAGCGCGCCGCCGCCGGCGCGTCGCGCAGCCCGGCCAGCATGTCATCCAGATCGTCCATCGTCCCGTCCTTCATGTCCTGCCTGACGATACGCATCCGGCCGGCCCATCCCTCGAACAAAATAGCGCGGCGCGTGAGGGATGCGACAGGACAATGCGTATTCCCCTGCAAGACGCGCATTTTTTCGGAGTTTGCCATGCCCCGCCTGCCCCTGATCGCTGCTGCCCTTGTGCTGACCGCCCTGCCCGGCGCCGCCTTCGCCAAGCCGCAGCTCGTTGCGGCCAACCCCGCCGCCAATGCCAGCGTTGCCAAGCCGACCCGGCTGACCCTGGGCTTTTCCGAAGCGCTGCAGGCCGACCATAGCAGCATCACGCTCACCATGACCGGCATGCCGGGCATGGCCGATCATCCGCCAATGCCGATCAAGGGCTTCACCACCGCCGCGGCCGCCGATGGCAAGGGCCTGGTCATCACCCTGCCCCGCGCCCTGCCGACCGGCAGCTATGATCTTCAATGGACGGTGATGGGCAATGACCATCAGCCGGTCAGCGGCACATATAGTTTCAAGGTGCGCTGAAGGGGCACATCCTCGCTTTCCACCAGCGGGTCAGGTCTGACACTGAAAGCGGCCTCGATCGAGGGCGGGCATTATGTCCAATGTTCGCCACCGTTCCAGCGACGTAAAAAAATCATTAGCTTCAAGAATTACACCGGAATAATTTGGGTGATGGATTCATTCCCTGTCATATTCATAATATTCAAGATTGCGGTCCTCGGCACCGGCATGTTCTTTGCCGTCAAATGGCATTATGATCAGGACAGGAAGGCACGGAAAGGCGATGTCCTGACCGCCGTTGGCAAGATAAGCGCGATCCTGGCGCTATTGCTCGTCGGCCTGCTGTTCGCCACCTTCAAACTTGCCAGCTTGCTTGGCCTGGACATGCAATTGTCCCAATAATTTTGTAGCTTGCCTGCAAGCATGGCCCTCAGTCCGCACCGACACCGATGACGCGCGGGACGCTTCCGGACACCCGCTTTCCTACTCGGCCTTTCTCTGATCTATCCTGTCGGATGGCCCGCCCCCTCCATGCCTCCCTCCGTTCACGCGCATCAGCAGCGCTGATCTGTCGCCTGGATGTCGCGTCGGCGACGCGTCGGGATGACCCGCATCATGACCCGACCGACGCGTCGCCGTCGCGTGGCAGGCGCGTCATGGGGGCGTTTGCGGCGCATTTCGCTCGAATCCGCGCACGACACTGTGAACTTCGTAGGAGATTTGCCTGTCGCGTCACCGCCCGTTCCGCAGGGCCAGCAAAGCCGCTTGGCATCGGCCCGCCACTCCTGTAGCCATATACCCACATAGGGCGCCACAGCGCCACATAGTGGACATATTCTGGAGAGGGGGCCGATATGGCGACGGGACGGACCGCACGGATGCGCAGGATGATCGGGCGGAGTGCCGCCGGTCTGGCGCTGGCGCTATTGATCGCTCTGCCCGCCCCCACCTTTGCCCAGCCGACCGGCGCGCAGAATTTCGATGCCGGCTGGCGCTTCCATCAGGGCGATGTCGCGACCGCGGAACAGCCCGGCTTTGCCGATGCAAGCTGGCAGTCGGTCGACCTGCCGCATGACTGGGCGATCGCCGGGCCGTTCGACGAACATGCGCCCGCGACCGGATCGGGCGGCTTCCTGCCCACCGGCGTCGCCTGGTATCGCAAGCATTTCACCCTGCCGCCTGCCAGCGCCGGCCAGCGCGTCTTCGTCGAGTTCGACGGGGTGATGGAACGGTCGGGCGTGTGGATCAACGGCCAGCATGTCGGCCATCGGCCGAGCGGCTATGCCAGCTTCCGCTACGAGATCACCCAGCATTTGAAACCCGCCGGGCAGGAGAATGTACTGGCGGTGCGTGCCGACACGTCCGCCCAGCCAGCCTCGCGCTGGTATGCGGGCGGCGGCATCTACCGCCATGTCCGCATCATCACCCTGGGTGATGTCCATGCCGAAACCTGGGGCAGCACGGTGCGCGTGGCCAGGCTCGACGCGAAGAGCGCGGACCTTGCCATCGGCAGCAGCGTGATGAACCAGGGCAGTGCCCCGGTCGAGGCGCGGCTGGAGGCGGTGATCGAGGGGCCGGACGGCCGCAGCATCGCGACCTTCACCGGCCAGAGCATCAGCCTGCCCGCCGGGCGCGCGACCCAGATGGATGTCACCGGCACCCTGGCCGATCCGCGCCGCTGGGACATTGGCGATCCGGCGATGCACCAGGCGCTGCTGCGTGTGCGCGCGACCGACGGGCGGCTGCTCTATGAGGAACGCGTCCCCTTCGGCATGCGCGATGCCCGGTTCGAGGCGGCGAGCGGTTTCTGGCTCAATGGCCGCAACATCAAGCTGAAGGGCGTGGCGATCCATGCCGATGGCGGACCGTTCGGCATGGCGGTGCCGCTGGCCGTCTATGAACGGCGGCTCAAGGGACTGATGGCGCTGGGCATCAATGCGGTGCGCACCGCCCATCACCCCTTCTCGCCCGAATTTCTCGACCTGTGCGACCGGCTCGGCCTGATCGTCATGAACGAGGGCTTCGACATGTGGACGGTGGCGAAGAATCCGCAGGATTATCACCTCTATTTCACCGACTGGTCGTCGATCGATGCACGCGATTTCGTGCGGCGCGATCGCAATCATCCCAGCATCGTCATCTGGTCGATCGGCAACGAGATTCACGATACGCCCTATCCGCTGGTGGCGCAGTCGATCATCACCCGCCTGCAGGACATCTTCCATGCCGAGGATCCGACCCGGCCGGTGACGATGGCGCTGTTCCGCCCTAACACCACCCATGATTATGACAATGGCACCGCCGACCTGCTGGACGTGGTGGGCCAGAATTATCGCGAGAATGAACTGGCCAAGGCGCATGCCGACAAGCCCAGCCGCAAGATCATCGGCACGGAGAACAGCAAGAACCGGTCAAGCTGGCTCGTGGTGCGCGACGACCCGGCCTATGCCGGCATGTTCCTGTGGACCGGCGTCGATTATCTGGGCGAGGCGGACCGGGCCGGCTGGCCGGCGATCAGCAACCCGTCCGGTCTGGTCGACCGGGTCGATGGCGTGAAGCCGATCGGCTGGGAACGGGCGAGCTGGTGGTCGGAAAAGCCGGTGGTGAAGCTGGCCCGGCGCGTGACCGAGGTGATCGACATCAGCGAAATGCCGACCATGGTCGGCATCGCCCTGCCCCAACCCAAGGGGCCGGGCGCGCTAGCCGACTGGTCGCCCGACAATCGCGCCGCGCACAAGGAAAAGGTCGAGGTCTACAGCAACAGCGACGAGGTCGAGCTGTTCCTCAACGGCCAGTCGCTGGGGCGCAAGCCGCGCAACGCGGACGACAGCGCGATCACATGGGACGTCGACTATGCGCCGGGCGAGTTGCGCGCGGTCGGCTATCGCGGCGGCGCAAAGGTGGCGGAAGATATTCTGCGCAGCGCCGGCGCGCCCGCTGCAATTCGGCTGGTGCCGGAGGCCAAGGCAGTCGGCGGCGGCTTCGACGATGTCGTCGCGGTGCGGGCCGAAGTGGTGGACGCGAAGGGCGTGCTGGTGCCCGGCGCCACGCCGCTGCTCAGCGCGACGGTATCGGGGCCGGGCCGCGTCGTCGCCTTCGACAATGGCAGCGTCACCGACCATACCGCCTTTGCCTCGCCGCAGCGCGCGGCGGTGGGCGGCAAGGCGGTCGCCTTCCTGCGCGGCACCGGCAAGCCGGGCGCAATCACGCTACAGGTCAGCGCGCCGGGGCTGAAAACCGGCCGTATCAGCCTGCAGGGCGAGAAGGATTAGGGTCAATCGACATTCAGCCCTGACGGCCTGCAAATGGCGGTTCTCCGCGCTTCCGGTGCTCACGTACTTTAAGTACGCTGCGCTCCGGGTCACGGAAAACCACCATTTTCGTCACGTCATCATCTGAATGTCGATCGCCCCTAGGCCGATCGTCGCCCGGTCGCGTCGATGCAGGGGACCGCGCCGCTGGACAGCGACAGGGCGCGAACCTTGTAGCGCAGCGCCAGTTCATTGTGCGCAGCAATCACGCACACCGCATCGCCGCGCGCACGGGCTTCGTCGGCTTTGCGCGTCTCGTCGCGCGACCGGCGAAACAGATAGGCAGCATCCGTGATCACGTCCATCGAACCGACTCCGCTTGATTGCCATGCAACCTATCAGCCGCCGGAAGCGCCGTCCTAGACATGGATCAATTTTCGCAGTCGTCGGCGCCCGTTCATCCGCCGAAGCGGAAGCGCAGGCGCGCGCCATACATTTGCGGCTCGCCCAGCGTCGCCGTCTCGAAATTGACGCTGGGCGAACCCAGCCCGGCGATGAAGCTGTAATATTTTTCTTTGGTCACATTGGTCATGAACAGGCTGAGGTCGATGGGGGCGCCGGCGATACTGTTCCAGCTGGCGTTGAGGTTCAGCAGATCGAGCGGCGCCAGTGTGCTGAGCGCGGCGATCGACGGATCGGGATTGGTGCGGTCGGTATAGTTGACCAGCATCGAGGAACGATGGGTGAAGGTCGCGCCGAAGGAGATGCGGCCGATCTTCTCCTCGTCCAGCGGCAGGGTGTAGGTGCCGCTGACCGTGACCTTGTGACGCGGCGACAGCACTTCGGGATCGCCGGGCTGGAACGGCGCGGCAAGGATATAATTGGGATCGTTGAAGCTGGAGAAATCGGGCACCGACTTGATCTTGGTGCGCAAATAGCTGTAGCCGCCGGTCAGCACCAGTCCCTGGAACGGGGTGAGCGAGGCATCGGCCTCCAGCCCCCATATCTCCGACTTGCCGGCATTGACCGGCGCGGCGGTGGACGCCTGCCCCGACAGCGGCCGCGCATTGAAGCCGACCTGCAATTGCTGGTTGGAAAAATCATTATAGAAGCCGGCCAGGTTGAAGGTGCCGCGCAGCGCCCCGCCGAAGCTGGTCTTGAGGCCCAGCTCATAGCTGTCCACCTTCTCCGGCTCGACGATGTTGAGCGGCGCGGTGATGTTCGGCACGATCGTGCCGGCGCGATAGCCGCGCGCATATTTGGCGTAGAGCAATATGTCCTGGGTCGGGTTGTAATCCAGGTCGACCAGCCAGGTCGGCTTTTCCGACGACTGATAATAGTGCGACACGCAATTGGTCGCCGCCGCCTGCGGATTGGTGCAGCGATAGGGTGCGACCGGATTGAAGGCGCCATATTGCGGCGGATAGGCGACGATATAGGTGCGCTGGTCGCTGACATTGCGCGAATGATCCCAAGTGTAGCGGAAACCACCGGTCAGCTTCAATTGCTCGGTCAGTGCATAGGTCGCCTGCGCATAGAGGCCGACATTGTGGAAATTGGTGCGCCCCGCCGTGTAATTGACGGTGCCGGCATGGATCGGCTTGGCGAACGCCGGGATGGTCGGATCGAGATTGGACAGGAAGCCCATCGGATCGGTGCATTGCAGCGTGGCGGAATCGGTGCAGGACGCCAGGAAGGGCGACTGGCTGCCGCTCATGCCCAGCGGTTCGCTGACCTCCAGATAGGCCCCCGCCTGCCAGTTGAGCCGGCCATCGCCCGAGCGCCCCTGCACTTGCAGTTCCTCGGTAAAGGTCGACTGGTTGGCGGTATAGCCGCCCGGAATCGACGTCACCGTGGTGAAGGGCAGATGATAGCTGCCCAGCGCGGCGAGGAAAGGATTGATCGCGGCGAAATCCACGACGAAATCGGTGCCGAACAGCGGCGCGTTCATGCGCTGCTTCAACTGCGCATAGCTGACGATATTCTTGACCGTCAGCGTATCGCTCGCCTGCCAGCTGGTGGTGTTAATCGACTGCCATTGCTCGGTCCTGGAATAGGGATCCTCCAGTGACTGCATGACATGATAGAAACCGTTGCCCTGGCGCAGCAACTGGCCATAGGCGAGCTGGCCCAGCCCCTCCGGCGCGGCCGCGACCAGCTTCTGGATCGGGCCGTTATTGCTGGAATCGCTGTAAGAGAGGATGGTGTAGTTTTCGAGATCGGGGGTCAGATCGACGACCAGGCTGGCGCGCAGCGCGATATAATCGACATCGCCGAACCGGTCGGGGCCGATGCCGCTGCCGTTGCGCATATAGCCGTCGCGCTTCTGCCGGTCGACCCCGATGCGCATCCGCGCCCGGTCGCCGAGCGGCGCGTTGACCACCGCCTGACCGCGCCACATGTCAAAATTGCCGACCGATCCTTCGACATAGCCGGAAAATTCGTCGGTCGGCTTCTGCGGCACCAGCAGGATCGCGCCGCCAGTCGTGTTGCGGCCGAACAGGGTGCCCTGTGGCCCCTTCAATATCTGGACATTCTGCAGGTCGAAAAAGGCACCCGGCCCAGCGCCATCGCCCGAGGGCAGGCCGTTGGAGGCGCCGCGCGGCGCGACCACATCGGCGAAATAGACCCCGACCGAGGGCGCGGTGCCGATGTCCTGGGCAAAGCCGCGGATGGCGAAACTGCTATTTTCGCTGCCGAAATTGCCGTTGGCGGACAATGAGGGGGTATAGGCGGCCAGATCCTGCGCATTGACGACATTGCGGTTGGCCAGTTCTTCCTGATTGAACACGGTGATCGAGATCGGCACGTCCTGTAGCCGTTCCTCGGTCCGGCGGGCGGTGACGATGATGTCCTGGGTCACGCTGGCCCTGTCCTGCGCCTTATCCTGCGCCTGGGCCTCGATCGGCAGGGTGGGCAGAGTCGCGCAGGCGCAGAGAAGCAACGTCCGGAAACGGCGTGTCATGGCATCCTCCCATCCAGACCGCGCGGCCCTTATATGCTGGATCGACCGTCACGGCGTCGAGCGCCGCACAGACGGCGCCCATCCCTTTCATCATCGTCGCACCTGTTGCCCCGGACACAATGATTGCAGGCGCACAGCCTCTTGATCGACGAAGATGTGATACAGGTTATTTCATAAATCCGGATTAAGGGGCCTGTCAATCGGCACCGATCGCGCCGCGCAACAGTCCGGAAATGCAACGGGACTGGACCCTGACCACCCCTGAAGTTAAGAATGGTCCGCATTATCCTTAAGGAACGGACCGGTCTCTCTTGCTTGGCGGCGTGCATTTCGATCTCAACAGCCTGGTGATACTGGGCCTGTTGCTGCGCACGAAAAGCGTCACCCGCACGGCGCAGCAACTGGGCGTCAGCCAGCCGTCGGTCAGCCGGTCGCTGGCGCAGTTGCGCAGCCTGCTGGGCGATCCGCTGCTGGTGCGGACCGCCGGCGGCATGGAACTGACCCGGCGGGCGGAGGAACTGGCGCCCTCGCTCCAGGACTGGCTGGCGACGACCGCCGGCCTGCTGGAACCGCCCTGTTTCGATCCGGCGACGCTTGATCGCCGATTCCGCGTCGCATCGACCGATTTCGGCGTCGCCGCCGTGGTGGCGCCGACCCTGCCGCATATCGGCCGCGCGGCGCCGCTGGCGGCGATCGACATCGTGCCTTTGACCGGCGACATGGTGGCGCGGCTGACCGCAGGCGAGATCGACCTCATCATCAGCGGGCTCGATCCCGATCCGGCCCAGACCTATGAGCGCTTCCTGTTCACCGAAACGTTCAGCTGCGTCGTCGATCGCCATCACAAGCTGGCGGCGCATCCGACCGACCGATCCCTGTCGGTCGAGGATTTCCTGTCCTGCCCGCATATCAGCTTCGTCGTCAGCGACAGCGGCTTCGACCGGATCGAACTGCGCCTGGGCGATCTGGCGCCGCGCCGGCGGGTGATCGCCCGCCTGCCCTATTTCCAGGCGGCACCGCACATGATCCGGGGATCGGACGCGCTGATGACGCTGCCGACGCGCGCGGCCGAGGCAATCGCCCGGACCCATGACCTGGCCTGCCTGCCCGCGCCGGACCTGGTCGGCACCTTCGGCTATCGGCTGCTGTGGAACGAGCGGTCGCATCGCGACCCGGCCATCGCCTGGCTGTGCGACATGTTCGCCGACCATTGCGGCAGCGACGCAGCCCTGCCCCATAGCAAGGCCGCATAAGCCTTATCCGATATCGATATTTGGCGCCGCCCCGCGCTTCTGGCAACGGCCACTTGCAATTGACAATCGATCGCAAATGAACCCGCCATGATATTCGTTCCACCGATCGGGCCCGGCCCGCACCACTGATTTCCGGCACCCGTCCGGCCGGGTGGCTGGCGGGTGCCCGTCTATCCAGAACAGGGGATTTCCATGCCATCCATCCATTTGCTGCGGGCGACCGCGGCCCTTGTCGCGCTGACCAGCGCACAGCAGGCGCTGGCGGCCGAGGCCGACCAGGATTCCAACCAGATCGTCGTCACCGCCGCCGGCCGCGAACAGGAGGTCCGCGACGCGCCAGCCTCGATCAGCGTCATCACCCGCGAGACGCTGGACGCCATGCCCTATCGCGAAGTGACCGATGCGCTGATGGAAATCCCCGGCGTCACCGTCACGCCGGGCGAAGGCAATAGCCGCGACATCTCGATCCGCGGCATGGCGCCGCAATATACGCTGATCCTGGTCGACGGTAAGCGGCTGTCGTCGCGCGAATCCCGCACCAATGGCGGCAATGTCAGCGAAGGTGGCCTGCTGCCGCCGCTCGAAGCGATCGAGCGCATCGAGGTGGTGCGTGGCCCCATGTCCTCGCTCTACGGATCGGACGCGATGGGCGGCGTCGTCAACATCATCACCCGCCGGATCAGCGATCATTGGCGCGGCAGCGCACGCGTCAACGGCACGATGCAGCTGGCGGACAATTTCGGCAATTATACCGACGGCAATTTCTATCTGTCCGGCCCCGTCACCAACGGCATCGGCCTGCAATTGCAGGGATCGATGAACCGGCGCGAGGGCGACACGGAAATCGGCGGCACGCCCGAGCGGCATGATGACAGCCTGGCCGGCAAGCTGGGCTTCAACCTCAGCGCCAACCACCAGATCCTGCTGGAGGGCGGCTATTATCGGCAGAAGGTGATCGAGGTTGCCGGCGAGACGACCGAGACATCGGCGACCGCGCCGCTCGGCACCGAAACCACCCAGACCCAGAAGCGCAAGGTCGCATCGATCAGCCATAGCGGCCAGTGGGGCTTCGCCAGTTCCGAATCCTATCTGCAATATGAGGATGCCGAAGATGTCGAGGCGCAGAAGCGGATCAAGAACACGGTCGGCCAAAGCCTGTGGGTGATCCCGCTGCCGTCCAACACGCTGACCGTCGGCGGCTTTTATCGCTATGAGGATCTGTCGGACCTGACCGGCAACCTTTTGTCGGGATCGACCACCACCGGCACCACCCGCACCAGCTGGGCGCTGTTTGCCGAAAATGAGCTGAAGCTGCTCGACGGACTGGCGCTGACCGGCGGCATCCGCATGGACCATGACGAACAATATGGCGTCCACTGGACCCCGCGCGTCTATGCGGTGTGGAACATCACCCCGTCCCTGACGCTGAAGGGCGGTTATTCGCAGGGCTTCCGCGCGCCGAGCCTGCGCCAGACGATTCCCGACTGGGGCCAGACCAGCCGTGGCGGCACCATCTATGGCAATCCCGACCTAGAAGCCGAAACCTCCCGCACGATCGAGGCTGCCCTGCTCTTCTCGCGGAATGGCTTCAACGCCAGCGTCACTGCCTATGACACCCGCTTCAACGACAAGATCACGCGCGTGACCTGCGAAGTGGCGGGGGCCTGGTGCGTCGATGAACCGCTCAGCTCGATCGGCCGTCCTCCCACGACCTATGTCAATGTCGACAAAGCGCGGGTACGCGGCGTCGAAGTCTCGGTCGACGTGCCGCTGACCCACACGCTGCGGCTCAACGCCACCGGCACGCTGACGGATTCGGAACAGCTGAGCGGCGCCAATATCGGCGCGGCACTTAACGACACGCCCAAGCAGCAGGCCAGCGCCTCGCTCAACTGGCGCCCGGATAAGCGCTTCTCCGCCTTCGTGCGCGCCGTCTATCGCGGCGAGGAAGCCGTCACCGAGGCGCAGATCAGCGGCAATAATATCGTGTCGCCCGACTATACGGTGGTGGACATGGGCGCATCCTACAAGATCACGCCCGCCTTCACCGTCCATGCCGGGGTGCAGAACCTGCTCGACAAGCGGCTCAACTATGACACGGCGGGCTATCTGATCGACCCGGCCCGTGTCTGGATGGGCGTGGGCGTGCGCTTCTGATCCGACGTGCGATCGCCGGCCCGGCAGTGGCCGGGCCGGCGATCAGACCGCGACGCTGAAGCGCGTTTCGGCCGGACGCAGATAGGCATCGAAACAGGCGGCGATGGACCGGGCATAGGGCGCCGCGCCGGGTTGCAGCAGCAACTCGTCCCCCTCCCGCCGGAGCAGGCCGATCCGCTCGAACCGGTCGAGCAGCGCCGGTTCGGCAAGGTCGCCACAGGCCGCCCGACCGTCGCACAGCAGCCGTTCGATCAACGCGCCCCGCCGCTGGTCGTCGGCACTGCGCCGCACTCCACGGGCCGCGGGCAGCCGATGGTCCGACAGCGCTTCACGATAGGCGCCCGCATTCTTCTCATTCTGGACGATCAGGTCGGGAAACTGGCTGATCGCGCTCGCGCCCATGCCGATCAGCGCATCGCTGTCATCCTCGGTAAAGCCCTGAAAATTGCGGCGCAGCCTTCCGGCAGCGGCGGCCACCGCGAGCGGATCGTCGGGCAGCGCGAAATGATCGAAGCCGATCGCCTGATAGCCGGCCGCCGTCAGCATCGCATGGCCAAGCTTCGCCATCGCAAAGCGCTGTTCGACGCCCGGCAATTCGGTCGCGTCGATCCGCCGCTGGCGCGGCAGCAGGCGCGGCATGTGGGCATAGCCGAACAGCGCGATGCGCGAGGGAGACAGGCGAATGCTGTCCTCCAGCGTCTGCGCCAGATCCGCCTCGCTCTGCCCCGGCAGGCCATACATCAGGTCGAACCCCACCTGGATGCGCGCACGGGCCAACGCACCGACGGCCATCGCCACCGTCTCGGCCGGCTGCACCCGGCCGATCCGCTGCTGCACATGGGTGGCAAAGGTCTGCACCCCCAGATTGACGCGCGTCACCCCGACCTTGGCCATGGCGTCGATCCAGGCCCGGTCGATCCGGCGCGGGTCCAGTTCCACCGCCATCGCCGCCGCGCTGGCGTCGAAGCAGAGCAGCAACTGATGATTGAGCCGGACCCAGTCGATCAGCGGCAGAGAATTGGGACTGCCGCCGCCAAAGGCGACATGGGTGACGCGGCCACGCCCGCCCAGCCGCGCCGAAACCAGCGCCATTTCCCGCTCCAGCGCATCGACGTAGGCGGACAGGCGGCGGGGCCGGGTCGCCGCCCCGGTGTTGCACCCGCAATACCAGCAAATGTCATGGCAATAGGGGATATGGACATAGAGCGACAGGCGCGCGTCCGCCGACATCGCGTCCAGCCGCTGCGCCATGTCGGTCGCGCCGACATCCTCGCCGAACTGGGCAGCAGTGGGATAGCTGGTGTAGCGCGGCACCGGCGCGGCGAGCAGGTCGGGATGATAGCGGAACATGGCGCCCCGCCTGCCATGGCGCCCGATGCCGAACATTGCGCAGGATCAAATCGCCGATTGCGCCGCATCAAGGAAGGCCGCCCCGATCGGGAGCAGAGCGCCATCACTGACCCACGATCAGGGATGGAGAAAAGACATGCACTTGAAAAAGATGATGATTGTCGCCGCGATGGGCGCCATGGGCACGGCGCTGGCCGCCGCCCCGGCCCAAGCCAAGCAGGGCGACGTGCTGGTGCGCGTGCGCGGCATCATGGTCGCCCCCACCGAAAAGAGCGGCAGCATCCTGCCCGGCTTCCCCGGCGAGAAGGTGTCGGTGAACAACGGCATCGCGCCCGAAGTCGACGTCACCTACATGGCCACCGACCATATCGGCTTCGAACTGATCGCCGCGACCACCAAGCATAGCGCCAGCGGCCGCAGCGGCACCACCGGCGGGATCGGCAAGCTGGCCTCCACCTGGGTGCTGCCGCCGACGCTGACGATGCAATATCACCCGATCGTCGAAGGCCATGTCCGCCCCTATATCGGCGCCGGCGTCAACTATACGCTGTTCTACAACGAGGATGCGTCGAGCGGGCTGGAGGATGCGGTCGGCAAGACCAAGGTCCATATGTCCGATAGCTTCGGCTGGGCCGGCCAGGTCGGGGTCGACATCGACCTCAACGACAAGATCTTCCTCAACCTCGACGTCAAATATATCGACATCGACACCAAGGTGCGGCTGACCACCGCGGCGGCCGGCACCCAGAACGTCAAGGTATCGCTCGATCCCTTCGTGTTCGGCGTGGGCGTCGGCATGCGCTTCTGATCCTCCGGGGGGTGGACCAGAAGGAAGGGGCCGGAGCGGATCGCCGCTCCGGCCCCTTCATCATTTTACCAGCCATGCGATCAGAAACGCTTTTCCAGGATCAGCAGCGACGGCTCGTCATCGACGCTGCGGGCGACAAAGCCCTGTTCGCGCTCCAGTTCGATCGCGGCATGATTGGCGCGGCTCTCGATCGCCTGCAGCAGGCCGACACCCATTTCCTGCGCGCGGTCGGTGGCGTGGCGCAGCATGCTCCAGCCCACGCCCTTGCCGCGATGGTCGGCGCGCACCGAAATAGCGACTTCGGCGCGTGTCCGGTCGGGATCGGCGGCCAGGGTCGCGGCCGCCAGTATGGCGCCCTTCTCGTCGGTCGCCAGGAAGGTCTCGCAATTATCGGGGTCGCCATGGATCAGATCATGAATCTGCCCGGCGCTGACGCCCGGCGCGCTGCTGAGGAAGCGGAAGCGGCGATCATCATCGGATACGGCCGAAAAGAAATGGGCCAGCGCCTTGGCATCGCCATCCTGCGCCGGGCGCACCTGGACGCGAATGCCGGTGCGGGTTTCCAGAATATCCTTGTCGGTCATGAAGAAGGCATCCCTTGCTATGATCGTTGCCCCCCGAATGTGCCATTGGATCGGCGATCGAAATAGGGAAATTTGCGGATAGAGACGAGCCGAGCGGGCTACTAGTCAGGATGACGATCATGCGGCGCTGCATCGGCGCCCTCTTGTCGGGACATGTTCGATGAAGACCATCTTGCTGCACATCCGCGCGGACAACGGCATGGAAAGCCGCCTGCAGGCCGCGTTCGACCTGTCGCGCGCGACCGGCGCCCATATCAGTTGCCTGCAGATCGCGCCGCTGCCCGAACTGGTCGCCGCAGATCTTTATGGCAGCGGCTATCTGGTGCCCGAGGCGATCGATGCGGTGCGCCGCCGGGACGAGGAAATGCGGCTCGGATTGGAAGAGCGCCTGCGGCGCGAGGGCATGGCGTGGGACTGGCATTATCGCAGCGGCGACCTGGTCCAGGGCCTGCTGGAAACCGGTCGCCTGGCCGACGCGATGCTCGTTTCCCTGCCGCCGCCGGGCCGCCGGCAGGCCGATGATCCAGCGCCGATCGTCGCCGACCTGGCGGTCAACAGCCGCGCCCCGGTGCTGGCGATCCCGAGCATGGCCAAGGGCTTTCGCTGCACCGGCCGCGCGATGGTTGCCTGGGACGGATCGCATGAGGCGGCGTCGGCGCTGACCGCGAGCCGCACCCTGTTGCGGGTGGCGAGCGAAGTCCATGTCGTCACCGTGGACGAGCGGTCGAAGCGCGACTTCCCGCCGACCGACGCGGCCGAATATCTCTCGCGCCACGGCATTGCGGTCGAGATTCACGAATGGCCGCGCAAGGATCGCAGCGTGGAAGAAGCGCTGTCCCATGCCTGCCAGGAACTGTCGATCGACTGGATGGTGATGGGTGCCTTTGGCCACAGCCGGCTGCGGGAAACCATTTTTGGCGGCGTAACCCGCTATATTCTGGCCGAAACACGGGTTCCGCTCTTGCTGGCGCACTGATTTACGGTCAGTGATCGGACATGGCGTTCAACGATGGCGATCCGCAGGATAATGCGACCAGCCGGGAACAGGCTCTGCTGGGATCGATCCTGGCAACGGTGCCCGATGCGCTGATCGTGATCGACGCGACCGGGCATATCGTCTCGTTCAGCCCGGCCGCCCAGCGCATGTTCCAATATGCCGAGGCCGATGTGCTCGGCCGCAATGTCGCGATGCTGATGCCCTCGCCCGATCGCGAGCGCCATGATTCCTACCTGCAACATTATCATGACACCGGCGAAAAGCGGATCATCGGCATCGGCCGACTGACCACCGCGCGCCGGCGCGATGGCTCCACCTTTCCGATCGAGCTGGCGGTCGGCGAAGTGCAGGACCATGGCGAAAAGCTGTTCACCGGCTTCGTGCGGGACCTGACCGATCGGCAGAAGGCCGAGCGCCGCCTGCAGGATCTGCAGGCGGAACTCAGCCATGCCGCCCGCGTCACGGCGATGGGCACGCTGGCTGCGGCGCTGGCGCATGAACTGAACCAGCCGCTGACTGCGATCGCCAATTATATGGAGGCAGGCCGCGACCTGCTGCGCACCGATGCACCGGTCGACCGCGACTTGCTGGGCGAGGCGATGGACGAAGCCGCGCGCCAGGCGATGCGCGCGGGCCAGATCATCCGGTCGCTGCGGGAGTTCATCCGCCGAGGCGAAGCCGATCGCCAGGCCGAACCGGCCGCCACGCTGCTGGCCGAGGGGGTCGCGCTGGCCTTCATCGGCATCGACAGCCGGGGCATCGACATGGACATCGTCGTCGACCCGCGCGTCGGCCGGGTGATCGCCAACCGGGTGCAGGTGCAGCAGGTCATCATCAACCTGGTGCGCAACGCGGTCGAGGCGATGGACGGCCGCAATCGCCGCATCCTGCGCCTGTCGGCGGTGCCGGCCGAGGACGGACAGGTCGAACTCATCATCGCCGACAGTGGCCCCGGCCTCGATCCGGCGGTCGCGCGATCGCTCTTCACCCCGTTCAGCACGACGAAACCCGCCGGCATGGGCGTAGGCCTGTCGATCAGCCGCACCATCGTCGAGGGGCATGGCGGACGGATCTGGGCCGACGCCTCGCACTGGGGCGGCGTCGCCTTCCACTTCACTCTCGATTCTGCGGACCGCCTGCCATGAGCCTGCCCACCGACCAGCCCATCCATGTCGTCGATGATGACGAGGCGATCCGCCGGTCTCTCTCTTTCATGCTCAAGACCAGCGGCTTTTCGGTGCGGCTTTTCTCGGGCGGCACCGAATTCCTGAAGGAGGTCGGGACGCTGGAGGGCGGCTGCGTGCTGCTGGACGTGCGCATGCCCGACATTGACGGGCTGGAAGTGCAGCGCGAGTTGCGCGCGCGCGGCATGATGCTGCCGGTCATCATCATGACCGGCCATGGCGATGTCGGCATGGCGGTCGCCGCGATGAAGGCCGGGGCCACCGATTTCATCGAAAAGCCGTTCGAGAAGGCGGCATTGCTCGCCGCGATCGAAGCCGCCTGCGCGCAGGCAAGCGCCGACCAGGGCCGCAACAGCCAGCGCGAGACCGCCCGCGCCCGGCTCAACATCCTGACCGATCGGGAACGCGAAGTGCTCAAGGGCCTGGTCGACGGCCTGCCCAACAAGACGATCGCCTATGACCTGGGCATCAGCCCGCGCACAGTGGAGATTCATCGCGCCAACCTGATGCAGAAGCTGCAGGTCCACAGCCTGTCGGAAACGCTGCGCATCGCCTTCCAGGCGGGGGTCGAATAGGACAGAAAGTCCCATAGGGGATTTACGGATAGTGCCCGCCCCGCCGCCGCGCCAAGCAGCGGTCATGAACATGCATTTTGATCTCGCGCAAACCCTGCCCGGCGGCATGCCCGTTCCTGCCCCCTGCTCCGACGCCAGCTTCTGCCAGCGCTGCGAGGTGCGCGACCGCGCCATCTGCGCCACGCTGGAAGAGGATGAGCGCGGCGCGCTCAATCGCCTGGGCCGGCGCGTCACGATCGCGGCGGGGCAGACGGTGATGTGGGAAGGCGACGACGCCACCATCGTCGCCAATGTGATCGACGGCACGCTCAAATTGTCGGCCTCGACCGGTGACGGGCGCGAGCAGATTGTCGGCGTGGTCTATCCATCCGACTTCATCGGCCGCCCCTTCGGCCGCAGCACGCCGCACAGCGTCACGGCGCTCACCGACGCGCGCCTGTGCCTTTTCACCCGCGGCGCCTTTGACGGCTTTGCCCGCGAGCATCCCGAGCTGGAGCATCGGCTGCTGCAACGCACGCTCGACGATCTCGACCGGGCGCGCAGCTGGATGCTGCTGCTCGGCCGCAAGAATGCGCGCGAGAAGATCGCCACCTTCCTGCTCGACATGTCGCGCCGGCTGGCCCGCGAAGGCCAGCCCCCGCTCGACCGGTTCGACCTGCCGCTGTCGCGCCAGCAGATCGCCGACGTGCTGGGCCTGACGATCGAGACGGTGAGCCGGCAGCTGACCGACCTCAAGCGGATCGGCATCATCGCCCTGCCCGGCCGCCGCATGGTGGAAATCCGGGATCGCGCGGCGCTGCTGGACTGTAGCGAAGCGGCCTGACGTCGCCGCGCCGGGCATGTCCGGCCTATTTGCCCCGATCATCCTGCAATCGGGATCGCCCCTCTTCATCTTGCCGGCCGCTTGTTCTATGGCCGCAGGCCTGATTGCCGAGGGAATGCCATTTTGATCCTGGACCTTGTCGCCGCCGCTTCGAGCGCCATCCGCTTCGACCAGCTGGGGCTCAGCCCCGTCGCCCTGGACCTGGGCTTCTTCACGCTCAAATGGTATAGCCTGGCCTATCTGGCCGGCATCCTGATCGGCTACTGGTATCTGTTGAAGCTCATTGCCCAGCCCGGTTCGCCGATGGCCCGGCGCCATGCCGACGACATGATCTTCTATGCGACGCTGGGCATCATCATCGGCGGCCGGCTCGCCTATGTCTTCTTCTACCAGCCCGAAATCCTCCAGCATCCGCTGGACATCTTCAAGCTGTGGAATGGCGGCATGTCCTTCCATGGCGGCGCGGCGGGCGTGTCGCTCGGCATCCTCTACATGGCGCGCAAGGAGAAGCTGAGCTGGCTGCGCATCCATGACTATGTCGCCTGCGTCGTGCCTTTCGGCCTGTTCTTCGGCCGCCTCGCCAATTTCGTGAATGGCGAACTGTGGGGCAAGGAAACCGACGTGCCCTGGGCGATGATCTTCCCGACCGGCGGCCCCTTCGCCCGCCATCCGAGCCAGCTTTACGAAGCCTTTTTCGAAGGCATCATCCTGTTCTGCATCCTTGCCTTCGCCTTCTGGAAGACCAAGGCGCGCTACAAGCCGGGCATGCTGGTCGGCCTGTTCGTCTTCTTCTATGGCGTGTTCCGCTTCGGCGTCGAATATTTCCGCGAGGCTGATGCCCAGCTGATGGAATTTGCCGCTCGCACCGGCCTGCACATGGGCCAGTGGCTGTGCGTGCCGATGATCCTGGGCGGCCTCTACCTGATCGTCACCGCCAAGGGCCGGCGTGTGCGCGTCGAACCGATCGCGGGCAGCGCCAGTGTCAGCTGACGCCCTGCCCGGCGCGATGGGCCTGCCCGAGCGCCTGGCCCGCCAGATCGACGCCGGCGGGCCGATCTCCATCGCCCATTATATGGGCGAGGCGAACCAGCATTATTATGGCACGCGCGATCCGCTGGGGCTGGAGGGGGACTTCACCACCGCCCCGGAAATCAGCCAGATGTTCGGCGAACTGATCGGCCTGTGCCTGGCCGATGTCTGGCTGCGATCGGGCCGGCGCGCCGATCCGCTCTATGTCGAGCTGGGGCCGGGGCGCGGCACGCTGGCAGGCGATGCGCTGCGCGCGCTGGAGGGCGCCGACGTCACCTCGCGCATCCATTTCGTCGAGACCAGCCCGACCCTGCGCGAGCGGCAGCGCGCCCAGATTCCCCATGTCGTCCATCATGACAGCGTCGAAAGCCTGCCCGACCAGTCGCCGCTGCTGGTGGTCGCCAATGAATTTTTCGATGCCCTGCCCGTGCGGCAGATGATCCGCGTCGGCGACGAATGGCGTGAACGGGTGGTGATCCGGCGCGAGGAAGAAGGCCGCTTCATGGCGGTGCCGGGCTATCGCCGGATCGAATCGGGCCTGCCGCCGATCGCCGCGCAGGCGCCCGAGGGCGCGATCATCGAAGTGGCGCAGGCCGGTGCCACCGCGGGCTATGCCCTTGCCAGCCGGATCGCGCGCCAGGGCGGCGTCGCGATCATCATCGACTATGGTTATGAAGGCCCGGCCCTGGGCGACACGCTGCAGGCGGTGAAGAACCACCAGTTCACCGATCCCTTCACCGATCCGGGCGAGAGCGACCTTACCACCCATGTCGATTTCATGATGCTGGCCAATGTCGCGCGCCAGGCCGGGCTGCGCGTCCATGGCGCGGTGACGCAGGGCCATTTCCTGCAGCATCTGGGCATCGACGTGCGCGCTTCCGTGCTGGCCAAGGGCAGCCCGCAGCGCGCCGCCGAACTGGAGGCGCAGCGCCACCGCCTCACCGACGAAGCGGAGATGGGGACATTGTTCAAGGTGATGGCCTGGGTCCACCCCGACTGGGCCGACCCGGCAGGATTCGAGAAATAGCGGCCCCGTTGGCCGCTAGTGGTCCGATTCTGACATTCGATACCGCTTGAGGCGATGTCGCACACGAATGTCAGAATCTGTTCGGACCACTAGAAATATTTGTTTCTAGTGGATTTTACGATTTTGACATTTGCAAATCCAGCCCATCGACAAGGGATGCAAATGTCAAAATCAATCCACTAGATTTCAATCTTCCTGATGATAGCGGCTGAGGCGACGGATGAAGCCAATGAGGCCGGTCTGGCGGCTGCGCTTCATCCGTTCGGCGTGCAGGATGGTGCGCACGCGCTCGAAACATTCCTCGACGTCGACATTGCACAGCACATAGTCATAGCCGTCCCAGTGGGCGATCTCGCCCGCGGCGCGCGCCATGCGGCCCTCGATCACTTCATTGCTGTCGGTCGCGCGACCACGCAGACGCTTTTCCAGCTCCTCCATCGAGGGCGGCAGGATGAAGATGCGGACCACGTCGCCGCCGGCAATCTGATGCAGCTGCTGCGCGCCCTGCCAGTCGATGTCGAACAGCACATCCTTGCCGCTCTTGAGCATCGCCTCGACCGGCGCGCGCGGCGTGCCATAGCGCTGGCCGAAGACATGCGCCCATTCCAGGAACTCATGGTCGTTCGCCATGCGGCGAAACTCTTCCAGGTCGACGAAATGATAATCCTTGCCATCGACTTCGCCCGGCCGGATCGTCCGCGTCGTCGCCGACACCGACATCGACAGGTCCGGTTCGCAGGCCAGCAATTTGCGTGCAATCGTCGACTTGCCGGCGCCCGAGGGCGAGGACAGGACAAAGAGAACGCCGCGGCGCTTGAAATCGGGGGTGTCGGTGGGAATGTTGTCGGCCATGGCCGCTAGTGGCGTCGTGGACGGCATTTTGCAAGAGGTTGGGGGAGAAGAGGCTTGGCGCGATCGCGTAAAGGAATGAAACAGCGGGGCTTTATCCTCGCCCTGCTGATCGCGCTGGCGGCTGCCGCGATCCTCTATCTGATGGGCCGCCCGCCGATCTGCACCTGCGGCACGATCGCGCTATGGCATGGGCCGATCGACAGCGGTAACAGCCAGCATCTGTCCGACTGGTACAGCCTCAGCCACGTCATCCACGGCTTCCTCTTCTATGGCGCGACCCATTTTCTGATGCGACGCAGGCCGCTCGGCGTCCGCCTGTCGGTGGCGGTGGCGATCGAGGCGGTGTGGGAAATCCTCGAAAATTCACCGATCATCATCGACCGTTACCGCACGGCGACGATCGCACTCGGCTATTCAGGCGATTCCATCCTCAATTCGATGAGCGATATCGGCATGATGGCCCTGGGCTTCCTGTTCGCGTCGCGCGCGCCCGTCTGGCTGACAATCATCGTCGCGATCGGCTTTGAATTGCTGGCACTGGCGGTGATCCGCGACAATCTGACACTCAATGTCCTGATGCTCGCCTGGCCGATCGACGCGATCAAGGCCTGGCAGGGCGCGCTTTAGCCCGCCTTCTTGCGGGCGGCACGCGCCTCGTCGATCAGGATCGGCTTGGCGCTGGCGTCGGTCAGCAGCTTGGTCGCCATCTTGCGGTCCGCCTCGCGCTTGGCCTCATAGAGCTTGCCCGCCAGATAGGCGCCGGTAAGGACCATGGCGCCGACCGGATAGCGCATGATGAGGCGCTTGGCGCCGGCCCCGGCGATCAGGCCGATCACGCCCTTCTTGCCCGTGTCGGCGGCGACCCGTGCGGCCACCACCGTCGCGCCGAGCCGTGCCGCCTTGCGAAACAGGCTCGACTTGCGAACGCGCGTCGCGGTGGACGGAAGCTTTGCGGCGGTCGGGGCGGGCGTTTTCTTCATAGGGGATTAATGTATCGCACCCGCCCCGGTTCCGCCAGTTGATCTGGATCAGACCATATTTTCCGGCCGCACCAGCCGGTCGAAGGTCGGCTCATCGACCAGCCCCAGTTCGAGGCCCGCCTGCTTGAGCGTCAGCCCCTTCTTGTGCGCATGCTTGGCGATGGTCGCGGCATTGTCATAGCCGATCTCGGGCGCCAGCGCGGTCACCAGCATCAGCGAGCGTTCGACCAGTTCGGCGATCCGGCCCTCATTGGCCTGCATCCCTTCGACGCAGCGGTCGGCGAAGCTTTCCATGCCGACGCTGAGCAGATGGATCGAGCGCAGCACATTGGCGCCGATCAGCGGCATGAAGACATTGAGTTCGAAATGGCCCTGCATGCCGCCGACGGTCACCGCCTGATGATTGCCGATCACCTGCGCCGCCACCATGGTCAGCGATTCGCACTGGGTCGGGTTGACCTTGCCCGGCATGATCGAGCTGCCCGGCTCATTGGCGGGCAGGTCCAGCTCACCCAGGCCCGAGCGCGGGCCGGAGCCCAGGAAGCGGATGTCATTGGCGATCTTGGTCAGCGCCACCGCCAGCGTGTTGAGCGTGCCGGAGAAGAAGACGAGGCCATCCTTGGCGGCCAGCTGCTCGAACTTGTTGGGTGCGCTTTCAAACGGGGTGCCGGCAATGTCGCTGATCGCCGCCGTCATGTCGTCCGCCCAGCCATCGGGTGCGTTGAGACCGGTGCCGACCGCCGTGCCGCCGATCGCCAGCTTGCGGATATTGCCGTTCAATGCCCCCTCGATCCGCGCCTTGCTGCTGACCAGCTGCGCGGCATAGCCGGAAAATTCCTGGCCCAGCGTCAGCGGCGTCGCATCCTGCGTATGGGTGCGGCCGATCTTGACGATATGACCCCAGCCTTCTGCCTTGGCGGTCAGTACGCCGGTCAGCTTCTCCAGCGCCGGGATCAGCTTGTCGCGGGTCGCCAGCACGGTCGCGACATGGAGCGCGGTCGGGAAGCTGTCGTTCGACGATTGGCTCATGTTCACATGGTCGTTGGGATGGACCGGGCTCTTGCCGCCGCGCGTGCCGGCCAGCTGCTCATTGGCATAGCCGGCAATCACCTCATTGACGTTCATGTTGGTCTGGGTGCCGCTGCCCGTCTGCCAGATGACGAGCGGGAACTGGTCGTCGAGCGCGCCGGAGACGATCTGCTGCGCGGCATTCTCGATGCCCGCGACGATCGTCGCGTCTAGGCCATGTTTCGCATTCACCCGCGCCGCCGCCTGCTTCACGATCGCCTGCGCATGGACGATGCCGATCGGCATCCGCTCGGTCGCGCCGAAGGGGAAATTCTCGATGCTGCGCTGGGTCTGGGCGCCCCAATAGGCGTCGGCCGGCACCTCGATGGCGCCAATGCTGTCGGTTTCGGTGCGGGTAGCGGACATTCAGAACTCCCAGTTAAGAATCAATCGCAAAACTGGTTCCGATGTAGGGCCGGGGCGGGAAATTCCAAGGCGAAACTTGCGAATATCGCATATCCCTATGGCCCATCCGCACGGCGGGCCACAGGCCGTCATGCAGAGGCAGGATCTGCGCCTTTACCGGGGTTTACCGCAATTGATCGGCGCACGCGGCCCGATATCCTGCCCGGCATCCAGGAGGAAAACCGCATGTCCGATCGCCCCGTCCTTGCCCTCCTCCTCTGCCTTGCCGCCACGACGGCTCCGGTCCACGCAGCAGAAGAAGAAAAATCGTCCGACGACCCCACCAAGATCGCGACCAAGGTCGGCATCACCCGCGCCTCCGACGAATTTTCGCTGTCCGGATCGGTCGCGGTCGGCCCCAAGTTGAAATTCAATGCCCGCGTGTCGGAATCGGGCCTCTGGTCGGTCGGCGCATCCTATCTGCTCCCGGTCGCGATCCTGACCTTCTCGGCCGGCAAGAGTCATTTCGATTCGGGCGTGGAACAGACGCGCTATTCGCTCGGCGGCTTCGTGCCCCTGTCGCAAATCGGGCTGAAGACCGGCAAATTGCAGATATTCGTGCCCTTCGGCTATACCTATACCAATGGGCATGGCCCGGTCAGCGATATCGACCAGAGCGATGGCCTGCCGATCGCGCTCAGCAGCAACAGCGGCTATGTCGGGCTGTTCCTGTTGCGGCCGCTGGGACCGAAGCTGACCGCGATGGCGGGCGGCAATGTGACCAAGGGCACCCATGATTTTTCGGGCGTGGCGCTGGGTGGTGGCCTGTCCTACCATCTTACGCGTCGCGACACGGTCGGCGCCAATATCAGCTATGTCGACAATAGTTTCGGGACGAGCCAGAAGCTGCGCTTCTCCTATCGCCACGAATTTTGAGCCTGCGGCCGATGCCGGCCGCCGGGCTCACTTCTTCTTGCCGAAATCCACCGTGACGACGTTGGAGCCATCCTCGGTCGTGACCAGCGGCGCGTCATTTTCGGCCACGTCATGGGGTTCGGGCTCTTCGTCGGCCTGAACCTGGAACTGCAGCGCGAAATTGACGGCGGGATCGACGAAGGCGGTGATCGCGCTGAAGGGAATGACCAGATGCGCCGCGACCTGGTTGAAGGTCAGGCTGACCTCGAAATGGCGGTCGCTGACCTTGAGATCCCAGAACTTGTTCTGGAGGACGATGGTCATCTCGTCCGGGAAACGTTCCGATAGATGCTTGGGGATATCCACCCCGGCGGCATGCGTCTTGAACGTGATGTAGAAATGATGCGCGCCCGGCAGGCCGCCGGTCTGCTGCACTTCGCCCAGCACGCGGCCGACGACCGCGCGCAGGGCCTCCTGCACGATTTCGTCATAGGGAATCAGGCTGTCGGGCAGGTCTTCACTCATGGGGCATATGTCCTAACGACGCGAAAGCGGCGGTCAACCCCCGCCCGAGAGGTACATCATCAGATTGCATGGCGCGCGCGACGCGCTATAGGGCGCGCATGCGCACGGCCGAGATTCACCGCAACACTGCGGAAACGCAGATCGACGTGACCGTCAACCTCGACGGCACCGGTCTTTACACCGTCTCCACCGGGATCGGTTTCCTCGACCATATGATCGAGCAGCTGTCGCGTCACTCGCTGATCGACATGACCGTCAAGACCGTCGGCGACCTGCATGTCGACCAGCATCATACCACCGAGGATACGGCGATCGCAATCGGCGAGGCGCTGGCCAAGGCGCTGGGCGACAAGCGCGGCATCAGCCGGTACGGCAGCGTCTATTCGCCAATGGACGAAACGCTGAGCCGCGTCGCGCTCGACATTTCCGGTCGCCCCTGGCTGGTGTGCAAGCTGCCCTTCACCGTCACCAAGGTCGGCGAATGGGACACGGAGATGGTGGAGCATTTCTTCCACAGCCTGGCCCAGGCCGCCGGCATCACGCTGCACATCGAGCTGCTCTATGGCAGCAACAATCATCATATCGTCGAAAGCGCGTTCAAGGGCCTGGCCCGCGCGCTGCGCCAGGCGGTGGAGATCGACCCGCGCAAGGCCGACGCCATCCCCTCGACCAAGGGCATGCTCTAAGCATCATTTCCATAGAAAGGCCGACCCCATGTTCATCATTTCGCTGACCTATACGGCGCCGATCGATGTGCTGGACGGCCATCTGGCCGATCATCGGGCCTGGCTGGACCAGGGCATTGCCGATGGCTGGCTGCTGCTCGCCGGCCGGCGCGAACCGCGCACCGGCGGCATTTTGCTGGCGCGCGGCGAACGTGACGAGATCGCGGCGAAGGCCGCGACCGATCCCTTCGTCGTCAACGGCGCGGCATCGTTCGACCTGATCGAGTTCCTCCCGGCGCGTGCCGCCAGCGTCAATCTGGACACGCTGCTGCCATGATCATTGCCTTGATCGACTATGGCGCGGGCAATCTCCATTCGGTCCACAATGCCCTGCGCAAGGCGGGCGCCGATGATGTGACCATCACCGCCGATGCCGATGTCGTGGCGAAGGCCGACCGCATCGTCCTGCCCGGCGTCGGCGCCTTCCGCGCCTGCCGCGATGCCTTGGTCGCGATCCCCGGCATGGTCGACGCGATGAACGAGGCGGTGAACCAGCGCGGCATCCCCTTTCTGGGCGTCTGCGTCGGCATGCAGTTGCTCGCCGACGCCGGCGAGGAGTTCGGCCGGCATGAGGGGCTGGGCTGGATTCCCGGCACGGTGCGCCTGATCGAACCGACCGATGCCTCGATCAAGGTGCCGCATATGGGCTGGAACGATGTGGTGCTGAACGGCGAGCCGCCGCTGATCGAGGCCGGCGAGGCCTATTTTCTGCACAGCTATCATTTTGAGGCCGTAAATCCGGCCCATGTCGCCGCCGTCACCGACCATGGCGGGCCGCTGGTCGCCGCCGTCGCGCGCGACACCATCATCGGCTGCCAGTTCCACCCGGAAAAGAGCCAGCGCTACGGCCTGTCCTTCCTCGCGCGCTTTCTGGACTGGAAGCCGTGATACCGCCCCTACCCCCGTTCGGTTCGAGCCTGTCGAGAACCGTTGCGCGTGGGTTCTCGACAAGCTCGAACCGAACGGAAATCGGATAATGTCCCTGATCGTCTTCCCCGCCATCGACCTCAAAGGCGGCCAGGTCGTCCGCCTGGCCGAGGGCGACATGGACCGTGCCACCGTCTATGGCGACGATCCCGCCGCGCAGGCGCTGATCTTTGCCGCGGCCGGCGCCCAGCATATCCATGTCGTCGATCTGGATGGCAGCTTTGCCGGTCATGCGGTCAATGCCGAAGCGGTCGAACGCATCGTCGAGGCCTTTCCCGGCCATGTCCAGCTCGGCGGCGGCATCCGCAACCGGGAATCGGTCGAACGCTGGTTTGACCTGGGCGTATCGCGCATCGTGATCGGCACCGCTGCGCTGAAAGACCCCGCCTTCGTCAAGGCGGCCGCGCGCGACTTCCCCGGCGGCATCGTCGTCGCGGTCGATGCGCGCGACGGCTTCGTCGCCACCGACGGCTGGGCGGAAAAGAGCGACATGCCGGTGATCGACCTCGCCCGCCGGTTCGAGGATGCGGGCGTCGCCAGCCTGCTCTTCACCGATGTCGGCCGCGACGGCCTGCTCAAGGGCGTGAATATCGATGCGACCGTCGATCTCGCGCGCGCCACCGACATGCCGGTGATCGCCAGCGGCGGCGTGGCGGGGATCGCGGATATCCGCGTCCTCAGCCTCCATGCCGATGACGGGATCGAAGGCGTCATCACCGGCCGCGCCATCTATGACGGCCGCCTCGACCTCAAGACCGCGCTAGCGGTCGCGCAGGCGGCGGCCTGACCCCCTCCCCACCGGATCTGGGAGCCTGTTTCAATGACCGTCCGCACCCGCGTCATTCCCTGCCTCGACGTTGCCAATGGCCGCGTGGTGAAGGGCGTCAATTTCGTCGACCTCAAGGATGCCGGCGATCCGGTGGAGCAGGCCAAGCTCTACGACGCGGCCGGCGCCGACGAACTCTGCTTCCTCGACATCACCGCGACTCATGAGGCACGCGGCACCATATTGGACGTGGTGCGCCGCACCGCGGAAGTCTGCTTCATGCCCGTCACCGTCGGCGGCGGCGTGCGCAGCGCGGAGGACGCCCGCGCCCTGCTGCTGGCGGGCGCGGACAAGGTGGCGGTCAACAGCGCCGCCGTCGCCCGCCCCGAACTGGTGGCCGACATCGCCGATCGCTTCGGCGCGCAGTGCATCGTCGGCTCGGTCGATGCCCGCAAGGTGGGCGAGGGGCGCTGGGAAATCTTCACCCATGGCGGCCGCAAGCCGACCGGCATCGACGCGCTGGAACATGCACTGCGCCTGGCGGAGCTTGGCGCAGGCGAACTGCTCGTCACCTCGATGGATGGCGATGGCACCAAGCAGGGCTATGACCTGGCGCTGACCCGCATGATCGCCGATGCCGTGTCGATCCCGGTGATCGCCAGCGGCGGCGTCGGCACGCTCGACCATCTGGTCGCGGGCGTGGTCGAAGGCCATGCCAGCGCGGTGCTGGCCGCTTCGATATTTCACTTCGGTCAACATACTATTGCTGAAGCGCATCAGGCGCTGGCCCGCGCCGGCATCCCCGTTCGGGGCCATTAAAGCGCAGAAAAGCGCCAAAATGTCGGGTTAATTGACATTAACCATATGGGGCTTTTGGCGGCCATCGGTCGCCAACCGCAGAAAAACGTCACTTGGCAAAATTGGCACGGTTACTGCGTAGACAGGGCGCAGGGTCGTTTCGAAGCGATTTGTCCATTTTGAAACAGGGTGACTTTTATGCAGATCAGCAAACTTCTTCTCGTAGCGGGTTCGGCCAGCCTGATGGGCCTCGCCATCCCCGCCCCGGCCAACGCCACCTTCTGCTGGTTCAAGTGCGGCGGCTCCAGCGGCGGCGGCACCTCGTCGGGCGGCAGCAGCGGTGGCACGCCGACCCCGGTGCCTGAACCCGAACAGATGGCGCTGTTCGGCATGGGCGCCGCCGTTCTGGCCGGCCGCGTCTTCTTCGCGCGCCGCAAGCAGAAGTAAAATTCATTTGACGGGTCGCGCGCGGGACGCTTGATGCAGCCCATGCGCGCGACCCTTCAAACCCTCGAACAGACCATCGCCGAGCGACGGAAGGCCGATCCATCGGCATCCTATGTGGCGAAGCTGACCGCCCGCGGCCGGGGCAAGATCGCCCAGAAGGTCGGCGAGGAAGCGGTCGAGGCGGTGATCGCCGCCATGGCCGATAATCGGGCCGAATTGGTCGGCGAAAGCGCGGACCTCCTCTTCCACCTGCTGGTGCTGCTGGCCGATTGCGGCATTCCCTTCGACGATGTGCTCGACGAACTGGACCGGCGCGAAGGCCTGTCGGGCCTGGTCGAAAAGGCCGCCCGTCCAAAGGATTGATCCGCTCCACGGAAAGACATTGCCTTCCCGGCGTTTGTAGATCAGCCTCCACTGTCGGAGCGCGTTGGAACGGGGAGTGAGGCTATGATGCTGCGGACCATCCTGGGCGGACTGCTTGGCGGTTTCGCCATGTTCATCATCGGCTTCCTCTTCTGGGGCACGCCCCTGAGCGCGCTGGCGCTCAGTCGTGCCGATCCGCAGGCGAGCGCCAATCTCCAGGCCGCGATGGCGCAGGCGCTGGCCCGCAGCGGCACCGGCGTTTATGTCATCCCCGATCCCGCCACGGCGCAGGGCACGATCCTCTATGGCAAGGGGCCGGTGGCGATGCTTTTCTACAATAATGGCGGCTTCCCGGTGATGGACGGCTCCAGCCTGATCGGCGGGCTGCTGCTGGCGCTGGCGACCGGTGTGCTGATTGCGCTCGCGCTGCGCTTCGTCACCGGCGACTTCAACAGCCGGGCGCGGGTGTCGATCCTGTTCGCGCTCGCCACGGTGCTGTGGCTGCATATCGGCCAGGCCGTGTTCAACCATGCGCCCTGGGGCTACAGCCTCTATCTGGCGCTGAGCGATCTGGTCGCGCTGAGCGTGGCCGGGCTGATCGCCGCGAAGCTGATGGAAGGGCGCGCCGCGAAGCCCAGCGCGTCAGACAGCACGCTCCACTGACGCCATCCGCAGCATGCAGGCGGCATGGCGCCGCGCGACCGCCATCCGGTCCGCGCCATAGCCGCCACCCATGCAACTGGCGACCGGAATGGCGCGCGCCAGCGCCTGACCCATCACCAGTCCGTCGCGCGCGGCCAGCCCCTCGTCGCTGAGCGCCAGCCGGCCCAGCCGATCATCCACATGACCGTCCACTCCGGCCTGATAGAGGATCAGGTCCGGCACGAAATCATTCAGCACGCGCGGCAGCATCTCGCCCAGCGCCGCCAGATAGTCTGCGTCGCCGGTATCGTCGGCCAGGCCCAGATCCAGCGTCGAGCGCGCCTTGCGCACCGGGAAATTCTTCTTCGCATGGATCGACAGGGTGAAGACATCGCCCCGCCCCGCCATCAGCGACGCCGTACCATCGCCCTGATGCACGTCGAGGTCGAGGATCAGGATGCGGTTCACATCCCCCTCCGCGATCAGCCGGTTGGCCGCGATCGCCAGATCGTTGAACACGCAATAGCCCGCGCCGCTGTCGGCCAGGGCATGGTGGCTGCCCCCGGCGGCATTGGCGGCATAGCCATGGACCAGCGCCAGCTTCGCCGCCAGCCAGGTGCCGCCGGGCGACAGCAGCGCCCGGCGCATCACCCGCTCGGTTACCGGAAAGCCGATCCGCCGTTCCTTTTCGGGCGGCACAGCGAGCGCCAGCACCTCTTCGACATAGGCGGGATCATGCACCGCCGCGATCCAGGACGCGGGCATCGGATCGGGCGCATGAACGGTCATCGGCGCGCCGCTTTCGGCCAGCACGTCCATCACCAGGCCATATTTGTCGAAGCGCGCCTGCTGGCCGTCTGTGGCCGGGGAGACATAGGCGGGATGGTGAACGACGTGCAGCATGATCTTTTCCCGCTATCGCGATTTGATAGATGGCCGCTTTGCGCTATCTGGTCCAGCATGAACCGTCCCGATTTGATCCGTTTCCTCGCCCTGCCCCTGCTGGCCGCCGCCGCCATCCCGGCCGTCGCGCAGCCACCGGCGGTGACACCGACCCAGAGCGCGCCGCCGGCCGGCCAGGTCGTGCTGCCTCCGCCGATGGCGGTGATGCCCCCGCCCGTGCCGCTGCCTGCCCTGTCCCAGGCGCAGGATGACTGGGCGAATGAATGGCTCAAGAGCGGCATGGCCGAAGGGCTGATGGCGCGCAGCAAGCCGACCGCGCCGATGCACGGGCAGCAATTGCTGAACGCACTGCTGGATCGCGGCCGCGCGCTCAGCACCGGCCGGGTCGATACCGCCGATTTTCTGGAGGTCTGGGCGCTGCGCCCTGCCGCCTTCGATCCGCGCCCCTCGCTCGCCAAGGCGATTGCCGAGGATCGGCTGCCGCAATGGGCCGCCAGCCTGACCCCGCCCTATTCGGGCTATGACGGGCTGCGCAAGGGCCTCGCCACCTATGAGAAGATCCGCGACACCGGCGGCTGGCCCAGCCTGTCGGCCGGCGCCTCGGCCGATGTCGTGCGCGCCCGCCTGGCGCTGGAGGACAAGAGCGTCACCGGCACCGAGCCGCTGACCGCCGCGCTGCAACGCGCGCAGCGCCGCTATGGCCTCAACCCCACCGGCCTGCTCGACGCACGCACCCTGACCGCGCTCAACGTGTCGGTGGATGATCGCATCGCCGCGATCATGGCCAATATGGAACGCTGGCGCTGGATGCCGCGCGAATTGCCGGTAAACCGCGTCCAGGTGAACATCGCCGCCGCCGTGCTGACCGTGTTCCAGGGCGACGAACCCGTCACATCGATGCGCGCCGTCACCGGCAGCCCGACTAACCAGACGCCGATGCTGTCGTCGAACATCCATTCCATCGTGGTCAATCCGCCCTGGAACGTGCCGATGTCGATCGCCAGGAAGGAATTGTTCCCCAAGGGCCGCGCAACCCTGGCCAAGCAGGGCTACAAGATCGTGAAGACGCCCGAGGGCGGCGAGCGCATCGTCCAGCCCGCCGGTCCCAACAGCGCGCTCGGCCGGCTGAAGTTCGATTTCAACAATCCCTTCGCCGTCTATCTGCACGACACGCCTTCGCGCGGGAAATTCTCCAGCTATGACCGGCTTGCCAGCCATGGCTGCATCCGCCTGGAAAAGCCGGTATCGCTGGCCGAACTCATGGTGGCGAGCGATCCCAGCCTGTCGGGCCAGATCCAGAGCCTGATCGACACCAACAAGACCCAGCGCGTGTCGCTGCCCTCGCAGGTCGCGGTCTATCTGCTCTACTGGACCGCCTTTGCCAGCAGCAACGGCACCATGAACTTCCGCGCCGATCCCTATGACTGGGACAAGCTGCTGGCCCAGAAGATCGAGGCCTCCAGCCGCCGCGTCGACCCCACTGCGGTCAATTCGACCGCCCCCGCAGCCAAGGACTGATCCCCATGCGCCATTTTGCCCGCCCCCTGACCTTCGCCGCCCTGTCGGGCGCGCTGCTGCTTGCCGCCTGCGGCCAGAAGGAAGAGGAAGCCCCGGCGACCAATAATCTGGTCGAACCGCCGGTCGAGAATGTCATCGTGAACGAGCCGGAAGCGCTGCCGCCCGAGCCGGAAAATGTCGTCACCCCGACTCCGGCACCGCCGCCGTCCGTGTCGGAACAGCAGCAGATTCTGGATGATGCCGAAGCCAGCGGCATGACCTCACGCCTGCGCGAAAACGGCGAGGGGAGCCAGGGAGCGGACGAAGCGGGCAATAGCAGCCTGTGACGAAGGGCGCCCCCGTCTTGGAGCGGGGGCGTTGATTTGTTATAGACGGCACATGGATCGCCGCAAATTCACGAAGTTCGCTTTAAGCGGACTCGCCTTCTCGTTTTTGACCGATAGTGTTGGCAAGGCCGCACTACCGGTAGCGCCTGAACCCGCGAACCGCCCTCCGGTTCCCGCGACTCCATCGGCCGCACCGATTTTTTCGCGCAAGCCCTATGCGCTGCTGCTGGAAGAGGCGAAGGCCGCGCTCGACCAGCATGCGCGCGACTTCACCCTGCGCGACCGCATCGCCATCGCCGACTTCAACGCGCCGTCGAAGGAATTTCGGTTCCATATCGTCGACCTGATCGGTGGCCAGGCCAACAGCTATCTGGTGTCGCACGGCCGCGGGTCCGATCCGGGCCATTCGGGCTGGCTGCAGAGCTTTTCCAACGAGCCCAATTCGCTTGCCAGTTCGTCGGGCGCCTACAAGACGCTGACCGTCTATGATGGCCAGCATGGCCGGTCAATGCGGCTGGCGGGGCTCGATCCGCAGAACAACAATGCCGAAATGCGCGCCATCGTCATCCATGGCGCCGACTATGTCAGCGAGGACCATGTCGCTGCCTGGGGCAAGTGCGGCCGCAGCGAGGGCTGTTTCGCGCTCGCCCGCCACATGGTGCCGCAGGTATTGGGTATGCTGGGGCCGGGCCGCATGGTCTATGCCAACAAGATTACCGGCATGGTCGAAGCCTGACCGGCAAAGGCCCCGCCCGGATCACCGGGCGAGGCCTCTTCATGCTCAGCCGGCCTTGACGCCGCTCAGCGCCTGGGCGGCAGGCTTGTTCGACGCATCGACCGAACCGTCGGCCAGCATCGCCTTGCTCATCGTCGCCGCTTCGGTCTTGAGCGCGGCATCGTCGGTCGCCTGGCTGGCGCCGATCAGCGCCGACAGCAGGATATTCTTCGTCACCGGATCGGCCGCATTGGCCGCCGCCGACTTGCGGGCCAGGCCCAGCGCTTCCTGATAGAGCGGCGCGGAGCCGGCCTTGTCCTGCGCGCCCAGCTTCTGGTTGCCCAACTGGATCAGGATACCGGCCAGGATATTGCGGCTGGTGGCATCGGCGGGCTTGGCCTCCACCACCTTGCGCCAGTGCGGCAGGGATTCGCCATAAAGCGCGATCACCTTGTCCATCTTGCCGAGCGCGCCCTGGGCAGCGGCATCGGCATAAAGCGCGTTGGCGAGGAAATTGACATTGTCGATCTTGGTCGGGTCGACCTCCACCGCGGTGCGGATGGCGGGCATCGCCGCCTCATATCTGGTTGCGGCGGTGGCATTGTCGCCCGCCTGCAGCGCGGTCTGGCCGGCGGTGAAATCGGTCACCGCCTGGTTGAAGGCGTTGATCTGTTCGGGGGTCATCTGGCCGGCGGCGGGGGCAGCGCTGGCTGCCGGGGCATCCTGTGCCAGGGCCGGTGCGGCGAGGGTGGAAAGGGCAAGAAAGGCAGGAACCAAAAGGCGGGACTGCAAGGTCAGGGTCTCCCTGGTCGTTGATCCAATGTGGCGGATGCAGTCAGGGCATCCGCCAACACAAGAATGAACGAACGAGCGGTCCCGTTCCCAGCCCCCTAGGCTCGTGCCATCCCGCAAAAGGCTCGACCCACGGCAAACTCGCCCGCGCGGCGCGCCGAACGGGCCAGCGCTTCGGCATCCTCGCCCCATTGTTCGGCCTGCCAGCGCTCGTCGATCTCGGCCGCTTCCCATACGGAATCTGCGTCGAACGCCTCTTCCAGCACCGCCAGGCCGCAGACCAGCGAGCCGCTCAAGGTCACCAGCCGCGACAGGCCGGCCAGGGTGAAGGGATCCAGTCCGTCCACCGCCGCCGCCAGCCGTTCCAGCGTCGCGTCGGGCTGGGCGACATGGATGATGCCCTGGGTGGTGACGAAGGCAACGTCGTACCGGGCACTCGCCCAGTCGAGCAGCGGATCCCAGGCGGCGGCCTGACGCGCGACGAACGCCTCCGGCCCCTCGGCCCGGTAGCAGAGCATGTCGGTGCCGCCATATTCGGCAATGTCGGCCGCGAATTTCGCGCGGTTGCCGGCGATATGGTCGATCGCGGCATTGGCAAGGCCGGTGAACGCCATCGTCGCCGGATCGACCGTCTCGCCCTGGTCGCGCCATTCCTGCGCCACCGCCTCCGCCAGCACTGCATTGGGCAGCGCCAGTTCAGCGCGGGCCGGCGTGCGCACCGGGCGGCCATCCAGCCGGATCGCGAAACCGCCCTCGACCGGCTCGACCGTCACATCCTTGTAGAAACGCTTCACGGGCGGCTCCGCTTGAACAGGGCCAGCATCAGGCGCGGCACGATGATGAACTGGAACAGGCCGGCGACGACCATGATCAGGCCGAACGCCTTGGCCTTGTCGCCCTGTACCCAGGAAAAGCGCTGCATGATCGCCAGGAAACCGAACATGACGAGGAAGGCACCCGACAGGCGGAACAGGCCAAGCGCGAAATGGCGCTGGCGCGCGATCTTTTCCGGGTCGACCGGCGGGATGGGAGGCATGTCGTTCATGGCGCGTCGATATGGCGGCGCAATTCGTCGCTGTCCATCGCCACCGCATGGGCGCCGGCCTGCACCAGTTCGGCCGGCGCATGATAGCCCCAGCCGACGCCGATCGCGCGGGTACCGGCGGCCAGCCCCATGTCGATGTCGAAATGGGTATCGCCGATCATCACCGTGGTTTCGGCCACCGCGCCCGCCTCCGCCATCGCCTGCAGCAGCATCGAAGGGTGCGGCTTGGACGGGTGGCGATCGGCGGTCTGCAGGGTCACGAAATGATGCGCCAGATCATGATGGGCAAGACACAGGTTGAGGCCGCGATCGGACTTGCCGGTGGCGACGCCCAGCAGCCAGCCATCGCCGTCCAGCGCCCGCACCAGGTCGGCCATGCCGGGATAGAGCGGTTCGGACACGGCATTGGCGCTGCGCAGGGCGTGGAAGGCCGCCTTGTAACGATCGGTCAGCAACTGGTGATAGTCCGGCTCCGCATCGGGCAGCAGCCGGGCCATCGCATGGGGCAGCGACAGGCCGACGATCGACAGGATCGCCAGCCGGTCGGGCGGTGTCAGCTTCTCGCCCTCGAAGGCATGGGCCATCGCGGTGCAGATGCTGTGCTGGCTATCGACCAGCGTGCCGTCGCAATCGAAGACGGCAAGGCGGTTGCTCATGCCCCGCCCCTTATTTCTCGCCGCGACCGCGCCGTTCGCCGCGCCGGCCCTTGCGGATCTGCTTGGCATGGGCGCGGGCCGCTTTCTTCTCGTCCTCGCGGGTCGGCGTCCGGTCGATCTCGTCATCCAGCGGCATATCGCCCAGCGACAGGTCGAAGCCGAGCGCGACCAGGCTGTTGAGGAAATGTTCGGGCAGTTCCGCCTTCATGTCGATGCGGCCGCCATCGGGATGGTCGACGCGGATGCGGCGGGCATGGAGGTGCATCTTGCGGCTGATCGATCCGGACAGGAAACTGTCCTTGCCGCCATATTTGCCGTCGCCAACCAGCGGGTGGCCGATCGCCGCCATATGGACGCGCAACTGGTGGGTGCGGCCGGTATAGGGCTGCAACTCGACCCAGGCGGCGCGATTGCCGGCGCGCTCGATCACGCGATAGCGGGTGCGGGCGGGCAGGCCCTCTTCCTCGTCCACATGCATCTTCTCGCCGCCGGTGCCCGGCTGCTTGGTGATCGGCAGTTCGATCATGCCATCGTCGATGCTGGGCACGCCGATGACGATCGCCCAATAGACTTTCCGCGCGGTGCGGCTGGAAAAGGCCTTGGCGAAATGCGCGGCCGAGCGGCTGGAGCGGGCGAGCAGTAGTGCGCCCGACGTGTCCTTGTCGAGGCGATGGACCAGCTTGGGCCGGGATTCCGCGTCGAAGATCAGCCCGTCGAGCAGCCGGTCGACATGCTCGTCGGTCTTGGTCCCGCCCTGGGTGGCGAGGCCGGGCGGCTTGTTGATGACGATCGCCTGCTTGTCGCGGTGGATCACCATGTCCTGGACATAGGCGATCTCGTCCTCGGTCAGGTCGATGACGCGGACGCGCTTGGGCTTGTCGGCCGCCGCCACCTTGGGCTCGGCCGGCGGCACGCGGATCATCTGGCCTTCGGCGATGCGGTCGCCGGGCGCGGCGCGGGCGCCATCGACACGCAACTGGCCGGTACGCGACCAGCGCGACACGATGTTGAAGCCGACATCGGGCAGATGCCGCTGGAACCAGCGGTCGAGGCGGATGCCATCGTCATCGGCCTGCACCCGATATTGCCGCACGTCCAGGCTGACGCCCTTGGCCGGATTGGACTTGGCCGCGACCGCCGGGGTCGGTGTCGCCGCCTTGGCGACGGGGGCCTTGGTGCGAGGCTTGCCCACTGACTTGGTGCCGGGCTTGCCGCCTGACTTGAACGGCCGGTCGCCATCCTGCTTGCGCGCGCTCGCCGCCTTGGCGCCGCCGCGGGCGCGACCGGGCGCGCCGCTGCGGCCGCCGGGTTTCGCGCTGCTACCGCCGGGCTTGCCGCCCCGTGCCGGACCGCCGGATTTGCCGGGAGGACGCCCCTTCATGCCGCAACACTCCGCATAACCGTAAGACCCAGCGCCAGCGCGGCCACCGCGCCGACCAGCGAGAAGAGTGCATAGCCCAGCGCCAGGCCGATCTGGCCGCGCTCGATCATCAGCATCGTCTCCAGGCTGAAGGAGGAAAAGGTGGTGAAACCGCCGAGCACGCCGACACCGAGCAGCAACCGCATCGGTTCGCCCGACGCCGTGCTGCCACGCGCCAGCCATCCGGCGAGCAGGCCCATGGCGAAACCGCCGATCAGATTGGCGGCAAAAGTGCCCCAGGGCCAGGCCGCGCCGGGCGCCATCTGCCCGGCGAACCGCCCCAGCAGATAACGCAGCGCCGCGCCAACCGCGCCGCCGCCCATAACAAGGAAGATATTGGTCATGATTGTCGCCCTATCGCGATTCCGCCAAAGGGGAAAGGACGCATTCAGGCGGCGATGCTGGCCTCCGCCGGGACGGGACGGCGATGGGCGGCGATGCAACTCAGCACCGAGAGGATCACCAACACGAATGCCGTGCCCTCCAAGGGCGTCGGCAGCCGCGCTTCCCAGATGAAACCATAGAGCAGGGCAAAGCCGGTTTCGAACAGGATCATCTGTCCCACCATGGTCAGCGGCAGCAGCCGGGTCATGCGATTCCACAGCGCATTGCCGACGATCGAGGCAAACAGAGCGACAGCGATCACGACAGCCGCAAAGCGGGTCCAGTCGGCCGCATCATGCGTGCCACTGCCCAGCCACGGCACCAACGGCAGGAACAGCAGCGCCTGCGCGCCGGTGGCAAGGCCGATCAGGAAATTCCAGTCCTGCGACGTGATACCGTCCATCCGCCGCAGCCAATGGGCATTGCCGATCGCAAAGGCGGTCCAGGAAATCAGCGCCCCGACCGCGCAGGCAAAGCCGATGATCCGCGTCGCCACCGCGCCCCCGCCCGGCATGACGATCGCCTGCCAGCCGATGCACAGCGCACCCGCGACACAAAGCAGCAGCGACGGCGCCAGATGCCGCAGCGACACCGCGCCGGCCTGCCGGCTGCCGACGATGGTCACCGCCACCGGCAGGAAGCCGACCACCAGTGAGGTCATGGCAATGCCCCCCATCTGCACCGCGCTCACCAGCAGCACATAATAAAAGAGGTTCCCTGCCAGTGCGAGCCAGGCCAGCGCCCACAGGATGCGCGGCGTCAGCAGCGGCCGGATCGCCCGCCAGCGCGGCGCAACCAGCAGCACGGACATCAGCCCATAGGCCAGATAACGGCCGATCGCCTGTTCAAGCGGGCTGAAGCCCGGCACGATCTCAGGCGCCAGGAAGACGAGGCCCCAGAGCGCCCCTGCTCCCATACCGCAAAAGATGCCGGCCAGGATCGCGCCGGATGCTCGTGACTGGTTCATGCTCGCCTTCCGCCTGTCGAAAATTCAGGTGACGGGAAATATCATCATCGACATGAGAAAGGCGCTCTTGATTGGCCGGTCAAATGCAACAATTACTCATTTCATGAGCCAGACCACCAAGATCGACCATTTCGACCGGGCGATTCTGCGCCTGATCCAGCGCGACACCCGCATGCCCCAGCGCGCAATTGCGGAGGCGGTCAACCTGTCGACCGCCGCCGTGCAGCGCCGCATCGCCGCGATGGAGCGCAGCGGCGTGATCGTGCGCAATGTCGCGATCGTCGATCCCGATCAGGTGGGCCTGGGCGTCACATCGATCGTCGAGGTCAATCTGGTCGATGAAAAGGCGGCGCGCGTCGACAAGGCCAAGCAATTGTTCCGCGACGCGCCCGAAGTGCAACAATGCTATTATGTCACCGGCGGCCGCAGCTTCATCATGCTGATCGTCGCACCCGACATGCGCAGTTATGAAGCGATCACCCGCCGCCTGTTCGCGGAAAATGAATCGGTCGCCAGCTATCACAGCTATCTGGCGCTCAACCGGGTGAAGGCGGGGATGGAACTGGTCATTCCCTGATCCGTGCGCCCCTTCGAATTACGGATTCGTCTCGACCGGAACCTGCTGCCGATCGGGACCACTGACCGCAGGCGGCGGCATCAATTCCCGGATCACCCCCCAATAGCCCTGCGTAACGTGCGCATCGCGCGCATAGAGCGGATCGGATGCCATCAGATGCCGGTGCAAGCGGCGCAGATTATGCCAGGGCACCGACGGGAACAGATGATGTTCCAGATGATAGCTGACATTGAGCGGCCCGATCAGGATCCGGTCGATCAGGGTCGGGATGACGGTGCGGGTACCGCGGATTTCCGTCTCGTCGGTGACGCCATTATGTTCCGCCATCGCCCGCAACCGGTTGAACACATTGGCCCAGATGAACTGGGGAATCATGAACAGCCCCAATATCTGCCAGCGCCAGGGCGACCACAGGATCGCGCCATAGACCAGCACCGCCCAGACGATGTAGCGGACGCGCAGCGCCAGCCGGAAATCGAAGCCGAAGCGCATCGGATTGTGGAAATTGGACAAGGGCGACCAGATTCGTGCCGCCCGCGCCGCCCGATAATAGTTGAGGCCGGACAGGCTGCGCAGCAGCAGCACGACCATGGCGCGCCCGCTTTTCGGGAAATGCTGGTCGGCATCCTTGCGCTGCACCCGATAATCATAGTCGCGCATCGTGTTGGTATGGCGATGATGCACCATATGGGCGACACGGTAGAGATCGATGCTCAGCGCGAGCGGATAGGCAACGAACAGGTCGCCGATCAGGTCGTTGACGCGCCGGTTGCTGAACAGCATCCCGTGACAGGCCTCATGCATCATCACCGCCAGAACCTGAATCCGCGTGCCGATGACGATGCCGGCGATCAGATAGGCCGGCCAGCGATCGGCCCGGATCGCGATCACGCAGGCGGCGATCATCACCGCCCATTGCAGCGCCAGCAGCAGCGCGTTGCGCCAGTTGGGCACGACCGACAATTGCCGGATCAACGGCAGGGTCGCACGCCGCGAATAGCGGTATCCGGCGCCACGTTCCTGGACATTTTCTTCCATGGAACCCAGTCTCCGAACGCTCCACCAAATTTGGCCCCAATGCTATGATCGGGACAAACAAGCGTCAAGCATCGTGCCGGGCGCCCCTCTTTCCCATCAGCATTAACGGCTTGTTAGGCGCATGGCCGCAGAAGGATCGCTTCCAATCGGTGGGGATCGATGATGGTTGATATTGTTTTCGAATTTTCGGCGCACATGCTGGCGCTCGGGCTGATCGTCGGCGGGCTGTACAGCCTGACCAAGGAAGCCGGCTTGCGCTGACGGCCATTCAGGCCAGCGGGCCGCTCGTCAGCGACGGAAAACTTTCCGCGACATAGTCGATGAACGCGCGCAGGGTCGGCGACATGCCGGTGCGCGCGGTGAAGAGGACGTGGACGATGCCCTCGCTGGTCCGCCAGTCGGGCAGGACATGCACCAGCCGTCCCTGTTGCAGCTCGACCGAACAGGCCGCTGACGACAGCAGCGCCACGCCCAGCCCGGCCACCGCCGCATCGCGCACCGTCGCTGAATCATTGCTGCAGAATCGGGGATGATGGGCGACGACATGCTGTCGCCCCTGCCCGTTCATCAACAGCCACTCATCATGTTCGACATGCTCGCCCACGCTCAGCGTCGGCAGGTCGGCAAGGCTGGCGATGGTCGTTGCCGCGACCTGCGCCGCCACCGCCGGCGCGGCAACCAATATGCGGTCCAGCCGTCCCAATTGATGCATCGTCAGCGCCTGATCATGCACGGTGTCGATATCCACGCGAAAGGCGGCATCGAACCGTTCCTGGATCAGGTCGATCCGCTGGCTGCTGATATGCATTTCCAGATGCACGTCGGGATAGAGCAGCAGGAACCGGGCAAAGACATCGGTGCGCAGATAACGGGCCAGCCCCGGCGGGCAGGCGATGCGCAGATTGCCGCTGATCTGCGACCGGGCACGCGCGGCGATCGCCTGGGTGGCGTCGATCCCCTCGGCGATCGTCTCGCACTGGCGATAGATTTCGCGGCCGACATCGGTCACGCGCAGATTGCGGGTCGATCGCTCGATCAGGCGGACGCCCAGCACCTGTTCCAGCCGCTCAACCCGGCGACTGAGCTTCGCCTTGCGTTCGCCGGTGGCGCGCTCCGCCGCGCTGAAGCCGCCATGGCGCACGACCTGGGCAAAGCTGCGCAAATCATCCAGATCCATGGCGCCGTCCCGTCCGCTCTCCTTCCGCGTCGGACCGGTGCTACACGCTCCGCCCGGCTGGCGCCAGCCGGGCGCGGCATCCACGATCACCGCGCCTGGCCGCTGACCATCATCGGCAGGAACAGCAGCGACGCCGCGACCGTCGCCACGAAGGAGACCAGCAGATCATCGACCATGCCGTTGATGCCACTGAACAAGACGATTTCCACGAACAGGATCAGGAAGAACAGCGCCAGCCGCGTGACGACACGCGGATGCGCCAGATGGAATGCGCGCAGCATCTCCAGCGCCTGCATCGGCGGCTGGCGCAACGCGCCGCCTGAAGGATCAGGCCGCACGGACCACCGCCCGCCGGGCATCCCCGGTCATGTAGAGCACGCGCAGCAGGTCGAGCTGCTCGCGCGAGAAACCCGCCGCATCGAACGCCTCCAGCTCCTCGCCGGTCAGCGACCGGCCAGTGCGCAGGATGATCGCGCTCTGGCGCAGCGTTTCCAGCCGCGGATTGGCCAGGGTGTAGGTCGGTTCCGGGCCGCGCAGGAAGCTGCGCAAGCGGCCGAGCGGCGCGCGGACCGAAGGCACGGAACTGGCCGGATCGCTATCGGCCAGCCAGAGCACTTGGCGCTCCTGCGCGTCAAAGGGTTCGCCGACATTGTCATTGGCCGTATCGGCCCGGTTGAAGACGGAGTGTTGCATCGCCTTGATCCCACCTGTTGTTGCAGGGGATGTAGCGATGCACGGGTCGGGCTTGTAGCCGGCAAAAGGACGACAGATCGTTTCCGTTTTGGAAACAAAGCGACCCTGTGCAGCAAAAGAGGGCGAAGCCCCCCTTACGCTTATCGGCCGTGGTCGGCGATGATGTCGACGCCCGTCTTGCCGCCCGGCGCATTGGTGAAGACGATGAAATAGGCGCTGCCATCGGCCTTGCGCGTGCCGCCCAACACATTGTCGCCCTCGACGATGCGATGTTCCGCATCGAAGCCGGCGCGGCGGGCCTGGGTATAATAATAATCGATCACGCCCTGCTTGGGCACCGGCGTCACGAAGCTCGCCGCGCGCAGGGTGCAGCCATCCTTCTCCGCACCCGCCGCCTCGGTCAGCTGCGCGCCGGGATAGAGGGTGAAGGGATCGGGCATGCGGCTGGCCCATTGCATGCCATAGACCAGCTTCTTGGCGCAGCCGGCATTGCCCCCGCCGCCCAGTTGCGCCTGTTCGCGCGCCAGCCCGCCCAGCGTCATCGGACTGTTCTTGATCGGACCGCTGACCGGCGCCGGGGCGGACAGCAGCTTGCCGCCGACCAGCTTGGCCGCTTCCGCCTGCGCCTTGCCGGCGTCGCCGCTCAGCACCGGCAATGCGCCATTGGCGGCACGATCGGCGCTGCGCACGGCATTGCGGTTCGACTGGCCGACCAGATTGGGATCGACGACGATATCATCGGCCAGCGCGCCCTTGACCGCCGGGTCCGCGGCATTGTTGGTCAACTGGTCGTCCAGCGCGGCAAGATTGCCGTCCTTGCCGCCCTTGCCACAGGCCGCGAGCGCCAGCAGCAACGCCATCACACCAACTTGTCTGGAAATCGCCATCCGCCTCGCTCCTTCATAACCCGGCACATAGAACGGATAGCGGGACTTTCCGTTCGCATTCAGGGTGCATAGACGCCCCTACCCCATCGCAGGGCCAGTTTCTGCAGGGTGGCATGGTCGCTTGTCTTGTTCCGGGACAGCAAAGCCGCCATCAGTCGGACTATGCTCAACCTTCTGTCAGCCCTGATCGGTCTTGTCACCCTTGTCCTGATGATCCCGGCGGTGTTTCCGCTGCTCGGCGCGCTCAACTGGCTGCTGGTGCCGATGGCGCTGTTCGGCGCCTTCATCGGCCTGATGTCGTCGAAAAAGGGCGGGCAGAATTTCTGCCTGATCGTCGCCGCCTTCGGCGCGCTGCGCCTGTTCCTGGGCGGCGGAATCCTGTGACCATAGCGGAAAGCGAAGCCCGCAAGGGCGTCATCGCCGCGATCGGCACCTACAGCATCTGGGGGATGCTGCCGCTCTTCTTCCGCCTGCTACATCATGTCGACCCGATCGAGATCGTGACCCAGCGGGTGATCTGGTCGGTCATCCTGATCCTGGTGCTGCTGGCCGCGCGCAAGGGACTGGCGGCCTTCATAACCGCCTTGCGGACGCCCCGGCTGGTCCTGCCGCTGATGGCATCGGCGGTGATGATCGCGATCAACTGGCTGGTCTATGTCTGGGCGGTCAATGACGGCCATGTCGTCGCCTGCAGCCTGGGCTATTTCCTCAACCCGCTGGTCAGCGTGGGCCTCGGCGTCGTCATACTCAAGGAAAGGCTGCGGCGCGGACAGATGCTGGCGATCGCGATCGCCGCGATCGGCGTCGCCATCCTGGCTGCGGCCGCGCTCACCACCTTGTGGATCAGCCTGGCGCTGGCGATCAGCTTCGCCCTTTATGGCCTGATCCGCAAGCTCACCCCGATTGCGCCGATGACGGGCCTCGGCGTCGAGACGCTGCTGCTGGTCGCACCCGCGATCGGCTACCTGATCTGGCTGTCGGGCCATGGCGGCATCAGCTTTGGCCAGGACGTGCCGACCACCGGCCTGCTGATCCTGGCCGGCGGCGTCACCACCGTGCCGCTGGTGCTGTTCGCCACCGCCGCCCAGCGCCTGCCGCTGGCGACGCTGGGGCTGCTGCAATACCTGGCGCCGACGCTGCAATTTCTGTGCGGCGTGGTGCTGCTGGGCGAGACGCTGAGCCAGGGGCAGATGCTGAGCTTCGGCCTGATCTGGCTGGGCCTCATCCTCTTCGCCAGCGACAGCTATGCCGCCGCCCGCCGCAACCGGCTGGCCACGGCCTGACCCCGGTCTGGACAGACCCGTTCAGGGTAGCGGATGGGCGTGCATGGTGGGCGAAAAGGCCCAAACAGCGGGATTACTTGGTCGCAAGAGGCGAAACTATGCCGATCAGGCGGCGATAGCGGCTGCCCGATGACGTTTTGCCCCGATCATAACAACATCTTTTCAATGCCTTAGCTGCAAGCGCGTGGAAGTTTACGCGTGTGCGCCATGAGGGATATTGGGCCGATCGGAAAAAACGACCGGAATAGAATGGGTTGACGATAGGAAGGAGCCGGCCGGAAGTTTATACCGGGCACATGGCTGTAGGACAGGGCTTTTATCGGGGCGGCCGGAATGGGTGGGAAGCGGACTGACGGGTTTTGGAAGAGAATGTTTGATACTGGACATAATCGTTGGCACGCCGCCTCGCGCTTGTCCCATGGCTATCCATATCACTGATGCAATCTCGAACAGGCCCGCTGGCAGGCCCCCCACTTCAAAGCCGGAAACCCTCTGACCGCCGCGCGGCAGCACGGCTCCCATCAAAGCGAGTCGCGCCAATGGGGCACCGGATCGGCACCGCCCTCGAATGCAAACCGATCCTTTACTCTCGATCGACAATATGCCCCACATGCGTAACAATTTCGCCTTGAAGTCGTTTGCGGTCGCCGGGCTGGTCGGCGTCGCCGTGGGCGGTGGTAGCAGATACATGTCCTCCTCAACGACGGTCCCCGAAGCCAGCGCCGCCGACGAAGTCACATCAGAGTGGCGACCGACCCGCGACACGATCCGGGATCGCCCGATGTCGGCGGACGAACTGGACGCCCAGCAGCCTTCAGGTTCTAGCGCCACTCCTCAGCGCAGCCCACGCGCCCAAACTCCAACGGGGTCGGGAACATGGTCGTATCGGAATTGCGCCGACGCCCGTGCAGCCGGCGCTGCGCCAATCCACCGGGGGCAGCCGGGCTATGGGGCACATATGGATGGCGACGGGGATGGCATCGCATGTGAGCCATATCGGGGACGATAACCCCAATCATCGTCAATCCATCCCGACAAATCGCAACGCGACATAATTGTCACAATCCATCCTCGAAACGGTTTGGAAACGAAACCAAGGTTGCCCTAACGGCTTCACCCCCTATTTGAGCCAGCAAGGGTCGCACGATAACTTTGTGCATCAATATCAGGGGTTTGTAATTTGAAGAACGTTCTTTTCGCGGCGGCCGCTCTGGCTGCTGTGTCGGCTCCCGCATACGCGCAGGAAGCCTCGAATTTCGGCGGTTTTAAGGTCGGTGCGACCGTTGGCTATGACAGTGTCAATCTGTCCTACGACGATCTCGACGATAGCAAGGGCGGCTTCCTCTATGGCCTGACCGCTGGCTATGACTATGACATCGGCACTCTGGTAATCGGCGTTGAAGGTGAAGTCAGCGACTCCACCGTCAAGGAAACCGCAACCGACGTTCTTGTCGATGGCGATCGCTGGAAGCTGTCGGCTGGCCGCGACCTCTATGTCGGCGCGCGCCTTGGTTTCCCGGTGTCGCAGAACCTGATGCTGTATGCCAAGGGCGGCTACACCAACGCCCGCGCGAAGCTCTCGGTCAGCTATGATGGCGACAGCGCCAGCGAAGGCGACAACCTTGACGGTTACCGCGTCGGCGGCGGCATCGAATTCGCGAACGCAGGAAACTTTGCCCGTCTCGAATATCGCTACAGCGACTATGGCAATTACAGCTATGACGGTTTCAACACCGGCATCGCCGCGTCGCGCCATCAGATCGCGGTAACGGGCGGTTTCCGCTTCTAATCTGATCTTGCTCGGCGAACGCGGCTGAGCGACCGGCCCGGAATTCTTTTCCGTACGACTTGCGGCCCTGATCGTCTTCGGATGGTCAGGGCCATTTTCATGTCTGAGATGGGTGGTTTCCCGCCATTCCCCTCCCGTTTACGGGAGGGGGCTGCAGGCCGTCGGTGGCGACGGCCTGATCCCGATCAGTTGAATTCGGTCGCCTCGAACCGGACCGGCTCGCCGACCGCCTGATTGGCCAGGCTGTCTTCCCACATCACGCGGTTGCCGCGGATGATGGTGCCGATCGCCTTGCCGGTCAGGTCCATGCCGTCGAACGGCGACCAGTCGCAGCGCGAGGCGAGCCAATCCTTGCCGACGGTCCATTTCTTCTTGAGGTCGACCACGGTGAAGTCGGCATCATAGCCGAGCGCGATCCGGCCCTTGCAGGTGAGGCCGAACACGCGCTGCGGCCCCGACGAGGTCAGTTCGATGAAGCGGCGCAGCGTCAGCCGCCCTTCGGCGACATGATTGAGCAGCAGCGGCACCAGCGTCTGCACGCCCGGCATGCCGCTGGGCGAGGCGGGATAGACCTTCGCCTTTTCCTCGATCGTGTGCGGCGCATGGTCGCTGCCCAGCACGTCGGGCACGCCCTGGTTGAGCCAGAACCACAGGCCGTCGCGATGCGCCGCGCTGCGGATCGGCGGGTTCATCTGGGCATAGGTGCCCAGGCGCGGATAGGCATCCTCGCCGGCCAGGGTCAGATGCTGCGGTGTGACTTCGCAGGTCGCGACATCCTTGTTCTGGCCGATATATTCCAGCTCCGCCGGGGTGGTGACGTGCAGGATGTGGATGCGGCGGCGCGCCTTGCGGGCGAGCGCGATGATCCGCTTCGTCGCGATCATCGCGCTTTCATCGTCGCGCCACACGGGATGCGAGGACGGATCGCCCTCGACCCGATAATCCTTGCGCGCGTTCATCCGCGTCTCGTCCTCGGCATGGATGGCGACGCGGCGGGTACCCGACGCCAGCACGCGGGCCAGCGCATTGTCATCATCCACCAGCAGGCTGCCGGTCGATGCGCCCATGAAGATCTTGACGCCGGACGTGCCGGGAATGCGCTCCAGTTCCTTCAACTGCTCGGCATTTTCTGCCGTCGCGCCGACATAGAAGGCATGGTCGCACCACATGCGGTGATGGGCGCGCTTCAGCTTGTCATGCACCCGCTCGGCAGTGTCGGTATTGGGATTGGTGTTGGGCATTTCGAACACGGCGGTGACGCCGCCCAGCACCGCGGCGCGGCTGCCCGATTCCAGATCCTCCTTATATTCCAGCCCCGGCTCGCGGAAATGCACCTGGCTGTCGATGCAGCCCGGCAGCACGTCAAGGCCGGTACAGTCGATCACTTCGCCCGCATCGCCAAGGCTGGTGCCGATGGCGACGATCTTGCCGCCGCGCACGCCCACATCCACCTGCTCCGCGCCGCCCGGCGTATGGACGGTGCCGTTCTTGAGGATCATGTCGAAGGTCTGGGTCATGGCGATATTCCTGTCTGCTGTTCGCGCGAACCGCTTGGCGAAGTCGTGCCGCCGTCCTACCTAAAGCCGATGACCGATACCACCCTTACCGACCGCGCGGTGCTGCGCATTTCCGGCGAAGAGGCGCGTCCCTTCCTGCAGGGGCTGCTGACCCGCGACGTGCTGACGCTGAAAGACGGCGAAGCGCGCTGGACCGCGCTGCTGACGCCGCAGGGCAAGGCGCTGTTCGACTTCATCCTGTGGGGCGATGACGGCGATATATTGATCGACTGCGAGGCGGCGCAGGCAGATGCGCTGGCCAAGCGGCTGACCATATACCGGCTGCGCCGCAAGGTGGTGATTGCCCGCGACGAGTCGCTGGCGGTGCATTGGGCGCTCGATGCCGCCGACAGACCCCGCGACCCGCGCCTGCCTGAACTGGGCGCGCGCTGGCTGGCGCCGGCGAGCGATGGCGACGCCGCCGCCGCGTTCCGCGCCCATCGGCTGTCGCTTGGGGTGTTCGAAGGCGCGGCGGAACTGGGGCAGGACCAGATTCTGTGGCTCGAAACCAATGCCGAGGAGCTGCACGGCGTCGATTATGACAAGGGCTGCTATGTCGGTCAGGAAAACACCGCCCGCATGCATTATCGCAACAAGGTGAACCGGCGGCTGGTCGCGGTGCCGCTGGAACAGGCCGACGAAAAGCGCCAGCGCGCCGCCCTGCCCGACCTTGGCCTCTCGATCGAACTGCAACGGGTGGAGGCGATCGCCCCCGCCACCCTGCCCGCCTGGCTCGCCACCGCGATCGCCGCGCAGGCCGCCGAATGAGGCAAGGGCTGCTGGCGCTCGCCTGCGCCCTTACCCTGACCGCGCCGGCCGGGGCGGAAACCCCCTGGACTTTGGTCAAGGCCTATCCGCATGATCCGGCGGCCTTCACCGAGGGTCTCTTCTACCTCGACGGCGCGCTTTATGAGAGCACCGGCCTTGAAGGCCAGTCGGAGATCCGCAAGGTCGCGCTCAAGACCGGCAAAGTCGAACAGCGCCGCGTGGTCGAGCAGCCCTATTTCGGCGAGGGCATCGTCAACTGGGGCGGTAAGCTGGTCAGCCTGACCTGGCGCCACCGCCAGGGCTTTGTCTGGAAGCTGGACGATTTCTCGCCCCTCTCCACCTTCCGCTATGAAGGCGAAGGCTGGGGCCTGACCCAGGATGGCCGGTCGATCATCATGAGCGACGGCAGCGCGCAGTTGCGCTTCCTCGATCCCGAGACGCTGAACGAACAGCGCCGCATCACCGTCACCTGGAACGGCCGCGCGGTCGATCGGCTGAACGAGCTGGAATGGGTCAAGGGCGAGATCTGGGCCAATGTCTGGTATGACACGAAGATCGCCCGGATCGACCCGCGCAGCGGCGGCGTGATCGACTGGATCGATGTCGCCCCGCTGCGCAAGCAGGCCGGCGTCACCGACAGCGAAGCCGTCGCCAACGGCATCGCCTATGACGCGAAGACCGACCGCGTCTTCATCACCGGCAAGAACTGGCCGAAACTGTTCGAAATCAAGGTCGGGAAGTAAGGCAACGCGCGTAATAGCCCTCTCCCGCAGGCGGGAGAGGGTTGGGTGAGGGTCTTCTTGCTTACGTCTCTCGAACGGCAAGCAATTCCAGCCTGATCCGCTCCACCACGCCGTCGAAATTCTCGACCACATCATGATTCCAGAACCGGTGGATCACATAGCCCGCCGATTGCAGCTGCGTCGTGCGCGACGCATCCGTCCGTTCATCATGCTGCCCGCCATCGATCTCGACGATGAAGCGATATTCGGCGCAGAGAAAATCGACCACGAATGGCCCGACCGTCGCCTGGCGCCGGAACTTGAAACCTTCAAGCTGGCGATTGCGCAAGACGGCCCATAGCCGTTGCTCACATTCAGTTGCGTTGCGCCGCAGACGTGAAGCGTTGGGACTGGTCGGGCCGATGCTGGGCATTGGCAGAGTCTATCATGAGGGCAGTCGTAGAAAAGCCCTCACCCAACCCTCTCCCGTAAACGGGAGAGGGCTTATAGGCGGTTTAGCGCTTCCAGCGCGCCCAGATGGCGGTGGGGAGCAGCAGGCCGCGGGCTTCCTCGCGCACGGTCAGTTCGCCCGCTTCCACCTCGCCGGGCAGGTCGGCAAAGGCTTGGCGTAGCAATTCGCCGATCGCCAGCGCGGACATGCGCACCGCATAGACGGTGAGGAACAGGAAGCGACTGTCCGCGTCCAGCAACTGGCGGCAATTGGCGATGAGGCCCGGCAGATCCTCCTCCAGCCGCCACACTTCGCCGTCGGGGCCGCGGCCATATTTGGGCGGGTCGAGCAATATGCCGTCATAGCGGCGGCCGCGCCGCACTTCGCGCGCGACGAACTTGGCCGCATCCTCGACGATCCAACGGATCGGCCGGCCGCCCATGCCCGACAGGTCGGCGTTCGCCCGCGCCTGCGCCACCGATTTCTTCGACGCATCGACATGGACCATGCGCGCGCCGGCCGCCGACATGCCAAGCGTCCCGACGCCGGTATAACCGAACAGGTTCATGACCTCGGCCTCGGGCTTGTCGGCGGTGCTGGCGCGCATGAAATCCCACACCGGCGCCATGTCGGGGAAGAAGCCGAGATGGCGGAAGGGGGTACAGCTCGACTGGAAGGTCACTTCCTTCCAGTGCAGCGGCCAGCCCTCGGCCGGGACCGGCTTGTCATAATACCAGCGGCCGCCGCCATCCTCGTCAGAGCCGGGGATGAATTCGCCGTCGGCGCGCCAGTCTTCGGTCGCCGGCGCCCACATCGCCTGCGGTTCGGGGCGGATGAAGCGGAAACGGCCATAGCGTTCGAGCTTGCGACCGTTGCCCGAGTCGATCAGGCCATAGTCGGACCAGGGTTCGCCGATGAGAGTCTTGAGTTCCATTTCGGCCTCATCGTCTCTTGCGCCGCTCCTGTCGAGAGGGGATCAACCCGCGATCAGCCGCGCGGCGTCGCCCGCTCCGCGACATAGGCGGTCACCGCCTCGAACGTGCCGGGCAGCTTGGCATAGCTTTCCTCGCGCGCGAACAGGTCGCCGACCCGTGCAGGCAGCGGTGGCCGCGTGCCGGTCGCCCGCTCCACCGCGTCGCGGAACTTGGCGGCATGGGCGGTCGCCAGCGTCACCACCGGGATCGACGGGTCGATGTCCGCCTCGCGCGCGGCGGCGAGGCCGATGGCGCTGTGCGGGTCGATCACCTGGCCGGCGGCGTCGAACGCCCAGCGCATCGCCATGGTCATGCCGTCGGCATCGATCCGGGCGGAGGTGAACAGGTTCGCCGCGCCCTCGCGCTGAGCATTGGTGAGGCGCATCGCCTTGCTCGCCTCGAAACCCTGCATCTGCTGGGCGAGCGCAACGCCGTCACGGCCGCCGGCATCGAACAGCAGCCGCTCGAAATTGGAGCTGACCTGAATGTCCATGCTGGGCGTCGCGGTCGGCACGACCTGGCCCTGGCTATAGTCGCCCTCCGACAAAGCGCGGTGCAATATGTCGTTGACGTTGGTGGCGACCACCAGCTTGGCGATCGGCAGGCCCATTTTCGACGCGACATAGCCGGCGAAGACATCGCCGAAATTGCCGGTCGGCACCGAGAAGGCAATCGGGCGATCGGGCGCGCCCAGCCGCACGGCGGCGTAGAAATAATAGACGACCTGCGCCATCAGCCGCGCCCAGTTGATGCTGTTCACCGCCGACAGGTTGAAGCGCGCCTTGAAGTCAGCGTCGTTGAACATGCGCTTCACCAGCGCCTGCGCATCGTCGAAGCTGCCGTCGATCGCGATGTTGTAGACATTGGGCGCCAGCACCGTGGTCATCTGGCGGCGCTGCACGTCGGACACCCGGCCCTCGGGATGCAGCATGAAGATGTCGACCTTCTCGCGGCCGGCGACCGCGTCGATCGCGGCCGAACCGGTGTCGCCCGATGTGGCGCCGACGATGGTCAGATGGTCGTCGCGGCGCGACAGGAAGCGCTCGAACAGCTGGCCGAGCAGCTGGAGCGCGACATCCTTGAACGCCAGGGTCGGACCATGGAACAGCTCCAGCATCCAGTGGCGATTGTCGAGCTGGACCAGCGGCGTCACCGCGTCATGGCTGAACCGGCCATAGGCAGCGGTGCACAGCTCACGCAGTTCCTCTTCGCTCAGCGATCCGGCGACGAACGGCGCCATGACGCGCACGGCGGTTTCGACATAGGAAAGGCCAGCGAGGGCGCGAATGTCGGCAGCGGAAAATTGCGGCCAGCTCTCCGGCACATAAAGCCCACCGTCGGACGCCAGGCCCGCCAGCGTGACATCTTCAAAACCGAGCGCCGGTGCGCTTCCCCTGGTGCTGACATATTGCATAATGGGAAAGCGCGGTAGCGACGCGCGCGCGCCGGGGCAAGCCTTTACGACGGCCTTGGCGGCTCCGCATTGCGTCGGCGCAGGACAAGCAGATAGATTATTGCCGCCAGCGCGGCAAAAATGAACCATTGCACCGCATAGGCGAGATGATTGTTGGGCACGTCGGCGGTGCTGGGCGGTGCCATGGGTTTCAGGCCCGGCGGTGCGGCGCGCGCGACCAGCATCGGCCGCAGCGGCATGGTCCTGCCCCCTGCCCGCGCGATCAGCGAGCGATGATCGGGCTCCTGCGAAATCCAGCCTTCGACCTGCCCGCCGGTCCAGGCCGGTTTGTCATCCGGCTTCTGGCCGACGCCGACAGCGACCAGCGCGCCCGGCCCTTCGGCGCCGGTCGTGCATTGGGCGATATGGCGATAGCCGGTCGATCCGTCGGCGGCGCGCCCGGCCTCCACCTGCCAGCCGACGACGCGCAGGCAATGGACCGACGACGGGCGGAACAGAAGTTCATCGGGCACCGGCGGCATTTTGGGGAAGGCGACGGCCGGGCGCGACACATTGCTGGCCGCCAACGCCAGCATGGTTTCCTTCTCGCCCCGGCGCTGCAACTGCCAGATGCCGAGCGCGATCATGACAGCGATCGCGACACAGACCAGCACGGTCGGAACAATCGGGATGCGCCGTCCGCTCATGCGTCCTTCTTCTCCACCACCCGTCCCTCGCGGGCATTTTTGCGATATTCGACCGTCAGCAGCGCGCCCTTGGCGACGCGCAGGCTGCCGACCACGGCGCCGGCGGTCAGCGGCGCCCAGAGCAGCAGGTGCAGCCACAGCGGCGGATGGACCGTCAGTTCCAGCGTGAGCGCCAGCGCGACCATGACCGCGCCGATGATCAGCGTCAGGAAAGCCGCCGGCCCGTCGCCGACATTATATTGGCCATAGTCCAGCCCGCACTGGCGACAGCGCGACGCAAAACGCACCGGCCCTTCGAACAGGGTCGGTGCGCTGCAACGGGGGCAAAGGCCGCGGGCGGAGGCCGCAAGCAGGTCCATGCCTGTCGCCTTCGCCGTCATGCTTGAATCATCAGCCGCCGTGGATCGGCGCGCCCCAGCCGCCCCAGACATAGATGGCGGCGAACAGGAACAGCCACACCACGTCGACGAAATGCCAGTACCAGGCGGCCGCTTCAAAGCCGAAATGCTGGCGCGGGGTGAAGTCGCCCTTATAGGCGCGGATCAGGTTCACCACCAGGAAGATGGTGCCGACCAGCACATGGAAGCCATGGAAGCCGGTCGCCATATAGAAGGCCGAGCTATAGGGCGAACCGCCGAACGGGAACGGCGCGTGCATATATTCATAGGCCTGGATGCAGCTGAACAGCGCGCCCAGGATCACCGTACACCACAGGCCCTTTTTCAGCCCTTCGCGATCGCCGTGGATCAGCGCATGATGCGCCCAGGTGACGGTGGTGCCCGAGCAGAGCAGGATCAGCGTGTTGAGCAAGGGCAGCTCGAACGCGTTCATCACCTCGATGCCCTTGGACGGGAACATGCCCTCGATCGGCGCCAGTTCGCTGGGGAAGAGGGAGAAGTCGAAAAAGGCCCAGAACCAGCCGACGAAGAACATGACTTCGGACGCGATGAACAGGATCATGCCATAGCGCAGATGCAGCTGAACCACCGGCGTATGATCGCCGGCATGCGCCTCGGCGATCACATTGCTCCACCAGCTGAACATGGTGAAGAGGACACCGGCCACACCGATCAGGAAGATCCAGCCACCGCCGGCGGGCATCGCGTCGGGATGCATCCACATGATCGCGCCCATCGCCATCACCAGCGCCGACATCGAGCCGAACAGCGGCCAGATGCTGGGCGGAAGGATATGATAATCGTGGTTCTTGGCGCCTGCCATGACGGTTTCTACCTCTTCCCTGTTTTTCGGTTATTCTCGTCAGCTTAGCTTGGCTGCTTCCCCTGCTCAACAGGATAGAAGGTGTAGCTGAGCGTTATCTGCTGCGTGTCCTTGTTGTCGGGATCCTGCAATATCTTGGGATCGACATAATAGATCACCGGCATGCGCACTTCTTCACCGGGCTGCAGCGTCTGCTGGGTGAAGCAGAAGCATTGGATCTTGGTGAAATAGGCGCCAGCCTGGGTCGGCGTGACGTTGAAACTGGCGGTGCCGGTCACCGGCTTGTCGGACAGGTTCTTCGCAATGAAAATCGCCATGTCGCGGGCGCCGACGGTCACCGTGTCGGTGCGATGTTCGGGGCGAAATTCCCAGGGCATGCCGGGCTGGACATTGGAATCGAAGCGGATCGACATGGTCCGCCCGGCCACCGGGGTCAGCTTCACATCGGCCGCCGCGCGCTGGGTCGTGCCGCCGAAACCGGTCGTCTGACAGAAGATGCGGTAGAGCGGGACCGAGGCGAAGCCGAGGCCAAGCATCGCCAGGCCGATGCCCGCCATCGCCACCAGCGTCCGCCGGTTGCGGCGGTCGCGGTCAAAGGGCGAGGGCGGGAGCGAGGCCATCAGATATTATGGCTCGCGCCGATCTTCGCCAAAGTGATGGCGAAGAAGAGGATGGCGAGGAAGCCGAGCAGCAGCCCGGTCACCAGCGCACGGGACTTTTGCCGTGCGCGCACCTGATCCTGATCTTCCGGACTCATGCCAGCAGCCAGCGGTCGACGACCACTGCCCCGAACAGCAGGAAGAGATACAGGATCGAATATTTGAACAGCCGCTTTTCCGGCGCCATGCGCGCGGGATCGGTTTCGCGGCGCAGATAGACCTGGAAGGCCATGGCCGCGAAGATCGCGGTGCCCACCAGCGCCGCCGTGCCATAGATCGCGCCGGTCAGTTGCAGCGCGACCGGAGCCAGCGCGGCAACCGCCATGATGAAGGTGTAGAAGAGGATCTGGCGCCGGGTCACGACCTCGCCCGACACGACCGGCAGCATCGGGATGCCGGCGGCGGCATAATCGGTCTTCACGAATAGCGCGAGCGCCCAGAAATGGGGCGGCGTCCAGAAGAAGATCAGCATGAACAGCGCAATCGGCAGCGCGGTGATGTCGCCCGTCACCGCCGCCCAGCCGATCACCGGCGGGAAGGCGCCGGCCGCGCCGCCGATGACGATATTCTGCGCCGTCCGGGGCTTCAGCCAGATGGTATAGATGAAGACATAGAAGAGGATCGAGACGGTCAGCACCGCAGCGGCCAGCCAGTTGGTCGCCATCCCCATCAGGATCACCGAGAAGAAGGACAGGCCGACGCCGAAATGCAGCGCCGTCTGCCGCTCCATCCGGCCGGCGGGCAGCGGCCGGCTGGCGGTGCGCTTCATCTTGGCGTCGATGTCGGCTTCCCACCACTGGTTGAGCGCGGCGGCCGCGCCGGCGCCCAGCGCGATGCACAATATCGCGGTAAAGCCCAGCACCGGATGGATATGGCCGGGCGCGGCGAGCAGCCCGCACAGGCCCGTGAACACCACAAGCGTCATCACGCGCGGCTTGGTCAGCGCGACGAAATCGCGCCAATGAGCGGGCAGGACGGGGGCATTAGCCCCGGACGAAAGCGGCGAACTGGCCATAAACTCCTCTTCGATCAGCCGGCGCCCCATACAGGCCCTGACCGATTCCGGCAAATGGACAGACGGTCCTACCCATCTGCCCCGCCGCAGGGGGATGGAGTGCCCGGTCTAGGCCGGGCACCCGCATGGCAATCAGTCGATGACCGGCAGGGTCTCGAACTGGTGATAGGGCGGCGGGCTGGTCAGCGTCCATTCCAGCGTCGTCGCGCCTTCGCCCCAGGGATTGCCCTCGGCGCGTCTGCCGGCGAACAGCGACCAGAAGACATTGACCAGGAAGATCAGCACGCCGACCGCCATGATCTCATAGCCGTGGGTCGCGATCTTGTTCCAATAGGCGAACGCCTCGGGATAGTCGGGATAACGGCGCGGCATGCCGCTCAGGCCCAGGAAGTGCATCGGGAAGAACAGCAGGTTCACGCCGATGAAGAAGACCCAGAAATGGAGCTGGCCCAGCACTTCATTATACATGCGCCCCGTCATTTTCGGGAACCAGTAATAGAAGCCCGCGAACAGCGAGAAGACCGCGCCCAGCGAGAGCACATAGTGGAAGTGCGCGACCACATAATAGGTGTCGTGCAGCACGTCATCGACGCCGCCATTGGCCAGCACCACGCCGGTCACGCCGCCCACGGTGAACAGGAAGATGAAGCCCAGCGCCCATACCATCGGCGTCTTGAAGCTGATCGACCCGCCCCAGATGGTGGCGATCCACGAGAAAATCTTGATGCCGGTCGGCACCGCGATGACCATGGTGGCGGCGGTGAAATACATCTTCACATTCACCGACATGCCGGTGGTGAACATGTGGTGCGCCCAGACGACGAAGCCGACCACGCCGATCGCGACCATGGCATAGGCCATGCCGAGATAGCCGAACACCGGCTTGCGGCTGAAGGTCGAGACGATCTGGCTGACGATGCCGAAGCCCGGCAGGATCATGATATAGACTTCGGGGTGGCCGAAGAACCAGAAAAGATGCTGGTAGAGTTCGGGATCGCCGCCACCGGCCGCATCATAGAAGGTGGTGCCGAAATTGCGGTCGGTCAGCAGCATGGTGATCGCCGCGGCCAGAACCGGCAGCGCGAGCAGCAGCAGGAAGGCGGTAACCAGCACCGACCAGACGAACAGCGGCATCTTGTGCAGGGTCATGCCCGGCGCACGCATGTTGAGGATGGTGGTGATGAAGTTGATCGCGCCCAGGATCGAGCTGGCGCCGGCGATGTGCAGCGACAGGATCGCCATGTCGACGGCCGGGCCGGCCGACCCGCTGGTCGACAGTGGCGCATAGACGGTCCAGCCGGTGCCCGCGCCATTGCCGGTGCCGCCGGGCACGAAGGTGGAGCCGAGCAGCAGCAGGAAGGCGGGGATGAGCAGCCAGAAGCTGATATTGTTCATCCGCGGGAAGGCCATGTCCGGCGCGCCGATCATGATCGGCACGAACCAGTTGCCAAAGCCGCCGATGATCGCGGGCATCACCATGAAGAAGACCATGATCAGGCCATGGGCGGTGATCAGCACGTTCCAGAGGTGATAGGCCTGGTCCAGCGTCGCGGCGGGACCGTCGCTCCACTGCGCCCAGATATGCAGGAACTGGATGCCCGGCTCGCGCAATTCCATGCGCATCAGGCCGGAAATGGCGCCGCCGATCAGGCCGGCCATGATCGCGAAGATCAGATAGAGGGTGCCGATGTCCTTGTGGTTGGTGGACATGAACCAGCGCTGGAAGAAGGCCGGCTTGTGGTCGGCATCATGATGATCATGGGCATGGTCGCCATGATGATCGCCATGATGGTCGGCGGTGATGGTGGTCATGACGTTCCTACCCCTCAGATCTTCTTTTCAGCAGTAGCGGCAGCGGCTTCAGCCGTCTTCTCCGCCGCTGCGCCCTTCAGCGTGCCGCCCTGCGACTGGACCCACTGGTCGAACTGAGCCGGGGGCAGCGCCTCGATCGCGATCGGCATGAAGCCGTGGCGTGCGCCGCACAGTTCCGAACATTGGCCATAATAGACGCCCGGCTTCTCGATGGTGAAGCTCTTCTCGTTCAGGCGTCCGGGCACGGCGTCCATCTTCACCCAGAGCGAAGGCACGGCAAAGCTGTGGATCACGTCGGCGCCGGTGATGATCAGCTTGACCGGACGACCGACCGGCAGGACCAGGCGATTGTCGGGCGCGAGCAGATAGGGCTCGCCATTTTCCTTCGCCTTGTCCTCGGGCAGCATGTTCGACACGAATTCGGGGATACCGTTGTCGGGATATTCATAGCCCCAATACCATTGATAGCCGGTGACCTTCACGGTCAGCGCATCCTTGGGCGCGGGCTTATACTGGTCGGCCAGCAGGCCGATCGAGGGAATCGCGATCACCAGCAGGATGAGGACCGGGACCAGCGTCCACACCACTTCGATGACAGTGTTGTGGGAGGTCTTGGACGGCACCGGGTTGGCGGAGCGGCGATAGCGCACCATCACATAGAGCATCAGCAGCAGCACGAAGACCGAGATGATGGTGATGAGCGGCAGCAGCATCTTGTCGTGCAGCCAGCGCGCGGTGTGGCCGGTGGAGGTGAACTGCTCCTGCAGCGTGATCTCGCCGGGCTTGGGCATGCCGATGCCTTCGGTCGGCTTCATCCGCGGCGGCGCGGCGACCTTGGCGGCGGGCGCGGCTTCGGCCGCAGGGGCCGTCGCATTGTCGGGTGATTCGGTCGATATAGCTGCATTGTCAGCAGCGGGGGCGGCAGCGGCGGCATTCTCCTGCGCCAATGCCATCGGGCTCATCACCGTTGCCGGCGCCATTGCCAGCAAGCCGGCCAGAATGAGCGATCTCACCTTTTTCATAGCCTCATCTACCCCTAACCCCTTGTTGCCGCTGCAACGGGAACGTCCACTTTCGCGTCGTGCCCGCCCGTTCGGTCTATGTGGCGGCTTATAGGCAACGAATTTTTCTGCCTCAAGTCAGTGTGGACCAGATTTTCTTCGCTGTTGCAACGCCTCCCGCTCCCGCCTATCTCGCACCTCGCGCACAGGTGCGCGATCATGGGCATGTCATGCCCGTGCGATATGGGCGGGCCGGGCGCCGTTTTTGCGCGACCTCCCGCAACGGAATAGTGGAACAGGGCGGAATGACCGACGAAGAAGTATTGGCAGAATTCCGGGCAGCAGGTGCGCTGCTCGAAGGACATTTCATCCTGTCGTCGGGCCGCCGCAGCGCCAATTACCTGCAGTGCGCCCGCGTGCTGATGAATGCCGAGCGCGCCGGCAAGCTGGCCCGCGCCACCGTGCAGCAGCTGCCGCGCGAGCTGCGCCAGGAGATCGACCTGGTCGTGTCGCCCGCCATGGGCGGCCTGATCATCGGCCATGAAGTCGGCCGCGCGCTCGACAAGGATGCGGTGTTCCTCGAACGGCCCGAGGGCGTGTTCGAACTGCGCCGCGGCTTTGCCATATCGCCGGGGCAGAAAGTGCTGATGGTGGAAGACGTCGTCACCACCGGCCTGTCCTCGCGCCAGGCGATCGAGGCGGTCGAGCGCGAAGGCGGCATCGTCGTCGCCGAAGTGGCGCTGGTCGATCGTTCGGCCGGCGAAGTGGACCTGGGCGTCCCCTTCTACCCGCTCGTGAGCATCAATTTCCCGGTCTATGACGCCGATCAGCTGCCGCCCGAACTGGAAGCGGTGCCAGCGATCAAGCCCGGCAGCCGGAAGCAATAAGATGGCCGCCGTTCCGCTGCGCCTGGGGGTCAATATCGACCATGTGGCGACGATCCGCAACGCGCGGGGCGGCGAACATCCCGATCCGGTCAAGGCCGCGCTGCTGGCGGTGAAGGCCGGCGCCAACGGCATCACCGCGCATCTGCGCGAGGATCGCCGCCATATCCGCGACGAGGATATCGCGATGCTGATGGCGGCGCTCGACGTGCCGCTGAACCTGGAAATGGCGGCGACGCAGGAAATGCTGGGCATCGCCCTCAAGCACAAGCCGCATGCCGCCTGCATCGTGCCGGAAAAGCGCGAGGAGCGCACGACCGAGGGCGGCCTGGACGCCGCCGGCCAGATCGAAGTGCTGCGCCCGATCGTCGCCGCACTCACCGAGGCCGGCATCCGCGTCAGCCTGTTCATCGAGGCCGACGCCGCCCAGATCGAGGCCGCGATCCAGCTTGGCGCGCCCGTGGTCGAATTTCATACCGGCGCCTATGCCCATCTGACCGGCGAGGCCCGCGCGGTCGAGCTGCGCCGCATTGCCGACGCCGCCGCGCTCGCCGCCAAGAACGGCATCGAGCCGCATGCCGGCCATGGCCTCACCTTCGACAATGTCGCGCCGATCGCCGCCATCCCGCAGATCGCCGAACTCAATATCGGCCATTTCCTGATCGGCGAGGCGATCTTCGGCGGGCTGGAAGCCAGCATCCGCGAAATGCGGCGCCAGATGGACCTGGCCCGATGAAGGCCGCCAAAGCGTGATCATCGGCCTCGGCTCCGATCTCTGCAATATCGAGCGGATCCAGAATTCGCTCGACCGCTTCGGCGACCGGTTCGTCCAGCGCGTCTTCACCGATGTCGAACAGGCCAAGGCGGAACGCCGGCCGTTTACCAAAGCCGGCACGCTGGCCAAGCGCTTCGCCGCCAAGGAGGCCTTTTCCAAGGCGGTCGGCACCGGTTTCAAGGCCGGCGTCTTCATGAAGGATATCGGCGTCGTCAACGCGCCCAGCGGCGCCCCCACGCTGGCGCTGTCCGGCGGTGCCGCACAGCGGCTGGCATCGATGGTGCCGGCGGGCTACAAGCCGGTCATTCACCTGACGCTCACGGACGATCATCCATGGGCGCAGGCCTTCGTCATCATCGAGGCGCTGCCGCTTTGAGCGGGCCGCCCTCCCCATCCGAGCATAGCCCTTCCATGACGGCAGTCGACATGACCCAAACCGACCCCCTGCCCCCCGCCGCGCCCGAAACGGCAGCCGACGACAAGGAGGCAGGCAATAGCGGGGCCGGCAACAGCGGGGTGAACTGGTGGCATGAGGTGAAGAGCATCGTGCTGCTCATCCTCGCCGTGCTGGCCTTTCACAGCTTCGTCGCCAAGCCCTTCTACATCCCGTCGGAATCGATGATGCCGGTGCTGCTGAAGGGCGACCGGCTGGTGGTGAGCAAATTCCCCTATGGCTGGTCCTATGTCAGCCCCAGCTTCCATCCGCTGCCCTTCCTGAAGGGGCGCATCCTGGGCCATCTGCCCGAGCGTGGCGACATCGTCATCGTCTCGCCCCAGAACCGGCGCGAGGATTATATCAAGCGGGTCATCGGCCTGCCCGGCGACATTGTCGAGGTGCGCGGCGGTCAGGTGATCCTGAACGGCGTGCCGGTGCCGCAGAAGGTGCTCAAGCCCCTGCGCATAGCGGTCGACGGCAACGCCCCCTGCCCGCCGATGCAGTTCCCTGGCGCGCTGGTGACCGACAAGGCGGGCAAGAGCTGGTGCGAACTGCCGGTGCGGCAGGAAGTGCTGCCCAACGGCAAGACCTATGTCACGATCGACATGGGGCCGAGCGCGCTCGACTGGTATGGCCCGGTCCGCGTGCCCGCCGACCATGTCTTTCTGATGGGCGACAATCGCGACAACAGCGCCGACAGCCGCGCGCCGCTGGAGGAAAATGGCCTGGGCGGCCCGGTGCCGTGGGAAGCGATCGGCGGTCGCGCCGAATTCATCACCTTCAGCCTGGACGGCGATTCGAGCTGGAATCCGATCAGCTGGCTCCATGCCTTCCGTGGCGGCCGTGCCGGGAACAGCCTGCGCCCCCAGAGCGTTACCGAGGCGAAATAGTTCACAGCATCTGACAGGGGGTTCCGGGTTTGAGCGACGCGCAGCAGCATATCGAGCAACCCGGCCCCAGCGAATTGCGCAGCCCGCTGGTCCAGCATGAGATCAAGCGGGCGGGCGTCTGGTTCGCGATGGCGATCGGCATCGCGCTGATCGTGCTGCTGGCCCAGCCGATCATGCTGATCCTGGGCGCGCTGGTCTTCACCACCATGATGGATGGCGGCACCCGCCTCTTGGGCCGCGTGCTGCCGATCGGCCGGGGCTGGCGCCTGACGATCGTGTTGCTCGCCGTCGTCGCCTTCCTCGCCTACACCTTCTACCTCACCGGCTCCAGCCTGGCCGCCCAGGCGCAGGCGATGCGCACCATCGTCGAGGCGCAGGTGGAGCGGGTCGGCGGCTGGATGCAGCAGCTTGGCATCACCACCACGCCCGAAGACCTCAAGGGCCTGGCCCAGCAGGCAATGAGTTCCATGGGCCGGGTCACCGCCGCCGTCGGCACCGCCGTCGGCGCGATCACCAGCGGCGTCATGATGCTGGTGCTGGCCATCTTCATCGCGGTCGAACCCAAGCTGTACGAGCGCGGCGTCGCCTGGATGCTGCCGATGGACAAGCGCGCCCATTTCTACACCGTCGCCGACAAGATGGCCTTCACCTTGCGCCGGCTGATGTTCGGCCGGCTGATCGGCATGACGGTGGAGGGCGTGGGCGTATGGCTGCTGCTGTGGGCGGGCGGCGTGCCGATGGCGGGCCTGCTCGGCATCCTCACCGGCCTGCTCGCCTTCCTGCCCAATATCGGCGCGATCATCTCGGGCGTGCTGATCGTCCTTGTCGGCTTTTCCGGCGGCACCCATACCGGCCTCTATGCCTTTGGCGTCTACATGGCGGTGCAGATCATCGACGGCTATCTGATCGTGCCGATGGTGGCCAAGCGCGCAACCGACCTGGCCCCGGCACTGGTGCTGGCGGCGCAGATATTGCTCGGTGCGCTGTTCGGCATCCTCGGCCTGTTCCTGGCCGATCCGATCGTCGCCATGATCAAGGTCTATCTGGAGGAACGGTCCAAGGCTCTGGCAGGGCAGACCATCCTGAAAAGCGACGATAAAAACGGCGATTGACGAATGCGTCCCGGAACGTAACGATTGCTCCTGCGCTTCTATCCTAAAGCGAAAGGAGAGAATGGCATGACCGTGGCAATGGAGCAGCAGAAGAAGCTGCATTTCGAACTGACCAATGTCGGCATGCGGGCCCAGGCGACCGCCGCCGGAATGGTCCAGCTCTGCCGGGAACTGCATCGGGCCGGCATCCTCGACAATGACGCACTGGAACGGATCAAGTCGGCGATCGCCGACGATATCGACATTGGCGCACCGCGTTCGGTGTCCTGCGTCGAATATCGGCGCGACGTGAAGGCGCGACTCGACCGCCTGTTCACCGGCGAGGAAAAGATTGGCAGCGCCGAAGGCCTCGCCTTCCCGCCATCGGCGCCCGGCGATCAGGCCAGCCTCTGAGCATTTGTCCGGACTGCGCCTCTGGCGCAGCCGCACCGCATCAAAAATGCGCCCTTTCGCGCATTTTTCAGACAACCTCTAACCACCAAAGAAAAAGGGCCCGGAAACCGGGCCCTTCTCTACTCTCGGATCGATCGGATCAGTTGCCCGGCACGCCCTGCGGAACGGCGCCCTGCGGCATGCCACCCTGCATCTGCTGCATCCGCTGCTGCATCTGCATGATTTCCGCGCGCGACTTGAAGTCGTGCAGCTGGACATCGAACACCAGCACCGAATTGGCCGGGATCGGGCCGGCGGCCTGTTCGCCATAGCCAAGCTGCGGCGGGATCCACAGGCGATATTTGCCGCCCTTCTTCATCTTCTGCAGGCCTTCGGAGAAGCCCGGCACCACGCCATCGACCGGCATCGGCGTCTGCGGATTCTCGTCGAACACGGTGCCGTCGAGCAGCGTGCCCTTATAGCCCACCAGCGCAACGTCGGCGGTCGTCGGGCTCGGCCCGCTGCCTTCCTCCAGCACCTGGTACTGCAGGCCCGACTCGGTCGTCACCACGCCCTTGGCATGGGCGTTCTGCGTCAGGAAGGCGGCCGGCGATGCTTCCACGCCCTGCTGCCCTGCCCAGGCCAGACCACCGGCCGCCAGCGCGATCGCGGCGACACCGATCCAGAGTCGCGTCAGCGACCCCTTGGCGATAGGACGAAGGGGGACAGCCGTCGTGGACATGGGCGAACGCCTCGCAATGAAGAACGGGAAATCAGCAAAGAGTCAGGACGACCGCGAACCGGCCGTCCTGATATCGGCAGTCCTTAACGGACGCCGTCGCGCTCGGCGCGCTTGCGCTCCAGCTTGCGGGCGCGGCGGACAGCAGCCGCCTTTTCGCGCGCACGCTTTTCCGAGGGCTTCTCGTAGTGACGACGCAGCTTCATTTCGCGATACACGCCTTCACGCTGCAGCTTCTTCTTGAGCGCGCGGAGGGCCTGGTCGACATTGTTGTCGCGAACGATGATCTGCATAAGTCCGTCAATCTCCAATCGAAAACGGGCGGATCGCCAGGAATGAAACCCTCCCGACGGGCCGACCGAATATAAAAATCCGTGAGTCGCCACAGGTCACCCTGAGGCATGTGGGGCGCGCCCTACCAGCAGAGTCGGGCAAATTCAACCCCTGCAGGGCTTTCACGCCCTTTCCCTCGACAGAATGCGTCGAGCGGAGGATAGTGGCGTCCATAATATAAAGGAGGATGGCCATGGCAAGTGCCGCCAGACAGCCCGACATGTCGCCTGCCGAATGGGAGGCGCGCCAGCAGCTCGCCGCCTGCTATCGCATCTTCGACCATTTCGGCTGGTCGGAACTGATCTACAATCATATCACCCTGCGCGTGCCCGATGAGGAAAACGCCTTCCTCATCAACCCGTTCGGCCTGCTCTACAGCGAGGTGACGGCGTCCAACCTGGTCAAGATCGATATCGACGGCCATGTGCTGGACGGCAGCCCCTATCCGGTCAATCGCGCCGGCTTCACCCAGCATAGCGTGTTCCACCGCCACCTGGCCGACGCTCATTGCATCATCCACACCCATACGACCGCAGGCATGGCGGTGAGCGCCACGCAGGAAGGATTGCGGCCGATCAATTTCTACGCCGCCGCCTTTGCCGGGCGGATCGCCTATCATGACTTCGAAGGCGTCACGATCCGGCCGGACGAAGGGGAAAGGCTGATCGCCAATCTGGGCGCGCGGCGAATCATGATGCTGCGCAACCATGGCACGCTGGTGATGGCCAAGAGCCTGCCCGAAGCCTTCCTGATGCAATGGATGCTCCAGCGTGCCTGCGAGATCCAGGTCGCGGCCTGCGCCGCCGGCACGCCGGTGGAGATCCCCGCCGATGTCATCGCCGTGCATCAGCGCGACCTCGCCGGGGTGCAATTGCCGGTCGGCGTCGGCGTGCCGGATTTCCAGGCGATGGTCCGCCTGATCGACCGCACCGACAGGAGCTGGCGGGACTAGAGCACCCTGCCTCCCGACCTCCGTTCGCTCCGCGCGGACGGAGGCGGATCAGCCCTTGCCGAATCCGCCGCCGCCCGGCGTCTCGATCACGAAGACGTCGCCCGGTGCCATCTGCGCCGATCCGGTCGCGCCCAGCATCTCGACCCGGCCATCGCCACGCTCGACCCAGTTGCGCCCCAGCCCGCCGGGCGCGCCGCCGTCGAGGCCAAAGGGCGGCACGCTGCGCCGGTTGGCCAGGATGCCGGCGGTCATATCCTCCAGGAAGCGGATGCGGCGCAGCCCGCCATTGCCGCCATGATGCGCGCCCGCGCCGCCCGATCCGGCCCGGATGGAAAATTCCTCCAGCAGCACCGGGAATCGGCTTTCCAATATTTCGGGGTCCGTGAGGCGGCTGTTGGTCATGTGGGTCTGCACCACATCGGCGCCGTCGAAATCCGGCCCGGCGCCCGATCCGCCCGAGATCGTCTCATAATATTGGTGGCGCGCATTGCCGAAGGTGAAATTGTTCATCGTCCCCTGCGCGCCCGCCATCACGCCCAGCGCGCCGAACAGAGCGTCGGTAACGACCTGGCTGGTCTCGACATTGCCGGCGACGACCGCCGCGGGATAAAGCGGCCGCAGCAGCGATCCCTCTGGCACCACCAAAGTCATGGGCTTGAGGCAGCCGTCATTCATCGGCACGGCCTCGTCCACCAGGGTCCGCACGACATAGAGCAGGGCCGCGCGCGCGACCGACAAAGGCGCGTTGAAATTGCCCGGCAGCTGGTCCGACGTGCCGGTGAAATCCACCGTCGCGCCGCGCGCCGCCCGGTCGATCGTCACGTTGACGACCACCTCCGCCCCATTGTCCATCGCATAGCGATAGTGCCCGTCGGACAGGCGATCGATCAGCCGGCGCACCGCTGCCTCGGCCTGATCCTGCACATGGCCCATATAGGCGGCCACGACATCGGCGCCATAATCGCCGCTGATCCGCTGCAGCTCGGCCGCGCCCTTGGCGCAGGCGGCGATCTGGGCGGACAGGTCGGCGATATTCTGGTCGATATTGCGCGAGGGCCAGCGGCCGGAGCCCAGCAAGGCGCGCAGATCGCCCTCCAGGAAGCGGCCCTGATCCACCACCAGCACATTATCGAGGACGATGCCCTCTTCCTCGATGCTGCGGCTGTCGGGCGGCATGGAGCCGGGCGAGATACCGCCAATATCGGCATGATGGCCGCGCGCCGCGACATAGAAGGCGGGCGCGTGCGCCGTCTCATCCACGAACACCGGCATCACCACCGTCACGTCGGGCAAGTGCGTGCCGCCATCATAAGGAGCATTGAGCGCATAGACGTCGCCCGGCAGCATGCCGCGCCCGTCGATCGCCCGGCCATCGGCACCGATCCCGCGCCGGCGCATGACCGCGCGGATGCTTTCGCCCATGCTGCCCAAGTGAACCGGCATGTGCGGCGCATTGGCGACCAGATTGCCGGTGGCATCGAACAGGGCGCAGGAGAAATCCAGCCGCTCGCGGATATTGACGGAGGACGCGCTGTGCTGAAGCGCAGCGCCCATTTCCTCGGCGATCGCCATGAACAGGCCGCCCATAACCTCCAGCCGGACCGGATCGACGGCGGTGCCGTCATCGGCGGCGGGTGCCGGGCGCGGCGCATGACGGGTCAGCAGCAGATTGCCGATCAAATCGAGCCGCGCGCGCCAGCCCGGCTCGACCACCGTGGTCGACACCGGGTCGCTGATCAGCGCCGGGCCATCGATCGCGCTGTCCAGCGTCAGCCCGGCCCGGTCGAACACCGGCGCCGGTGTGCCCGCCAGCATCACCTGCGCCAGCGGCGCGGCCTTCTGGGTCGCGATGGTCGCCACCTTGCCCATATCCTCGGCGGTCGGCGCGATCGCCTCGACCCGCACCATGTCGACCAACACGGTGCCGGTGCCGCCATAGCCGAAGCGGGCCTGATATTGCGCCTCGAACTCGGCCAGCATCGCCGCCCGATCGCCCAGCATCACGTCGAACAGGCTGTCGGTGCCATCATAGCGCAGCCGCAGCACCGTCTCGCTCCGCTCCGCCTCGGGCAGGTCGGCGCGCGCCTGCTCCCCCAGGTCTGCGATCGCCGCTGTCAGCGCGTCGGCGCCCGCATCGTCCAGCGGCAGCGCCAGCGTCCGCTCGCGCACCGCGCGCCGGTCGGCCAGGCCCATGCCATAGGCGGACAGGACGCCGCCCAGCGGATGGATCATCACCCGGTCCATGCCCAATGCGTCGGCGACCAGACAGGCATGCTGCCCGCCCGCCCCGCCAAAGCTCGCCAGCGTATAGCGCGCCACATCATGACCGCGCGCGACCGAGATGCGCTTGATCGCATTGGCCATGCTGGCGACGGCGACGGCGATGAAGCCCTGCGCCGCGTCCCGCGCGCTCATCACCCGGCCGGTCTGCGCCTCCACCTGCGCACAAATGTCGGCAAAGCGCGCCTCGACCGCGTCCCGGTCGAGCGGCTGGTCGCCATTGGGGCCGAACAGGCTGGGGAAGAAATCGGGCTGCACCTTGCCCAGCATGACATTGCAGTCGGTGATGGTCAGCGGTCCGCCGCGCCGGTAGCAGGCCGGCCCCGGCACCGCGCCGGCCGATTCCGGGCCGACGCGAAAACGCCCGTCGACCACCGAACAGATGGAGCCGCCGCCCGCCGCGATGGTGTGGATGCGCATCATCGGCGCGCGCAGCCGCACGCCCGCCACCCGCGCCTCATTGTCGCGTTCATAGCTGCCGGCATAATGGGACACGTCGGTCGACGTGCCGCCCATGTCGAAACCGATCACCTCGCCGAACCCGGCTTGCTCGGCGGTGCGAGCCAGGCCGACGATGCCGCCGGCCGGGCCGGACAATACTGCGTCCTTGCCACGGAACAGGTCGCCCCGCGTCAGCCCGCCATTGGACTGCATGAACAGCATGTCGGCGTCCTCGCCCAGTGCCGCGCCCAGCCCGTCGACATAGGCGCGCAGCACCGGCGAGAGATAGGCGTCGGCCAGCACCGTGTCGCCCCGCCCGACCAGCTTGATGAGCGGCGCGACCTCATGGCTGACCGATATCTGGGTGAAGCCGATCTGCCGGGCGATCCGCGCCAGCGCCTGCTCATGGGCGGGATAGCGATAGCCATGCATCAGCACGATCGCGACCGCGCGCAGCCCGGCATCATAGCCGCGCTGCAACGCCGCCTGCGCCGCGACCTCGTCCAGCGGCGTCAGGATGGTGCCATCCTGCATCAGCCGCTCGTCCATCTCCACGACATCGGCATGGAGCGGCGGCGGCAGGTCGATCCGCCGCGCGAACAGGTCCGGCCGGTCCTGATAGCCGATGCGGATCGCGTCGCGAAATCCCTTCGTGATCGCCAGCAGCACCGGCTCGCCCTTGCGCTCCAGCAGCGCATTGGTGGCGATGGTCGTGCCGATCCGCAGCGTACAGGGCGGGATCGGCCCGTCGCCCGCGCCGGTCAGCCGCCGGATCGCCTCGACCGCCGCGTCGGCATAGCGCTCGGGGTCGCTCGACAGCAGCTTGGCGGTGTGAAGAACCCCTTGCGGGTCGCGTGCCACCACGTCGGTAAAGGTGCCGCCGCGGTCGATCCAGAATTGCCATTGCATGCCCCGCCTGATGGCCGCGCCACAGGCGGTTGGCAAGCCGCTTGGCTCAATGGCCGGTCAGCGGCTCGATCGCCCCGGTCGCCAGCAGCGCGGCATAGCGCTGGTCGAAGTCCGCCGCGATCTGCGCCAGCGTCACCTGTCCCAGCCGGGCGATCAGCATCGCCTCCGCCTCCTGCATCGCGGCCGCCATGGAGGCGTTGACCGCCTGTTCGACCAGGCATTGCGGATTGGGGTCGGCCGGGCCGATCGAGAAGATGCGCGGCTCGCCCACCGCGCGATAAATGTCGAGGATGCGGATCGCGTCGAGCGGACGGGCCAGGGTCCAGCCGCCGCCATGCCCCTTTTCCGATCGCACATAGCCCGCGTCGCGCAGGCCCGCCATGGTCCGCCGCACCACCACCGGATTGGTGCGCAGCATCTGCGCCGCCAGCTCCGACGTCATCGGGCCGTCCAGCCGATCCATGTGGATCAGGATATGCAGCATTCTCGACAGGCGCGCATCCAGCTGCATCGCAGGCGTCTCCTTTCCCGCTCGCCTATCACGCAACATCAATTGTTGCAAATGTGCGAGGCACGATTATGTAACTTATCAAGTATCGTGATTCGGTGCAGCCATTGAAAGGAAGACCCATGCATGACGTGATCGTGATCGGCGGCAGCTTTGCCGGCCAGTCGGCGGCAATGCAGCTCGCCCGCGCGCGGCAGGATGTGCTGCTGATCGATGCCGGCCTGCCGCGGAACCGCTTTGCCGACGCCGCCCATGGCTTCCTGGGGCAGGATGGCCGCACGCCCCGCGCCATCATCCGCGATGCCGCGCGCCAGCTGCTCGCCTATCCCACCGCCCGGATGCTGGCCGGCGAAGTGCGTCATGCCATCAAGAGCAGCGACAGCTTCGCACTGACCCTGGCCAGCGGCGAAACCCGGTTGGCCCGGCGGCTGATATTGGCGACCGGCGTGAGCGACGAGCTGCCGTCGATCCCCGGCATGGCGGAACGCTGGGGCGAGACGGTGCTGCACTGTCCCTATTGCCATGGCTATGAAGTGCGCGACCATCCCCTGGGCATCATCGCCAACCACCCAATGTGCGCGCATCAGGCCGCGCTGATCCCCGACTGGGGACCATCCACCTATTTCACCCAGGGCCAATATGAGCCGGACGATGCCGAACGCGCCCGGCTGGAGGCGCGCGGCGTCACGATCGAGCGCGTGCCCGTGGTCGCACTGATTGGTGACGCGCCCGCGCTGAGCGCCGTGCAACTGGCCGACGGCCGGACGATAGAAATCGCCGCTGTCTTCACCGCTCCCAGAACGCGGCTCAGCAGCGATGTCGCGGTCCAGCTCGGCTGCGCGCTGGAGGATGGCCCGACCGGCCCCTTCATCAGCATCGACGCCTGGGGCCTGACCTCGGTGCCCGGCGTCTATGCCGCCGGCGACGCCACCTCCCCCATGCACAATGCGACCTTTGCCTCCGCATCCGGGGTCAAGGCCGGGGTCGGCGCGCACCAGTCGCTGGTCTTCGCCTGACAGGCGGGGGCGGGGCTGGACGGCGCCGCGCTATTTCCAGAAGCCCGCCAGCTTGCGCACCGATGCCTCGGCGGCGGCGCGGTCGGGGGCTTCGTTGGCGTCGCCATAGCCGAACCAGTCGTCCTCCCCGACCTCCTGCACCACGATGCCGTCGCGCCGCGCCAGCATCGCCAGCTTGTCATGATAGACGCCATAGGTGGCGCCGGCCTGCGGGATCAGCCAGGCGATCTGGCCGCGCACCGGCACGATGCTCTCGTCCCGCCACAAAGCCCGCGCGCCATAGCCGGTGCAGTTGATGACCGTCTTCTGCTTCATCCGCGTCACATCCTGGGGTTCGTGCAATTCCATCGGCACGATGCGGCCGCCGCCGATCAGGAAATCATTGGTCAATTGATGGGCAAGGTCGGCGACATTGAAGGTCAGCGAACTGCTGCGCCGGGCGCGTTCGGTGCGGAAGGGATGGGTGCCCGGCGCCAGCTCGACCGATCGCGGCATGATGTCGTGCAGCCGCTCCTCCAGCCGGATGAAGCGATCGGGCCGCTGCGGCGTCGGCATCTCGACGGCGGGCGCCACGGCCGGGCCGTCCGACAGCATGTAACGGTCGGTCCATTCCACCGGATCGCCCGGCAGGCCGAGCAGCCCCTGATAGAAAGCGAAGGATCGCCGCGCCATCGCCTCCCAGCGATCGCCAAAGCCGGCATCGACGCCACCCTCCATCGCGATCCGGGAATCGGGCGACCAGGTGCCGGTCGCCCGCGCCGATCGCACGTCGGGAAATTGCTCCTTGGCATAGATGGTCACCTGCGCCCCGGCACGCTGGGCGGTGAGCGCAGTGGTGAGGCCGATCGCGCCGGCGCCGATCACCGCAATATCCGTCATCCCATCCGCCAGCGCCATGCCGACCGCAACCTCGGCCGATCCCCAGGACAGTGACCAGCCGCTGCCGCCATGGCCATAATGATGGACGACCCGCTTGCGTCCCACCTCTTCCACCGCGATGCGCGGCCCGGCGGCGCGGAAGGGCCGCAGGCAGACGGTGATGCGAAAGATGCGATCGGGCGTCGCGCGGATCGGCTCCAGCCCGGCCAGCGGATCGAACAGGCTGGCCGCATCGCCCCCCGCCGCCAGCGACAGGGCACCCAGCCCGCCCAGGCCCCGCGCCAGAAAATCGCGTCTGTCCATCATCCCGCCCCCTATCTGCCGACCGGTTCAACGAAGTGCCCGGACATAACCGCAACGACCCGTCGCATGACAGACACAATCGGGTTGCCCCACCGTTGTTAATTGCCCATTAAGACCAGATGAATGCGCTCCGCCCCGAACGATCCATCGTCGTTCTGCTGCTCGCGCTTGCCACCGTCATCGTTGCGGTAGGCGGCACCATCTGGCTCTATCGCAGCCAGCAAGCCGAGATCGGCTGGGTCAACCACACGCTGCGCGTCGAAAACCGCCTGTCGGTGATCCTGTCGCGGGTGCAGGCCGCCGAAAGCGCCCAGCGCGGCTATATGTTGACCCGCCAGGATCCTTTCCTGGGGCCGTTCGACACGTTCAAGGCGGACTGGCCGCGCGAGATCGCGCAATTGCGCGAGGATGTGCGCGACAATCCGGAACAGGTGCAGGCGACCGATCGGCTGGGCCAGATGCTGGCGCAGCGCCTGACCCTGTTGGACGGCGGGATCGAGCTGCGACGGCGCAACCGCCCGGTCGATCCCAACGCCTTCGCGCCGGGCCTGATGTCGATGGCCGGCATCCATGCCCATATCACCGCCATGAAGGCGCGCGAGACCGATCTGCTGCGCCTGCGCAGCATGGAGGCCAACCGGCTGACCTTCTGGGTCACCGCCAGCCTGTCGGTCAGCGCCGCATTGGTCATCATCCTGGGCCTGCTGGCGCTGCGCAACGCCCGCCGCCGCATGATCGAGGCGGTCGCGAGCGAACGGGCGCTCGCCGAGGCCAATGCCCGGCTGGTCAGCGAAGCGGAACAGCGCACGGCGATGGAGGCGCAGGTCCGCCAGTTGCAGAAGATGGAATCGATCGGCCAGCTGACCGGCGGCATCGCCCATGACTTCAACAATATGCTCGCGGTCGTCATCGGCTCGCTCGACATGGCGCGGCGCCGCCTGCCCGCCGATATCGATCGGCGCATCAGCAACGGCCTCGACAATGCGACCGAGGGCGCGCAGCGCGCCGCGCAACTGACCGCGCGGCTGCTCGCCTTCTCGCGCCAGCAGCCGCTGGCGCCGCAATCGACCGACGTGAACAAGCTGGTCGGCGGCATGTCGGACATGCTGCGCCGGACGATCGGCGAGCGGGTGCGGGTGGAAAGCGTGCTGTCCGGCGGCCTGTGGCGGGCCAGCATCGATCCCGGCCAGCTGGAAGCGGCGATCCTGAACCTGTGCGTCAATGGCCGCGACGCCATGCCCGATGGTGGCCGGCTGACGGTCGAAACCGGCAATGCCTATCTCGACGATGCCTATGCCGCGACCCATGCGGAGGTGATCCCCGGCCAATATGTGCTGGTGTCGGTCACCGACAGCGGCACCGGCATGACGCCCGACGTGGTCGAGCGCGCCTTCGACCCCTTCTTCACCACCAAGGGCGTGGGCAAGGGCACGGGCCTGGGCCTCAGCCAGGTGTTCGGCTTCGTCCGCCAGTCGCACGGCCATGTGAAAATCTATTCCGAACCCGGTCAGGGCAGCACGATCAAAATCTATCTGCCCCGCCATTATGGCGTGCCGGTCGCCGATCCGGTGGCGCCCGCCATCGCCCTCGATCTGCCCCGTGCCCAGGGGGACGAGATCATCCTGGTGGTCGAGGATGAGGACCGGGTGCGGCACATGTCGGTCGATTCCCTGCGCGAACTGGGCTACACCATCGTCCAGGCCGCCGATGGCGAACAGGCGCTGGCGATGCTGGCGATCGAACCGCGGGTCGACCTGCTCTTCACCGACATCGTCATGCCCGGCATCAACGGCCGCATCCTCGCCGACCGCGCCCGTGCCGACCGGCCGGAACTGCGCGTCCTCTACACCACCGGCTATACCCGCAACGCCATCGTCCATAACGGCATGCTCGATCCCGGCGTCGCCTTCCTGGCCAAGCCCTTCACCATGGACCAGCTCGCCGGCAAGGTGCGCCAGGTGCTGGACGAGGAGCCGGCCTGATCTGGATTATGGACAAGCCGGAATCAGGAACGTAACATGAACACATGTCCGCCCTGTCCACCCGTAAAAAGCTCGAAATCCTTGCCGATGCCGCCAAATATGACGCGTCCTGCGCCTCGTCCGGCACGACCAAGCGGGATTCGCGCGACGGCAAGGGGATAGGCTCGACCGAAGGCATGGGCATTTGCCATGCCTATGCGCCCGACGGCCGCTGCATCTCGTTGCTGAAAATCCTGCTGACCAACAGCTGCATCTTCGACTGCCATTATTGCATCAACCGCCGGTCGAGCGATGTCCGCCGCGCCCGCTTCACCGCGCGCGAAGTGGTCGACCTCACGCTCAGCTTCTATCGCCGCAACTATATCGAGGGACTGTTCCTCTCCTCCGGCATCATCCGCTCGTCCGACTATACGATGGAGCAGATGGTCGAGGTCGCCCGCAGCCTGCGCGAGGATCATGATTTTCGCGGCTATATCCATCTGAAGACCATTCCTGATGCCGATCCGGACCTGCTGCGTCAGGCCGGCCTCCATGCCGATCGGCTGTCGATCAATGTCGAGCTGCCGACCGAACCCGGCCTCAAGCGGCTGGCGCCGGAAAAGGACGGCCGTCGGATCGAGGGGGCGATGGCGCAGATGCGCAGCCAGATGGACGATATGGGCGACGCCCGCCGCAAATATCGCCATGCCCCCCGCTTTGCCCCGGCGGGCCAGTCGACCCAGATGATCGTCGGTGCCGATGCCGCTGACGATCGCGCCATCATCCAGCGGGCGAGCAGCCTTTATGACCGGCACCGGCTGCGCCGCGTCTATTACAGCGCCTTCTCCCCCATCCCCTCGCCCAGCAGCGTGCTGCCGCTCAAGCGCCCGCCGCTGATGCGCGAACATCGGCTCTACCAGTCGGACTGGATGATGCGCTTCTATGGCTATTCCGCCACCGAAATCGCCGCCGCGACCGACCGGGACAGTGGCTGCCTGCCGCTCGACATCGATCCCAAGCTCGCCTGGGCCTTGCAGCATCGCGCCAGCTTCCCGGTCGACGTCAACCATGCGCCGCGCGAAATGCTGCTGCGGGTGCCGGGCCTGGGGGTGAAGGCGGTCGAGCGCATCCTGGCCAGTCGCCGCCATCGCCAGCTGCGGCTGGAAGATGTCGCGCGCCTGACCACGTCGATCGTCAAGCTGCGCCCCTTCCTGATCGCCGCCGACTGGCGCCCGGTGCAACTGGCCGACCGAGTCGATCTGTCCGCGCAGTTGCGGCGTCCCGCCGCCCAGCTCGAACTTTTTTAAGGGGAGCCGAGGCAATTTTGCGGTTGATCGCAAGCACGGTTCATGAAACTCTTGTAACACGATCAGCAAGGGGATCGGGACTTTGGCGACACTTTTCGACAATCAGGCCATGGAGCGGCAGGGCGCAGGCTTTGCCAAGCGCATCAGCACGCATCTTGCGGCCGCCCTTGTCGTCTTCTGCCTGCTTCAGATCTTCATCGTCGCCAAGATGGGCGGCTCGCTGGTCCTGCACCTCGGCGTCATCATCGCGATCGGCGGTTTCGCCATCGCCGCCCGCGCGCTCGAACATCGCTGGCAGATGCTTGACCACAGCGGCCTGTCCCATGCCGGTCTGCGCCTGCGCTTCCGCCGCGACCTGCTCCAGCTCTGGGGCACCAGCCTGCTGGGCGCGCTGCTCTGGGTTCCGGTCGCGATCATCTTCCACGCGCTGTTCGGCTAAGCGCCGGACCCTTTTTACTGGGCCATCGTTTCCTCCTTCATCGCATGAAGGAGGATTGCCCATGGCCAAGGCCAGCATTTTCGATCGCCTGAAACAGGATCATGACGCCCATCGCCAGCTGTTCGACAAGATGGCGGAGGCGACGCGCGAAAAGGATGACGACCGGCTGGAGAAGCTGTTCGACCAGTTCAAGATCGAGGTGACGGCCCATGCCGCCGCCGAGGAAGAGACGCTCTACGCCACTATGCTCGCCCAGCCCGACCTGCGCGAAGATGCCCAGCACAGCGTGTCCGAACATAAGGAAATCGACGATTTCCTGGAGGAGCTGGATGGCCTGAAATTCAATGGCGATGCCTGGCGCCGCACCTTCGACCAGCTCAAGAAGCGCTACCTCCACCATATCGAGGAGGAAGAGGAAGAGATGTTCCCCGACGCCGCCAAGGAACTGAGCGCCGCCGAGGAGGAAAAGCTGGCGAAGCTGTTCGCGCGCCGCAAGCCCGCCGAACTGGCCCGCGCCGAGGCGGAGGACTGACCGGACGGCCATGCATCGGGTGACGCTGGCGGGGCCGGACGATTTTGAGGGCTGGCGCGATGCGGCCCGCGCGCTGGCCCTGGCCGCCATTCCCGCCGACGCCATCCTCTGGGATGTCGCGGGCAGCGCCACGCCAGACCTGTTCGGCAGCGACGCAACACCCCTGCCCCCGGCTCCGGCGGATGCGGCCTTTTCCGTGCCGCGCGCCTTTGTCGACCTGGCGCAAAGCGCGATCCTCCATCGCGATCCCGCCCGCTTCTCCCTGCTCTACAGCCTGTTGCTGGCGGTGCGCGCGGTGCCCGGCCGGATGGAGGATCGCGCCGATCCGCTGCTGCGCCGGGTCGAGGATCTGGCCAAGGCGGTGCGGCGCGATATCCACAAGATGCGCGCCTTCGTCCGCTTCCGCGAACTGGATGAAGGCGACGGCCCGCGCTTCATCGCCTGGTTCGAGCCCGACCATCATATCGTCCGCGCCAATGCCGGCTTCTTCACCCGCCGCTTCGCATCGATGCGCTGGTCGATCCTGACGCCGGAGGTCAGCATCCATTGGGATGGCGACATATTGACCGAAGGCCCCGGCGCGCAGCGCGGCGACGCCCCGGCCGAGGATCCGGTCGAAGATGTGTGGAAGGGCTATTATGCCGCCATCTTCAACCCGGCCCGATTGAAGACCGGGGCGATGCTGTCGGAAATGCCGCGCAAATATTGGCGCAACCTGCCCGAAGCCGCCCTGATCCCCGATCTGGTCGCCGGCGCCCAGGCACGCGAGGCGGCGATGATCGCCACTGCGCCACGCCCGGCCGCTCGCTCCGGCAATAGCCGCGCCGCCTGGCAGGCGTTGCGAAACGAAGCGATGGCCTGCACCCGCTGTCCGCTGCACGGGCCAGCCACGCAGACCGTGTTCGGCGAAGGGCCGCTCGACGCATCTTTGCTCTTCATCGGCGAACAACCGGGCGATCAGGAGGATCTGGCCGGTCGCCCCTTTGTCGGTCCCGCCGGCCATTTGTTCGACGCTGCACTGGCCGAAGCCGGCGTGGATCGGGCACGCGCCTATGTCACCAACGCCGTCAAGCATTTCAAATATGAACAGCGCGGCAAGCGCCGCCTGCACCAGACACCCGACGTGCCGGAGATCAGGGCCTGCCGCTGGTGGCTGGAACAGGAACTGGACCTGATCCGCCCGCGCATCATCGTCGCTTTGGGCGCCACCGCGGCCCGCGCCCTGCTGGGCAAGCCGGTGACGATCAGCCAGATGCGCGGCCGGCCGATCCCGCTCGATGACGGCACCGAAGCCTGGATCACCGTCCATCCCAGCTATCTGCTGCGCCTGCCCGACCCCGATCGTCAGGCGCAGGAACAGGCCCGCTTCGTCGCCGACCTGCGGATGGTCGGCGATCGGCTCCACGCCCTCGCCTGATATAAATCCGTTGACGGCCGGCTCGCTGCGCGCGACGCTGCCGCCATCAAATTAAACAGGGGGTTACATGATCTGGGGGAAGGCAGCGGCACTCGCCGCATGCAGCATGGCAGCACTGGTCGCGGTGTCGGCGCCGGCCGTAATGGCCAAGGATGTCGTGGTCCATGCCGGACGGATGATCGACGGCACCGGCGCTGCCGCGCGCGAGAAAGTGTCGATCCTGATCCATGATGATCGCATCACCGCGATCCAGTCCGGTTTCGTCACCCCCGCCGGCGCAGAGGTGATCGACCTGTCGGCCAAGACCGTGCTGCCCGGCCTGATCGACACCCATGACCATATCACCGCCGGCTGGCACAGCGGCGACCCGATCCGCAACGCCGTGACGCGCAGCGCCTATGAGGACGCGATCGAGGCGACCGGTTTCGTGCGCAACACGCTGCTCGCCGGCTTCACCTCGGTCCGCGACTGCGGCGCCGATACCCAGGTGATCGTCGCGCTCAAGAAATCGATCGACGGCGCCGTCATCCCCGGCCCGCGCCTGTGGGTGGCGGGCACGCCGCTCGGCCCGACCGGCGGCCATGGCGACGCGGTCAACGGCCTGCGCGTCGAATTTGCCGACATTCCGCACATCAGCGACAATGTGATCGACAGCCCGGAAGCCGCCCGCATCGCCGTGCGCAGGCTCAAGCGCGAGGGCGCCGACCTCATCAAGATCATGCCCTCGGGCGGGGTCATGTCGATCGGCGACGATCCCAAGCATCAGTTGATGACCGACGAGGAGATCAAGGCGGTGATCGATACCGCCCACAGCCTGGGCATGAAGGTCGCGGCCCATGCCCATGGCAAGGAGGCGATCGACCATACGATCGCGCTGGGCGTCGATTCGATCGAGCATGGTTCCTATGCCGACGCCGGCAGCTACAAGATCTTCAAGCAATATGGCGCCTATCTGGTGCCGACCATGCTGGTGGGCGAGCGCGTCTATCAGCGCGCCAAGGAACATCCCGAACAGCTCAATCCCTCGACCGCCGAAAAGGCGCTGGTGATCGGCCCGCTGCTGCAGAAGAATCTGCGCGAGGCCTATGCCGCCGGGGTCAAGATCGCTTTCGGTACCGACACGTTCGGCCTGTCCGACCATGGCGAAAATGCCCAGGAATTCGCGCTGATGGTGCGGGCGGGCATGCCGGCGATGGAAGCGATCAAGGCCGCCACCGCCAATGCCGCCGACCTGCTGGGCAGCGCCGATGTCGGTACGTTGCAGGCCGGCCGCTATGCCGACCTGATCGCGGTCGACGGCGACCCGCTGGCCGATGTCCGCCAGCTCGAAAAGGTCGGATTCGTCATGAAGGGCGGCGCCGTGGTGAAGGCCGATGGCAAGCCGATGATCTGAACCTCGCCTGGGGCTGGCGTCAGACCAGCCCCAGCCGCGCCAGTTCGTTCAGCATGGCGGGCGGCATCGCTTCCAGATCGTCCGCCTCGCCCCCGCCCAGATCGGGCGGCGCATCCTTGTCCTCCAGATAGCGCCAGCCCTGATGCGCACGCTTGGGCGCCGTCCGCACCGGGATCAGCCGCGGCGCCAGCCGGATCCAGTAGCGCCCCTGCCCGGTCTCCTGAAATCCCAGGATCGGACTGCGGCCGACCAGCGCATGGCCGTGAATCCAGTAGAGCGACCCGCCCTCCATCTCCTCCAGCCGCTTGGGCAGGTAACGGGTGGTCAGGCGCGCCTCGTCCGCATGGCTTTCCAGCCAGGCCTTGAGGGTTGCGGGGCTTTCGCTCTGGAAGGCGATCTTGGTCAGGTGCAGCGGCATTGGCGTCTAGATGGGGCGGCGGTTCAGCCGGTCAATCCCGCCGCCGTCGCCAACCCCAGAAAAGCGAAGAAGCCCATCGAATCCGTGATCATGGTGACGAAGATGGAGGATGCCACCGCCGGGTCGAGGTTCATCCGGTCGAACGCCAGCGGCACCGCCGCACCCGCCAGCCCGGCCGTCACAATATTGGTCATCATCGCCGCGGCTATCACGCCGCCCAGCGCGACATTGTGGAACACCAGCCCCACGCCCAGCCCCAGCACCAGCGCCACGGTGCAGCCATTGAGCAAAGCCACGCGAATTTCGCGCAATATGGTGCGGCGGGCGTTGGACCCGGTAATCTGGTTGGTGGCCAGCGCGCGCACCGTCACCGCCATGGTCTGGCTGCCGGCATTGCCGCCCACGCCCGCGACGATCGGCATCAGCGTGGCGAGCGCCACCATCTTCTCGATCGTATTCTCGAAAATGCCGATGATGGTGGACGCCACCAGCGCGGTCAGCAAATTGGTCAGCAGCCAGCGCACGCGCGCGCGATAACTGTCCATCACCGGCTCGTTGATGTCGCCTTCGCCCGCACCCGACAGGCGGAGAATATCCTCGCCCGCTTCCTCGGAAATGATGTGGACGATGTCGTCGACCGTGATCATGCCGACCAGCCGGCCGCTGCCATCGACCACCGCGGCGGAAATCAGCGCATATTTCTGGAAGCGCAGCGCCACTTCTTCCTGGTCCATGTCGACCGGGATCAGCGTCTGCTCGCGCTTCATCAGGTCGGCCATGGCTATGCCGCGCGGACAGGTCAGCACCCAGCTGAGCTGACAGGTGCCGATCGGCTTATGCCCCTCATCGACGACGAAGATTTCCCAGAAATCACGGGTCAGGTCGCCATTGTCGCGCAGATAGTCGATCACCTGGCCGACCGTCATATGCTCGGGCACCGCGACCAGGTCGCGCTGCATCATGCGGCCGGCGGATTCTTCGGGATAGGAAAGCGCGGACTCGATCGCGGCGCGATCCTCCGGCTCCATCGCCTCCAGCACCGCCTGCTGGTCGGCCTCCTCCATGTCCTCGATGATCGCGACGGCGTCGTCGGTATCGAGTTCGGAGGCGAATTCGGCGACCTGTTCGGGCGCCAGCGCGCCGATCAGGTCGTCGCGCACATAATCATTGAGTTCGGACAGAACCTCCGCGCCAACCAGGTCGCCCAGCGCGGCGGCCACTTCGCCACGCTGCTCGGCGGGCGTCAGTTCCAGAAGGTCGGCGATGTCGGCGGGGTGCAGCGGCGAAACCAACTCGCGCGCATGGTCGATATCGCCTTCATCCACCGCATCCAGCACGGCGGACAGGAATTCGGGCTTCAGCCGGTCATCCTCGTCCAGGCTCGACTCGGCCTGCTCCATACCGGCCGAGATCAGACTCTCGTCAGCAAGTTCCTCGTGCGGCCGCGGCTCGGCCAAATCGCCACGTTCGGTCATGGCGCGCGCAACTGTCCGGTTCCTGTAACATTTCGATGCTTTCGCCGATGCACAATATAATTGCAATGGGGTTGGACGCGCTTTGGCAACAGATGGGACAGGCTTTGCCAAACAGCCGCTTCCATCCCCATCCCAAGCCTCTATATGAGGCGATCAACGCCTTCCCCAATGAGAGGATCTTTCATGGCCGACGAAACCCTTACCCTTTCCCTCGACAGCGGCGGCGACGTCGTGATCAAGCTGCGCCCCGATCTGGCGCCCGGCCATGTCGAACGCATCACCACCCTTGCCAAGGACGGCTTCTATGACGGCGTGGTCTTCCACCGCGTCATCCCCGGCTTCATGGCGCAGGGCGGCGATCCGACCGGCACCGGCATGGGCGGCTCCAAGCTGCCCGACATCAAGGCCGAATTCAGCCGCGAACCGCATGTCCGCGGCGTGTGCTCGATGGCCCGCGCAATGAACCCGAACAGCGCCAACAGCCAGTTCTTCATCTGCTTCGACGACGCCACCTTCCTCGACGGTCAGTATACCGTCTGGGGCGAAGTCACCTCGGGCATGGAACATGTCGACGCGCTGCCCAAGGGCGAGCCGCCCAAGACTCCGGGCAAGATCGTCAAGGCGACCGTCGCCTAAGCGATACGCCGTCAAGGCCACCGCCAGCCCTCATGGGCATGGCGGCAGGCCAAGCCCCGACACCGGTGCGGCCGCGCCGCGCCGGTGTCAGTGTTTCCGGGCCAGGCCGTCGGTCGCGGAAATCAGCTGCGCGGTCTGGGTCGCATTGTCCGACTCGTCCGCCGGCGGCGCGACATAGGCGCCGATCGATTCGATATGCCAGCGCCGATCCGCCTCGCTCGCGCCCGGCACCGCATCGACCCGGCGCAACACCACCTGGCGCAGCCGATACCAGGGCTTGCCGTTCGCCTTCAGCCGGCCATAGACCTGCACCGGCACCGTCACGAAGCTTGATCCGGCCGCGCCCTCGATCTCGGCCGGGCTGCCGATATTGGCATGGATCTCGCTGAAGCCACGGAAGCGCGCGGCGAAATGCGCATCATCCTGCGCGCCGATCGCGCTCTTGTCGTTCCACAGATCCTGCGCGTCGCTGAAGCGCTTTTCCTCCAGCAAGCCATAATAGCCCTGCACCACCTGGGCCGCGCCCTGGGCGCTGTCGGGGTCGATCGCCCCTTCCTCGGCCGGCGCCGGTTCGACCGGCAGGCCACCGGGCGTGCCGGGCGCAGGCGGCGCCAGCGGCTCCATCAGCGCCTGCGCCTCGGCCCGGACATTATTCTCGACCTGGCTGGCATTGGCGCCATTGGCAAGATTGTCGATCGCGCTTTCCTCCCGCCCGTCACAGGCGGCCAGACTCACCAGGCCCAGCAACAACGCGGCGCCGGTCATTCCCCTCATGAACGTCTCCCGCATTATTGAGGACGGGTCCGAACCGGTTCGCGGCCGCCGCCCCTTGTCCCGGCGTCCGACCGCATGCGCGGCGCCGGACGGGCGCTGCCGCCCATGTCGCGCGGCGGGCGGCTCGCCTGGGGCGGGCGCTGGCCGGGCTGTGGCACATAGCGCTGGTCGCCGCCGCTGGCGCCAGGACGCCCGCGACCGGGCGTGTCATTGCCGCGCGGCGGGCGCGGACGGCTCCAATTGCCGTCATTAGGCCGACCGTCACCGCCATTCCAGCCGGGGCGACCGCCAGGGCGTCCGTCGCCCGGTCGATTGCCATCGGGGCGCCCGTCACCCGGACGATCCCAGCCCGGCCGACCATCGCCCGGACGTCCGTCACCGGGTCGCCCATAACCGGGCCTGCCGTCACCGGGCCGACCATTGCCCGGCCGGTCCTTGCGACGCGCTTCCCAGTAGCGGCGCTGGCTGTCATTCCAGCGATGCCGCGCACCGGCGCGGTCATAGACATAATAGCCGCGTCCCGGATAATAATAGTCATTGTACCAGCCGCCATAGCCGCCCGGCGCATAGCCATAAGGTCCATAATAGCCGTCGCCATAATAGCCGCCACCGCCATAATAGCCGGTGCCGACGCTCACGCCGCCATAACCATAGCCGTCATCATAGGCGCAGCCCCCCAGGGCCATCGCGCTCGCGAGACCAAGCGCAGCCAGGAATCGTGATCCGGTCCGCGTCATTGCCTGTCTCCTCATATGCTTCATGACCCCGGTTAACGCCCTGCGGTTGAATTGGTGGTGAATGAAAAGCGGTTCAAGATCGGGCATTTATCTGTGGTTCAGAAAAAGCGACTTTCGTTCATCCCCCTGACAGAAACCGTGTCGTTTCCAACACATAATCATGGCCTGGGCAATATTTCGCATTTCGTTCAGGAAACCTTCCACCGGCCCCGACCATTGATGCCCCATGTCCTCGCAGACGCTTGCAGCGCACGGGACATGCCGGCGGGTCCACACCCCGGCCCAATTTCAGAAACAGATAAAGGGTCACCCCCATGAAGACACTGCTTTTCACGGCAGTTGCTGCCGCCACCCTGTTGCCTGCCGCCGCCATGGCGCAGGAAGACAGCAGCTCCACCCGCCGCATCGAACCCTATGTCGGCGTGATGGCGGGCGTGCATAATTATGACAGCGAGACCAGCAAGGAGGGCATTCCCCCCGTCGGCTACAAGGGCCGCATGGTCGAAGGCGTCGCGGGCGTGAACTATAATGTCGCCGGCCCGCTCGTGCTCGGCGTCGAAGGTACCGTGTCCAAGGGCGTCAGCGGCGACATCGACTGGGAATATGGCGCGGCCGGCCGCGTCGGCGTGAAGGCCGGCAAGGACAGCATGTTCTTCGGCAAGGTCGGCTATCAGTGGACCAATTTCGACGCGCTGGGCAAGGATAGCCGCGACTATCATGGCATGACCTATGGCGCGGGCCTTGAACTGTCGCCCGCCGACCTTGGCAGCTCGGCCGAGCGCAGCAATGTCCGCCTGCGTGTCCAGGCCGACACCACCGGCAATTTCCATTCGATCCGCCCGATGGCCGGCGTCGTCGTCAAATATTGATCGCATGAACGGGTGGGCCGGTCATTGATCGGCCCGCCCGCCCAGCCTTCATCCCTTTCCATAAAGGGATCTGGGGTGCGGGACGGCCATGGACTGCGGCCGTCCCGCATTCGCCTGCCCCAATATAGTTGCCAATATAGTTGACTCCGTCAACATTCCATGCTGAAGCGTCGGCATGGAACAGGCCATTGCAACCATCCGCACCTTCAACCGCTTCTTCACCCGCCATGTGGGGGCGATCGACGCGCGCTTCCTCGACAGCGACGCCAACCTGCCCGAGGCGCGGCTGCTGTTCGAAATCGCCCGGCTGGAACCGGTGCTGGCCAGCACGCTCCAGGCCGAACTGGACCTGGATCGCGGCTATTTGAGCCGCATGATCGCCCGCTTCGAGAAGAAGGACTGGATCGTCCGTGATCAGGAAACGGCCGACGCCCGCGCCCGTCCGATCCGCCTCACCACCGTCGGCCGCGCCGCCTTCGACCAGATCGACAGCCGCCAGCGCGCCGTTGTTGCCCAGGATCTGGACCGGCTCGACAGCGTCGAGCAGCAGGATCTGCTCCAGGCGCTCACCCGCGCGCGGCTGTTGCTCGATCCCGCCAGCGGCGGCCCCTTCACCATCCGCCCCTTCCGCACCGGCGAGGTCAGCCAGGTCGTCACCCGCCAGTCGATCTTCTACGCCGCCAGCCATGGCTGGGGCCGGCCGCTCGAAACGCTGGAGGCCGAAACCGTCGCCGCCTTCCTGCGCGACTTCAAGCCGGACCGCGAACAATGCTGGATCGCGGAGATCGACGGCGTCATGGCCGGCGCGATATTCCTGACCGACGAGGGCAACGGCCTCGCCCGGCTGCGCCTGCTCCATGTCGAACCCTTTGCCCGGCGGCGCGGAATCGGCGACGCGCTGGTCGCCACCTGCCTGCAATTCGCCCGCGACAAACATTATCGCGCCGTCACCCTCTGGACGCACAAGATATTGGAACCCGCCCGCCGCATCTATGCCCGGCATGGCTTCGTCTGCGTGTCGAGCGACGTCCACACCGTCTTCGGCGACCCGATCGAGGGCGAGACCTGGCGCGTCGCCCTCCTCCCCTGACCGCGCCTGTCCTACCCAGCAGGGCGATGCTATAAGGGGGATGGACCGGCTGGCCGCTCGCAACATGATTTCCCACAATTGATCGATACGATCAAAATGTGCGGGAAATATGCGAAGTTAAGCGCGACAAATCCTACAGAGCGGGTCGGCCATCCCCAACCCGCTCCGTAGCATTCCAGTTCAGCCGCTGTTGCGCAGCGCGGTCGCGATCGCGTTGATCGACAGTTCGATGCCTTCCTTGATCCGGGCATCATCCTCGCCGGCGCGATAGCGCTTGAGCAGTTCGACCTGCAGCAGATTGAGCGGCTCGATATAGGGAAGCCGCAGCCGGATAGACGTCTCGGTCGTCGGGCTCCGTTCCAGCAGGCGCGACTGGCCGGTGGCCGCCAGCAGCCCGTCATGGGTCAGCGACCAGCCTTCACGGATACGCCCGAACAGT